>CAVPKT010000016.1:0-25630 GCA_963705775.1 uncultured Solirubrobacterales bacterium | reverse complement strand
CGACGACGACGACGAGATGCGTGCCGACTGCGTCGAGCGCCTGATCGAGCGCGCTCGACAGGACCACTCGGAGGTGGTGTACGGCCGGGCGCTCCTGCGGGTGGAGGAGGGGCCTCTGTTCGAGATCGGCACCTTCCCGCCCGAGCTGGGACAGTTCACCTGGGGCGCCGGGATGTACCACTCCGGGCTTCGCTTCCTTCAGCGAGAGCTGTTCGCCGCCGATCTGGGCGTTCCGGGCGACTGGTTCCTGGCCGATCGCATGCAGCGGGCGGGCGCACGGTTCGGATGGTCGATGCCGTGCTGTGCGACCTCTATCCCTCGAAGCTCAGGCGAGACCTCGGATGATCTCGGCCACCTGCTCCGCATGCTGGTGCGGCAGCAGGTGTCCTGCGCGCGGGAGCATTACGAGCTCGGCGCCATCGATCTGACGCGCGAGCGCGCGGGCTGCGGCGACCGGGACAATGTGATCCCCGGCGCCCTCGACGATCACCGTCGGCGGCCTTGATCTGCCCGAGCGAGCGCTCCAGCCGAGGCAGCTCCCGTATCAGCGCCCGCTGCTCGACCACGAACGACCTGTCGAGCCCAAGGCCGCCGGAGCATCGCCGAGAGCGAGCGCAGATATCCCTCGTCCAGACCCGAGCGCACCGAGGCAACGCGCCGCCCCCGCCCCGAACCCAAGACGCCCGCCGCTCCCGCCAGCATCGCGCCGCTCAGGATCGTCCCGGCGACCGGCGCCGCCAGCACCTGGTCCACCCACGTCAGCCAGGCCCTGTTGGCCGCGGGCGCGGCCAACACCAGCCCCTCGACTCGTTCCGGGTGCCAGGCCGCCAGCCACGCCGCGATCGCTCCCCCGAAGCTGTGGCCGACGACCACGGCACTTTCGACGTCGTGCGCATCCAGCTCCGCCACCGCGGCCTCGGCATTGCCTGCCACGCCGGTCGCCGCAGACCGCCCATCCCACCCCGGTCGGTCGACGGCAATCACGTCGAGCGACGAGTCGAGCGCATCGACCACCAGCGCCCAGTCGCGCGCGCTCCCCGGCTGCCCGTGCAGTAGCAGCGCGCGCATTGGCGGCAATCGTAGAGGTGCCAAACTAAACGGGTGCCCGAAGCGCTGTCCGAAGACGCGCTCGCCCCGCTGCGTGCCGACCCGAAACGGGCCGCGATCCTGCTCGATATCGACGGGACGCTGGCGCCGATCGTCGAGATGGCGTCCGACGCGCGCGTGCCCGAGCGGACGCGACAGCTTCTGGTCGAGATCTCGAGGCGCTACGGCGTGGTGGCATGCGTCACCGGCCGGCGGGCATCGGAGGCTCGGGCGATGGTCGCCATCGGCACGATCTCATACCTCGGCTCTCACGGCGCCGAGCTGCTGGCGCCGGCTGGACCCAGACCGTGATCGACCCCGACGTCGAGAGTTGGACCCGGCGTGTGCAGGAATTCGGACGGGAAGCCGATACGCCAGACCTGCGCCGGCGCCGCGTGCGCCTGGAGGACAAGGGGACGATCGTCGCGTTTCACTGGCGCGGCGCGCCCGACGAGGAGGCCGCCCGCGCGGCGATCGACGCGATCGCCTCGCGCGCTGAGGCCGCCGGGCTGCGCACCCATTGGGGACGCATGGTGCTCGAGGTGCGACCGCCGGTGCGAATCGACAAGGGCGCAGGCATCAAGTCGTTTCTCGCCCAGACCGACATCGACCTCGACGCGGCCCTGTACGTCGGGGACGACCGCACGGACCTGGACG
Source organism: uncultured Solirubrobacterales bacterium (assembly GCA_963705775.1). Lineage (GTDB taxonomy): Bacteria > Actinomycetota > Thermoleophilia > Solirubrobacterales > Solirubrobacteraceae > Palsa-465. Next base: position 23,887 of record CAVPKT010000016.1, on the reverse strand, counting down.
CTTTCGGTGCGCTGAGCGAGCTCGTCGAGGACGGGACGATCGACTACGCGGTGAAGGTCGGCGTGCGCTCGGACGAAGGTCCCGAGGACATCGTCAGCGAGGCGGACTTCGTGGTTGACGGCACTTCCGGAGTCGAGATGCTGCTCGGGATGCTGCTCGTAACCTGATGCGCTTCGCCGACTTCCTCCGGACTACCGTCCTGGCGAGTGCCGGTGCGGCTACCGCGCTCGCCGCTGTGACCGTCGCGGGCGCCGCGTCCAACAGCGACTCCTTGATCGTGCCGGTCTCGGCCGGATGGTGGGTCGCCGCGGCGGTGATCGGTCTCTGGCTGGGTCGGCGCGCCAACGCCTCACCGCCGATTGCCACGCTGCTCGCCACCGCCAAGACCCAGACCACCCTTCCGGAGGTCAGTCCAGCCCGCACCGTGCTCAACCGGCTCTGGCCACTGATCGTGATGACGATCGGGGCAGGTGCGTTCGCGTTCGTGATCCCGCAGGTCCCGGCGGTAGCGACGGGGTTCGCGATCATCTGGGCGCTCGCGTGGCGCAGGCAGGCGTCGGCGGTGATGGCGATCGAGGAGCGTGACGGCGCCCGGTTCTACATCGAGCGCGTCTCCCCACTTAAGCCGATCAGGCTCGTGCGGACGCCCGGATTCCGGTCGAATCTGTTCGAGCTCAACGGGGCCTCTCGGGGCGCCCGCCGCGCGCGTCCGCGAACATAGGCCCGAGTGAACGTTCTCGCCTACATCCCCAGCCCGACCTCGAACGGGTTCCACATCGGCCCGTTCTTTGTCCATTTCTATGGGCTGATGTATGTGTTCGCCGTCGCCGGGGCGATCGTCGTCGCCCGCCGGCGCTGGAGGAAGGCGGGCGGAGATCCGGACCTCGTGTATGAGGTCGCGATGTGGGGATTTCCAGCCGGTTTGATTGGCGGTCGGATCTACTTCGACATCACGACGCCGAGCCAGATCCCGGATCACTGGTGGGGTCCGTTCGCGATCTGGCAGGGCGGCCTTGGGATCTGGGGCGGAATCGCAGGCGGTGTGCTCGGAGGGCTCTTCATCCTCCGGCGACGCCTGAGTAGGGAGGACCTGCCTCGATTCGTCGACGCGGCCGCGCCGGGCCTGCTGGTGGCGCAGTCGTTCGGGCGCGTGGGCAACTACTTCAACCAAGAGCTGTTCGGCAAGCCCTCAACCCTGCCATGGGCGCTCAAGATCGACCCACCTCACCGCCCGCCCGCATACCTTAATCACGCGACCTTTCAGCCCACGTTCCTCTACGAGATCATCTGGATGCTGCTCCTGGCGGCGTTCCTGGTCTGGCTCGGCAATCACCGCAAGATCAAGCCCCCAGGGCTATTCGCGCTCTATGTCGCGGGCTACTCGGCCTGGCGGCTGGTCGACGAGCAGCTTCGGATCGACTACTCAAAGCACTTCCTCGGCGAGCGGCTGAACTTCTGGGTCGCGCTCGTGCTGTGCCTGGCCGGCCTCGTGTGGTTCGTGGCGGCGCAGCGAGGCGTGAAGATCAAGGGGCTGCGCAGCAAGCTGCGCAGCGTCCCTGGGGCCCGAAGTCCGGGCTCGGACGGACGGGTGGCGCTCGACTCTAGTGGCGGGCGTACGCCGCCGTTGGACGGGCACCGCGCGCCCGCCAAACGCTCAAAGGCCCGCGACTAGGCCCGCGCGACTCGTTTGCGCATCCCCTGAAGCTCGGCCCACGGGCGCGTGTTGGCGACGTCATCGGCGGTCAGCCAAGCCCGCCGGGCAGTCGCGATGCCGAACCGTTGGACCCGGGTGAAGGTCGCGGGTCGGTGGGCGTCAGTGTTGATGACGAGTGGCACTCCGGCCGCGGCGGCGGCGCGCGCGTGGATGTCGTCGAGGTCGCGACGGTCCGGGTTGGCATTGATCTCGAGCATCGTCCCCGTCCGGGCGGCCGCCTCGATGACCTTCTCGATGTCGAACTCGTACGGCAGTCGCTGTTCGATCTTGCGCCCAGTCGGATGTCCGATGACGTCGACGAGCGGGTGCTCGATCGCGGTGATGATCCTCGTCGTCATCGCGTCGCGTGTCATGCGGAACGAGGTGTGGACGCTCGCGACGATCCAGTCGAGCTCCGCGAGCAGGTCGTCTGCGTAGTCGAGCGAGCCGTCGGGGAGGATGTTGACCTCCGAGCCCGCGAGCAGCTCGAGCCCCTCGACGTCCGTCGCGCGGATCCTCTCGATCTGTCGCTTGAGCTCATCGGGCGAGACTTCGGAGCCGAAGCCCATGCTCGCCGAATGGTCGGTGATCGCCAGGTACTCGTAACCCGCTTCCCGCGCGGCGACTGCCATCTCTTCGATCGAAGCCGTCCCGTCGGACGCAGTCGTGTGGCTGTGCAGGTCGCCTTTGAGATCCTCGACCGCGATCAGCTCTGGCAGCGTCCCAGAGGCGGCTGCCTCGAGCTCGCCACGGTTCTCGCGCAGCTCGGGCTCGATGTATTCCAGTCCGAGCAGCGCATACACCTCGGACTCGGTAGCGCACCGGTGGGTCTCGCCGGTGGCGTCATCGAGGACGCCGTACTCAGAGACGTGAAGCCCCCTGCGCACCGCCATGTCGCGCAGCGCCATGTTGTGCTCCTTGGAGCCGGTGAGGTGCTGGAGCAGGTTTCCGAACTGGTCGGGCTCCACGATTCTGAGATCGACCTGAAGCCCCGTGTGCGTCCGCAGCCGAACGCCGGCGTCTCCCGGCGACTGGGCGGACTCGACGAGCTCGAGTCCGGCGGCGGCCTCGGAGAGCGCGCGGGGGTCTGTCGCGGTGGCGATCACGTCGAGGTCCTTGACGCTGTCGGTCATCCGCCGCGCGGAACCGGCGAGCTCAACGCGCTCGGAGGCAGGGTGCTCGCGGAGCGCCGCCACGAGCTGATCGCCGACCGCGAGTGCCTGGTCGAGCACGATCCGCGGTCGCTTCTCGCCGGCTCCGGCGGCGTTCAAAGCGCTGAGGATGCTCTCCTCGGCCTTCGGGCCGAAGCCCTTCAAGGTCCGAATCCGCTGTTCCTCCGCGGCCGAGCGAAGCGACTGGATCGAGTCGATCTCCAGTTCCTCGAACAGCCGTCGCGCCCGCTTCGGACCCAGTCCCGAGACGTGAGTCATCTCGATCAGCCCGGGCGGGAACTTCGCCCGCAGCTTGGCCGCGGCGGGGATGACGCCGTCGTCGGCGAGCGCGAGGACCTTCTCCTGGATCGTGGCGCCGACTCCTGGGAGCTCGGTCGCGCGCCCCTCTCGCGCCAGTGCGCTCACCGACACCGACGCCTCGCGGATCGCCTTCGCGGCGTTGCGGTACGCCACGATCCGATGGATGATCGCCCCGTCGAGCTCGTACAGATCACCTAGCTCGTCGAGCGCCGTGGCGATCTGGGTGTTCGTCGGGTCGGCCATTTAGAGTCAAGACTAGATGTCCTCGCGGCCCCAGCCCACCGGCGACCACCCCCCGCTGGCCCGCTATACTTTTTGAAGCAAGCCCGTTTTTAATCAAGGAGAATCGATGGCAGGCACAGTCTCAGAGGTCACTGACAGCAACTTCCAGGCCGAAGTACTCGAGTCTGACGTCCCCGTGTTGGTCGACTTCTGGGCGCCGTGGTGCGGTCCGTGCCGGATGGTCGCGCCGGTTGTCGAGGAGATCGCCAAGGAGCGAGCCGGCGATCTGAAGGTCGTCAAGCTCAACATCGACGAGAACCAGCAGACCGCGATCAACTACGACGTGATGTCGATCCCGACGCTGATCGTGTTCAGTCACGGCCAGGTCGCGAAGAAAGTGATCGGGGCCTACCCGAAGCGCAAGCTCGAGGAAGAGCTCGAGCCGGCGCTCGCCTAAGCGCGTTCGACTGCCACGCGTAACGCGCGGCCGTCGATCTCGATCGGCTGTGCCCCATCGGCGGAGCCATAAGTCACTCTGGTCGCGAGCGTTTCGTTCGTGACGTAGTCCTCGTAGGCGCGCGCGGCGCCGAGCAGATCCTCGTCCCCTTCGAGGCTCAGAGCTATCCGGTCCGACACGTCCAGGCCGGCGTCACGCCTGGCGCCCTGCACGACGTGGACGATCTCTCGCGCCCACCCCTCGATCAGCAGCTCGTCGTCGATCGCCAGCTCGAGCGCGACCGCATGCGAGCCCTCGCGTTCGACCTGATAGCCCTCGAGCGGCTTCATCGCGACGATCAGGTCGTCGCCACTCAGATTGTGGTCGTGGCCGTTGACGCTGATGCCCACCGGCCGCCCGTCCCGAAGCGCCGCGGTGACGCTCGCCGGGTCGAGTCCCGCGACCGCCGCCGCCACGATCGGCATCAGCTTGCCGAATCGCGGGCCGAGTGAGCGGTAGTTGGGCTTGATGTCGATCTCGCTCAGCTCAGCGGCCTCCGAGACGAACCGGAGCTCATGCACGTTCAGCTCCTCGCGGACGAGGCCGGAGAGACGCTCGATCGCCTCGCGCTCGCGCCCGGTGGCGACGATGATCGCGGCGCGCAGCGGCTGTCGTACCTTGAGCCCTCCTCGAGCCGCCAGTCCGAGGCGGACAGTCTGCCTCGTGATCGTCATCGCCTCCTCGAGCTCGTGGTCGCGGGTCCCGGGCTCCGGGAAGGCCGTTAATGGATGCTCGGCTCGGCGCCGTCGAGGTTGTCGTAGATCTCATCGGCGATGAACGGGCAGAACGGTGCGAGGAGTCCGGCGAGCGTCGTCAGGCAGGTGTGAAGCACGGCGAACGCGGCCCGGTCACCGTCCCAGAAGCGCCGCCGCGAGCGGCGCACGTACCAGTTCGAGAGCTCGTCCAGGTAGGCCTGGATTGCCCGGCCGGCGTTGGTTGCATCGAAGTCGTCGAGGCGCTCGCGCACCGTTTCCGTGGTGGCGCTGAGCCGTGAGAGCGCCCACCGGTCGAGGTCGTTCTCGACCGCATCGAGAGCGGGCGCCCGCTCCATCCCGTTGGCGTTCGCGTACAGGACGTAGAAGCCATACGTGTTCCACAGCGGGAGCAGGAGCTGCCTGACGGACTCGGCGATCGTGTCCAGCGAGAACCGGTAGCCGTCCCACGGCTGCTTCGAGGTGAAGAAGTACCAGCGGAACGCGTCAGCGCCGAAGCGCTCTAGGACGTCCCACGGCTCGACGATGTTGCCGAGCGACTTGGACATCTTGCGCCCGTCCTCGTCGAGGATCAGGCCGAGGCACACCACGTTGCGGTACGAGGAGCGGTCAAACAGCATTGTCGAGACGGCGAGTAGCGAGTAGAACCAGCCCCTGGTCTGGTCGAGCGCTTCGCAGATGAAGTCGGCGGGGAAACGGTCCTTGAACTGATCCTCGTGCTCGTGGGGAGCGTGGTACTGGGCGAACGGCATCGAGCCCGAGTCGAACCACACGTCGATCACCTCGGGGACCCGTCGCATCTCTTCGCCGCACTCGGGGCACGGAAACGTGACCTCATCGACGAACGGGCGGTGGGGGTCTTCCAGCAGCGTGCCGCTCAGTTCGCGCAGCTCTTCGAAGGAGCCGATGGCGCGCACGTGCTCGCCCGAGCACCGCCAGATCGGCAGCGGCGTCCCCCAGTAGCGCTCGCGGGACAGAGCCCAGTCGACGTTGCCCTCGAGCCAGTTCCCAAAGCGCCCATGCTTGACGTGGTCCGGGTACCAATTGATGGTCTCGTTAGCGAGCAACAGCCGGTCCTTGCGCTGGCTCGTCCCGATGTACCACGACGGCTTCGCGTAGTAGAGCAGCGGGGTCCCGCAGCGCCAGCAGTGTGGGTAGGAGTGCTCGTAGCTCTCAGACCTGAGCAGGCGTCCGCGCGATCTGAGGTCCTCGATCAGGTCCGGATCAGCGTCCTTGACGTTGCGCCCGGCGTACGGCCCGATGCGCTCGTCGTAAGTGCCGTCGAGCCTGACCGGGTTGATCACGGTCAGCCCCTGCTGCTCACCGAGGCGGAAGTCGTCCTCGCCAAACGCGATCGCCGTGTGGACGAGGCCGGTGCCTTCGTGCGCGGAGACGAAGTCGGCGGGGAGGACGGTGTGGCCCTTTGGGCCGTAGGCGCTGCCGGGGATGAAGGCAAACGGCGGCTCGTAGCTGAGGCCCACGAGCTCAGAACCCTTGAACCGCTCCGCGACTTTCGCATCCTCGCCGAGCACCCGCTCTCGCAATGCCTCGGCGACGATGTAGCCCTCGTCCGTCTTGACGTACGTCAACTCGGGATCGACCGCGACGGCGGCGTTCGAAACGAGCGTCCACGGCGTCGTGGTCCACACGATGAGCGTCCCGCGCGCGCTCGGAAGCTTCACGTAGACGCTCGGATCCTCCACATCCCGGTACACGTCCGGCTGTCCGAGCTCGTGACTAGACAGCGTCACTTGGTCGCGTGGGCAATAGGGGACGACCTTTAGCTTCTCGTACAGCAGGCCGCTGTCGTGGATGGTCTTCAACGCCCACCAGACTGATTCGACATATTCGGGGTCGAGTGTGCGGTACGCGTGCTCGAGGTCGATCCAGAATGCGATCCGCTCAGTAAGCCGGTTCCAGTCCTCGACATGGCTTAGGACCTTCTCGCGGCAGCGTGCATTGAATTCGGCGATCCCGTAGCGCTCGATGTCGTCCTTGGACGTGAAGCCAAGCTCTTCCTCGACCGCGAGCTCTACGGGCAACCCGTGGCAGTCCCAGCCTCCCTTGCGCTCGACGTAGAAGCCCCGCATCGTCTTGTACCGGGGGAAGATGTCCTTGAACACGCGCGCGAGCACGTGGTGCGAGCCGGGGGGGCCGTTGGCCGTCGGGGGACCCTCGTAGAACACCCACGGCGGCGCTCCCGCCCGTCGGCGCAACGACGCCGCGAACACGTCCCGCTCGCGCCACCGACCGAGCACTTCCTGCTCGACGTCGGGCAGCGAAGCCTGGGGGCTGACGGGACGATGCGGCTGAGCGGGCATACGGTCGCCGATTGTGGCAGCCGCGCTTAGGCCGGACCGCGCAGCAGACTCGGGGCTACGCCGACTTCAGCGACCGTGACCGCGCGGACTGCGTTTGCGCGGCTGTGCGCTTCGCGTCGAGTGCGGCGACAAGCGCGTCCCGAGCGGCGGTCGGGGCGGAGCGGAGTCGCAGCACGGTGCTCGCGCCCGTGTCGGGCACGGCACCCCGGTAGTCGAACACGGCCGCCTCCTGCACGATCCCGCGGACCGTGTAGACGAGCCGGCCGATCGCGTCGAGCGTGGCGCGGCGGCCGGTGAGGACGATCGCGTCGGGCATCAAGGCGCGCACGGCGCGCGAGAGACGCGTCGGCTCGATCGTGGGGGTCAGCGTCAGGGTCCGCAATCCGGCGCGCCTCAGCATCAGCTCCAGCGCCTGCGCGTGAAGGGCGTCAAGGTCGCTCTGGATCGAGGCGTCGAACAGCAGCACGCCTTCGGTGCGCGACGCGGGCGGCGACAGCCGCTTCAGCGCAGCCATCCAACCGGTCGCGTGTCGCCAGGCGAATTCGTACTCAGCCGTCGTCTGCTCCTCGTCGGCGTGCTCCTCGACGGAGGCCAGCAAGACCTCCTCGACCGTCCGCTCAACCGAACGAAGGGCGAGGCTCTCCTCGAGTAGCCGGTTTGCGCGGTCCTCGTCAAATGCCATGAACGCTGCCGCAAGGCGGGTGGAGGACGATGGGCCCTCGCCGCGCTCACGGGCGAGGGAGATCGCCGATGAGACGTTGTGAGTCTCGGCCAGCGTCAGCCGGAGCGATTCGATCTCGGCGAGTGCGTACTGCCTGTGGCCGCCGGGCGAGCGCTGAGGACGGGGGAAGCTGTAACGGCGCTCCCAGCTGCGGAGAGTATTGGGGCTGACGCCGAGCATCACGGCAGCCGCGTTGGTTCGAATTCCACTCATGGTGGTGAGTGTTATGCAGGTATTCGGACCACTGCGCAAGCTTCGCAAGTAAGCGTGCACCTTGGGAGGATCCGTGCACTCTTGTTATGTCGCGCGACCCCGGCATGGCAGGCGCCGCCGCGGGCCGGCCACCCGCGGTTGCCCCGCTCGCGCTCCCCTTCCCTACCGGTGGTCGAAGACCAGAAGCGCGGCCTGCGGCGGCCCGCAGGTTCCGATCCGTGCCGCCAGGCGAACGCCGAACACGTTGGTCGGCCGAACGGTCACCGTCCGAACTGTCTCATCACCCCGCGCGGCCCAAGTGACGGCGGCGGCGAGGTTCGTCGGCCCCCGCGCCTCGGCGTCGGCCGACGCGAGGATCTCGGTGAGGTGACGGTTGACGGCTTCAGTTTCGCTCGTCGCCAACAGCTCCTCGGCCTCCGCCGAGACGGCGCACACCGACATTGAGCTGTCGAGCACGAGGAACGCGCTTCCCTGGTCCGGTGCGTTGGTTTCGCTGGCCTCGAGCAGCAGCCCGAGTTCGCAGCTCTCGCACACGCGCGACTCGCGTCGCTCAGCGCGATCCGTGTCCGGCCTTGCCCCACAATGACTACAGAAATGGACAGGGAGTCCCTGCTCCCGCCCCCACTCTGGTTGCGGCACTAGTGCCAACTGCCCCGGCCCCTGCGATCTCAATTTTGGTCCCTCCCGTTTGTTGTACTGCTACGTACCAAGAGTTCCGGTACGTGCCCCGTCTGCTTGTCTGCTCTCCTGGCCCTGAGCCGTCGCTGCTCTCCGCTCGGCCTCATCCGCCTCTACGAGTTCTAGCAACTGCCGCTGCGCATCTGCCGCGCCGGACGGCAGCACGCTCGTCCCCGTGGTCCGCATCCGAACCCGCTGCGCGCCGCGGCGGTACACCGCTACTGGCAGCGCCCCGGCGGCCAGACGTGCCGCATACGCCCACCGGGCGACCGTGTCGTCCTCGAGATAGCCGCCGGCGATCACGATCAGATTCGGTTGATGGACCGTGATCGCGTCGCCGATGCCCGACACCCCGCGCGCCGAGAGACTCAGCATCCTGATCCCGGCGCGGACGCAGAACAGTTCGAACGCGCGAATGTACGGCGCGTCGGGATCGAGCTCGTCGCGAGATGCGTCCCCGAGCAGCACGGATACGGGCCGCACCGGCGGAGGCGCAAGGCGCCTGGCGCGCCGTAGCCAGCTACCGGCCCAGTGCGCCGAGAACGCCCACGCGGCCGATTCCGTCGTATGCCGGCGGATCACTTCGTCGAGCGATGGGAGCAGCACTTCCTGGACAGAACGCTCGACCGAGCGCAACGCGAGTGCCGCCTCGATCGCGGCATCCGCCCGCTCGTCCTCATACGAGACGAGCGCCCCGACCAGCGAGTTGCTGTCGGCCGAGAGTCCCTCGCGCGCGCGTGATACGGCGGAGGAGATCGACAGGCCTTCCTGCAGCGCGTCGCGCAGCGCCGCCACCTCGCCGTGCGTGAACAGCCGGTGCCTGCCCGGCGACCGCTGTGGTTTCGGGAAGCCAAACCGCCGCTCCCAAGCCCGCAGCGTGTTGGGGCTCACGTTCAGGAGCGCGGCGGCCTCGCTCGTTTTGAGGTAGCGCATGCATCACAAAGGTCGGGGTAATCCGTGCTAACTGTGCAAGTTGAGCTGGAATTGCACAGATATTTGATGTAAAGTTGTGCAAAAGCTCCACGGATTAGAGCCGCAAAGCCCGGGTTTGCTGGGGCGGGAGAACGAATAGGAGTCAAGAATCGTGTGCTGGCGTAGCCATTAGCCGATCCGGCGAAGCTTTCTGTCCCAGTAGTGGTAAGCGTGGCGACTTCGCGCTAATTTGCCTGCATGGGCGCGAGTGTCGCCGCCGAGGAGCGGGCCCGTCGATGGCCTAGGCGGCGGGATGTTGTGCTGTTGGTCGCCGTTGCGGCGTGCCTCGCCTTGGCCGGCGTGCAAGCACCAATTGATCACGCCGGTCACAACGGACTCATTGCCGTTCTTCTGATTGCGGCCGTTATCGCGGGCGCGATGGTGGTTCCGGTCGGGAGCGCGACGTCGGTCTCCGCTTCGTTCGTTGTCGTGCTGCTGGCGGCAGCGTTCCTCGGCTCGACCTCGGCGTGTGCTGTTGCGCTCCTCAGCGAGCTCGTAGCCAGCGCGAAGCTGAAGACGCCGTGGCGCGCGATTGCCGGCAACGCCTTGGGAGCGATGGTCCCGGCTCTGCTTGTCGCGAACGTCATCCGTCTCGTCGCTCCGCACGGGCACCGCGTCGGCTTCTACTTCGTCGTGCTCGGTGCGAGCGTCGTCTTCCTGACGCTCAATTTCGCGATCGTCGCGAGCTACCACGAGCTGTTCTACGGTGAGCGTGCGCTGACCCCTGCGGTCTTTCGCGAATTCGCAATCGCCCAGGGCGTGAACCTCGTCCTCGCGGTCGCCGGCGCGGCGATCTACGTAGAGCTCGGGATTGCAGGAATCGCATTTGCACTAACCGCGATCTTTGCGTTCTCCTATCAGGCCCAGCTTCTTGGTCGTTCCCGTCACCGCGCCCAGCAATACGTCTCCCTCTCCTGGGGCGTTCTCGCAGGGCTGATGCGATCGCTCAATACCCGTGACGGTCGGGCGGCCCGGCATGCAGCTGCGGTTGCCCGCTTCTCACGTGACCTGGCCGAGTCGGTCGGGATGAACGAGCAGGATCAGGAGCTCGCGCACACCGCGGGCTTGCTGCACGACATCGGGCACTTCGCGCTGTCCGACCGCGTCGCCGAGCGGGGGAAGGTGCTCCAGGAGGAGGACTGGCTCGCGATCCAGCGCCACCCCGAGCTCGGCGCCGAGATGCTCAAGGACCTCGGCATGTATGGACCGGTCGCCGAGATCGTGCTCGCTCACCACGAGCGCATCGACGGGCGCGGCTACCCGAGGGGGCTGTCCGAGGACGAGATCCCGGAGATCGCGAAGATGATCGCGGTGGCCGAGGTGTACGACACCCTGACCGCGAGCGACACCTATCGGACGCGGATGAGCTCGTTCGAGGCGCTGCGCGAGCTTCGCCGGGTCGCCGGGACGCAACTCGACAGTCGCTACGTCGAAGTACTCGCGGGCCTGCTCACGGGCGAGGGCACCGAGTACCGCCACGCCGACGCGGCCGACTTCGATGTCGAGCTCGCGATGGAACGACGGATCAAGGAAGCCCACGGGTAGCTGCCCGCGGCGCCCCCGACATCACCCCGAAAGCTCAGGCCTAGCCGACTGCGCGGCGCGGAGAGCCCGCCGGATCCTGAAGTGACTTGAGGAACTGCTCGATCTGCTCGCTCGAGAAGCGGCGTTGGCCCCCGGGCGTCCGGTAGGACTCGATGTACCCCATGTCGGACCACCGCCGGATGGTGCCCAGGGACACACCCAGCTCGTGGGCGGCCTGCGAGGTCGACAGACCGAGCGGACTTGAAGAAAGTTGCTTCATGGGTGACATTTCAGCCCTCTTTGGGAGGGTTGAAGAGCATCGTCCAGCAATTGCACAACCTTGAGTCGGGAAAGCCACCGCTGGCCTAGAGGACTACCGCTTCGCCACGGTGCGAGGATCCGTGTCGACAATGCGGCTCCGTCTCTACCACCATCATGACGGCGCGCGGATCGCGTACCGCGAGACCGGGACAGGGCCGGGGATCGTCCTGCTGCACTCGCTCGGGCTCTCCCACCGGGAGTGGGAGCCGATCGTGGCGCCGCTCTCTGGGCGATTCCGGGTAGTCCTCCCCGACCTGCCGCTTCACGGCGACTCTGAGGACCGGCCCCGGCATCCCTACACGGTGGGATGGCTGACGGACGTGATCGCCGGCTTCTGTCGCGAGGTGGTCGGCCCCAGGCCGCTGGTCGCCGGCCATGACCTCGGGGCGGAGCTCGCGCTCAAGGCCGTCTCCAGCGAACGCCTTTCGCCCGCGCGGATGGTCCTGATGCCGACCCGGCTTCACCGTCCCGAAGACCATCCCGCGAAGCGCGGCGCCTGGCGGGCCGCCTGCCGCGCGGCCGCGCTGCCCGGTCTCGACCGTCTCCTTTCCCGGGGGGCGACCCTAGTGTTCAGGCCCTCGCTCGGCGAGCGCCTGTCCACGCAAGGCAACCCGGCTGCCCGCGATCTGGTCCGCCACGCCTTCTCCGATGTCGGCGGCAACGGCAACCGTGCGCGGTCGTGGGCGAAGTTCGCCCGGCGCTGGCCGGCCACGGCTCAGCGTCAGCTGCTCGACGCTTACACGCGGATCGACGTCCCCGTGTTGCTGCTGTGGGCCGAGGAGGACGAGTCGCATCCTGTCGAGGCCGCGCAGGAGGCGCTCGACCTGCTCCCCAACGCCCAGCTCCGCACCCTCCCGGGCACCGGCTTCTTGATCGCGTACGACGACCCGGTGGGCGTTGCGCGGGAGCTGATCGCCTTCTTCGGATGAGTAGGCTTAGACCCATGGGTGTTACCGAACAAGAACAGCTTTGGGGCGGCGAGACGATGAAGGCGGTCGCGAACTTTCCGATCTCGGGAGAACGGGTCCCCGTGCCGGTTATCCGCTGGCTCGGACGGATCAAGGCCGCGGCCGCGCGGGTCAATGCCGACCTAGGGAAGCTCGAGCCAGAGCTTGCCGAGCGGATCGCGCTGGCGGCCGACCGAGTCGGCGAGGGAGAGTTCGATGAGCAGTTCCCGATCGACGTGTTCCAGACCGGGTCGGGCACCTCGTCGAACATGAACGCCAACGAGGTGATCGCGACTCTCGCCGGCGACGAGGCCCATCCCAACGACCACGTCAACATGGGTCAGTCGTCAAACGACGTGTTCCCGTCGGCTGTCCATCTCGCTGCACTCTCGGAGGCGACCGATGATCTCCTGCCGGCGCTCGAGCTGCTCGAGGCGGCCTTCGAGGCTAAGGCGCAGAAGTTTCACGACATCGTCAAGTCGGGCCGGACGCATCTGATGGACGCCGTACCGGTGACACTCGGCCAGGAGTTCTCCGGCTATGCGGCGCAGGTGCGGCTCGGCGCTCGCCGTGTGCGCAATGCGCTGCCCCAGGTGGCCCAGATCCCGCTCGGCGGCACCGCGACCGGCACCGGCCTGAACACCCATCCCGAGTTCGCCCCGCGCGTGCGCGCGCGTCTGACTGAGGCGACCGGGCTCCGGATCGATGAGCCCGAGGATCCGTTCGAGGCCCAGGGCAACCGCGACGCGCTCGTCGAGCTGTCGGGGGCGCTCAAGGTGATCGCGGTCTCGCTGACCAAGATCGCAAACGACCTGGCGCTGATGGGCTCCGGTCCGCGAGCCGGTTTCGGCGAGCTGTTGCTGCCGGAGCTGCAGAAGGGCTCGTCGATCATGCCCGGGAAGGTGAACCCCGTGATCCCGGAGGTCGTCCTCCAGGTGAGCGCGCAGGTGATCGGCAACGACACAGCGATCACGATCGGCGGGCTCGAGGGCAACTTCGAGCTGAACGTCCGGGTGCCGCTGATCGCGCGCAACCTGCTCGAGTCAATCCGTCTGCTCGCCGCGACCGCCCGGATCTTCGCCGACAAATGCGTCGACGGCATACGCGCCAACGAGGAGGGAACCAAGCGCTCGGCCGAGTCGACGCTCGCCGCGGCGACCGCGCTGAATCCCGCGATCGGTTACGACAAGGCGGCCGAGATCGTCAAGGAGGCCGCCGAGTCGGGCCGGATGCTCAAGGAGGTCGCGTTGGAGAAGGGCGTCGACGAGGAGACCTACGACAAGGCGATGGACCTCCGCAAGATGGCCCAGGGGAATCTCTAGCGCGAACTTTGTCCCTACTGTCCCGAGGGGTGAGGCAGTAGGGACATCGTCTGCGGGCTAGGCCGCGGCGCCCGCGCGCTCAGCTGCCGTCGGACGCCGCGATCGCCTGCGCGGCGAGCCTGCCACTGAACACGCAGCCCCCGAGGAACGTTCCTTCCAGCGATCGCTTGCCGTGCACTCCGCCGCCGCCGAAGCCCGCCGCCTCCCCGGCTGCGTAAAGGCCGGGGACGACCGAGCCGTCCGGGCGCAGAACCCGGCTGTCAAGGTCGGTCTGGATCCCGCCCAGGCTCTTGCGCGCCAGCACCGTCATCCGGATCGCGATCAAAGGGCCGGCCTTCGGGTCGTCGATCCGCGCAAAGCGGGCAGTTCTCAGCCGGTCGCCGCGCCAGTTGCGCAGCTGCGCGATCCGCCGCAGCTGGTCGTCATTGAACAGCGCCTTGCCGCGGGCGATCGTCGCGTCGTAGCGCCGCACCTCAGACTGCATCAGCTCCGCGTCCAGCGCGCCGTCGCCCGTGACGTCAGCCATCCGCGCGGCGAGTTCCGGCAGCGACGAGGCTGAGACGAAGTCGGGGCAGCGATCCAGGAAGTACCGGACCAGCGATGGCTTGCCGAGGACGACGCTGAGCAAAAAGCGGACCAGCCGCTGCTCGCGGATCGCGGGGTTGTGCTCTGAGCCCGAGACGTCGAGCTCCCGGCGCGCGATTCTTCCAGTTACAGATCATCCAGTAGTACTTGCGGGGGTCCTCGCACATCCGCTCGAGTGCGTAGTAGGCGTCGAACGTCGGGATCAGTGCCTCGGGTCCGTAGCGCCGGCCAGTCGGATCGAGCACCAGGCCGGAGCGCGGTGGGATCAGCTTCAGCCCATGCAGCGGCCGACGCGGCTTGGGGTGCCGGACCGCGTCGGCGTAGTTCCACATCCGGTCCAGATGCGTCACGTTGCCGCCGATCCGCTGCACCTCGGCGTGCATGGCCCCGTCGGCGTAGTAGTGGGAGCCCATCAGAATCTCGTCGGGAGGGCTCCCGAGGTTCGCCGGCCAGTGGCTGCGAACCAGATCGAGGTTTCCGCCGATTCCGCCGGCCGCGATTACCACACTCGAGGCCGCGACCTCATATTCGCTGTCATTTGACTCATCGACCACCCTTGCGCCCGTCACCCGGCCGTCGACGACCGCGAGCGAAGCCACGCGGTGACCGAAGCGCACCTCGAGCCCAGGGCGGCCACGGACCGCCGGCCACAGGGCGTCGACGATCGCCTTGCCCGTACCCCACGTCAGGTGGAAGCGCGGGACCGAGTTACCGTCGCCGTTGACGCCCCGCTCCGCCCAGTTGACGACGGGAAAGAACCGCACGCCGTACCGCTTCAGCCACTCGCCGACCTCGTCGCGAGCGCGAGCCACGTACTGCTCGGCCCACCTTCGCGGCCACACGTCGGCCTCCTCGAAGCCCGCCACCCGCAGCCAGTCCTCGAGCGCGAGCTCCACACTGTCGCTGATCCGAGACCGGCGCTGCTCACCCGTGTCGACCATGAACATCCCCCCGAACGCCTCCCGCGCCAGGCCGCCCACCTCCTCCGGCCGGCAGCGGTCGACGAGCAGCACCTCGCGTCCGCGCTCGAGCAGCTCGACCGTGGCCACCAGACCGGCGAGGCCCGCTCCGATGACGAGGACGTCTGTGCGGTCGCTCAAGTAGCGACCGTCTCCACGCCGAGCTCGCCCGAAAGCGCCACGTCGAGCGAGTAGTCGATCGGCACCACGATCAGCGACGGCCGATCGAGTGCGACGGCGTCTCGCAGCAGTCGACCGAGATCATCCGCGCTCGAGCAGCGCCAGGCCGGTACGCCGAACGACTCCGCGAGCTTGACGAAGTCTGGGTTGCCGAAGTCGACGCCAAAGTGGCGCCCGAATTTCTTGTCCTGCTTCCACGCGATCGAGCCGAACTGCTCGTTCTCCCAGATCACATTCACCACCGGGGTCCGCAGCCGGACCGCCGTCTCGAGCTCCTGCGAGTTCATCAGGAAGCCACCGTCGCCGGAGACGGCCACCACCCTGCGGTTGGGGTACACGAGCTTGGCGCCGATCGCTGTCGGCAGCGCGAAGCCCATGCCGGCGAGCCCGTTGGCGATCAGCACCGTGCCGGGTGCGTGGGCCGGGAACATCCGCCCGATCCACAGCTTGTGCAGGCCCACATCGGAGACCAGGATGTCCTCCGCGTCGAGCACCTGCCGAATCTCCCACAACACTCGGGGTGGAAGCATCGGGAACCTCTCATCGGCGGCGCCCTCGCGGAGCGCGCCCTGGACGACCTCGCGCAGCCGCGAGGAGCCTCCGGGGGAGGGGGGATCCTCGGCGCACGCCGCAGTCAGCCGCGAGAGCACGTGCGGGATGTCGCCGATCAGCTCGACCGCAGGCAGGTAGAACTCGTCGACTTCCGCCGCGACGGTGTCGATCATCACGATCTGCTTGTTGCGCCGAGGGTTCCAGTTCTCCGGCTTGTGCTCGACGAGGTCGTAGCCGATCGCGACGACCACGTCGGCGTCGTCGAACCCCGCGAGCGAATAGTCACGAGCCTGGAGGCCAACCGTCCCCAGCGCGTGCGGGTCATCGTCGTCCAGCACCCCCTTGGCCATGAATGTCTCGGCCACCGGAATCCCGAGCTCTGCGGCGAACGTCCGCAACGCGCCTGCAGCGTGCGTCCGCACCGCTCCGTTGCCCGCCAGTGCAACTACGCGCGACGCGGAGCAGATGATCTCCGCCGCGCGCCGCAACTCTCGCATTCCGGGCTCGGGCTGGACCGGCGTGTGGCGGGACAGGGGGATCGCGTCCAGCGGGCGCGCCATAACGTCCTCCGGGAGCTCGAGGTGCGTCGCGCCGGGCTTCTCTGACTCGGCGACCGCGAATGCCTTGCGGACTACCTCGGGTACGATCTCCGGGCTGGATACCCGCGCGTTCCACTTAACGATCGGCCGCATGATGCCGATCAGATCTATGTACTGGTGCGATTCCTTGTGCATTCGCTCCAGGTCGGATTGGCCGGTGAGGGCAACGAGCGGGGCTCGGTCCAGGAAAGCGTCGGCTACGGCTGTGACCAGGTTCGTCGCTCCCGGCCCGAGCGTGCCCAGGCAAACACCCGCCCGGCCCGTCAAGCGGCCGTAGGCGTCGGCCATGTAGGCGCCGCCCTGTTCGTGGCGAACAGGTACGAACTGAATCGAAGAATTGGCAAGCGACTCGCTCAGATCGAGCGTCTCTTCACCAGGAATCCCGAACACAAATCGAACACCCTCCGCCTCGAGGCACTCGACGAACACATCTGAAGCCTTGCGTTCATTCATCTCAGCTCTCTCTGTAACCCTATCCGTAGCTGCGCTCGCGACCCCTGCCGGCGCCGCGACGACGTTCTACATCACCGGCGGTGGCAACGGTCACGGCGTCGGCATGAGCCAGTACGGCGCCTACGGGTATGCGCTGCACGGCGCGAGCTATCAGTCGATCCTCGTGCACTACTACGAGGGCACGATCGCTCACGACGACCAACCCCAAGCGGATCGTGAAGGTGCTGCTCGCGACGGGGTCGGCGGCCTTCAGCGGCGCCAACAAGGCGGGCGGCAAGACGCTCAAGCGCGGCACCACCTACGCGGTTCAACCGCTCTCAAACGGCTCGCTCGCGCTCGTCAACCCAGCTGGAAAGCGCGTCGGGAAGTTCGCGGGCGCGCTGAAGGTCTCCGGTCCGGGCCCGCTGACGCTCGCGGGCGTGGGCACGTACCGGGGATCGCTCGTGTTCCACGCTGCCGGTGGCGGTGTCGAGACCGTCAACGCCGTGGGCCTCGATGCCTACGTCCGCGGCGTCGTCGCCTCGGAGATGCCCGCGAGCTGGGCCGCGCAGGCGCTCGAGGCGCAGGCCGTCGCGGCTCGCACCTACGCGCTCACCGGTGTCGTCGCGGGTAGCGACTACCAGCTCTACTCCGACACGCGCTCGCAGGCGTATGGGGGCGTGGCCGCCGAGACGGCAGCCTCCAACGCGGCCGTCTACGCGACTCGGGGTCAGATCGTCACGTACAACGGCGCGCCGGCGATCACCTACTTCTTCTCGAGCTCAGGCGGCTACACCGAGAGCGTCCAGAACGCGTTCCCGGGGGCCAGGGCTGAGCCTTGGCTTGTCGGTGTCCCCGACCCCTACGACGGAGCCGGCGGTGACCCGTATCACCGGTGGAGTTACCGGATGAGCCTCGGCGCCGCCCAGGCCAAGCTGTCGGGACTCGTCAAGGGGACGCTGACCGGGGTTAGGGTGACCAAGCGCGATGGCGGCTCGCCGCGGGTCGTGCGGGCCGTCGTGGTGGGGACAGCCGGGCAGACCCCGGTCTCCGGGATCGATCTCGAGCAGCGCTTCGGACTCCTCTCGACGCTCGCAAGGTTCAAGACCGTCACGACCAAGGCGGGGACGATCGTGAGGGCGGTCAAGCTTCCTGCCGTGGGCCACAGCCCCGACGTCTCGAGGATCACGGCGGAGACAGCGACGGGTCTGTCGGCGCTGGTGGGAGAGTTCTTCGCTCCGAGCGCCCCAGCGGTCTCGGGCCGAGTGTTCCCCGCGGCCAAGGGTGCGCTTCTAGCTCTGCAGAAGCGGTCCGGCTCGCACTGGCGGACGGTCGGCCGCGCGCTGACGAACGCCGGCGGGGGCTACACGGTTCGGGTGCCGGGGGCGGGCAGCTACCGCGTGGTGTCCGGCGGGCTCCCAGGTCCCGCGGTCTACGTGGGATAAGGTGCCGCGGGTGCCAGACCCGCTGCTCGTCGTAGACGGTCCGTTCGTCCTCTACCGCTCGTTCTTCGCCCTACCCGACTCCATCCACGGATCGGCGGGGCAGCCGATCAATGCCCTGCTGGGCGCGGTCAACGTCATGTTGCGGATCGCCGCCGACCGCTCGCCGCGGGCGATCGTGATCTGCTTCGGGGCGGAGGCAGCCGCGTATCGGGTCGAGCTCTACCCGCCGTATCACGCGGACCGCCCTCCGGTCCCCGATGATCTCGACTGGCAGTTCGCGCGAGCGCCCGAGCTGTTCGAGGCGTTCGGCTGGAGCCCCGTCACCACACCAGATCTCGAGGCGGATGATCTGCTCGGATCGCTCGCGCACGTCGAGGCGGACGCCGGCGGGTCGACTCTGATCCTCACCGGTGACCGGGACATGTACCAGTGCGTGTCAGAGCAGGTGAGCGTGATGTATCTGAAGCAGGGGACGAGCGGCTTCGAGCAGGTCGATCCCGCCGGCGTGAACGAGCGCTACGGGATCGCGCCGGAGCTCGTGCCTGACTTCATCGCGCTGCGCGGAGACCCTTCGGACAGCCTGCCTGGCGCGCCCGGCATTGGACCGAAGACCGCCGCCGACCTCCTGCGTGCATACGGCTCCCTCGAGTCGGTGATCGACCACGCCTCGGAGCAACGTCCCCGGATTGCCGCGGCACTGACTGACAACGCCGAGGCGCTCCGGCATTTCAAGGACATAGCGACCCTTCGGATCGTCGCGATCGAGCGACCCTCCGATCACGCCACCGACCTAGCCGGCGGGGCCGAGGCGGCGAAGCGGTTCGGCATGAACCAACTCGCCGGTCGGCTGGAGAAGGCCGAGAGCGTCGCGGACCTCTAGCGCCCGCGACGCCGCCGACTGCTCAGCGCTTCAGCGTGATGCCCTTGCTGACGGTGGTCGCGGGCAGGCTCGACGGGATGAACGTGCCCTTGGCCGTTAGCTTCGCCGTGTTCGAACCGATCAGGAACCGGGCGCCCTGGGAGGTGAGCAGGATCTCGGACTTCACCTTCCCCGCCTTGCCGAACGTCACGGCCACGGTTGCGACCACCTGACGGCCTCGCGTCCAGACGATGATCAGCTGACCCGCTCCCGGTGTCGTGAACGAGAACGGGTAGCCGCCCTTGCCGAGCAAGCGCAGGATCTTTGCCGCCTTGCCGCGCGGCACCAGTAGCTTGCCGAGCAGCGCCTTCAGCTGAGCTGTGCTGGGACCAATGGGTCCGACCTGGGCGGCGGTGGCCGTGGCGCTGCCGAACTTATTGCTCGCAGCAACGACCACGGTGATGCGGGAACCGAAGTCGGCGCCGCTCAGCGTGTAGGAGCTGTGCGTTGCACCGCCGATGACCGCGCACCCCGGCTTGCACCGTTCCCATTGGTACGCGTATGTCAGCGTCGGCGTCCCCGACCACAGACCGGTGGTAGTCGAGAGGGTCGCCCCAACTCGGTTGACGCCAGAGATCACGGGGGGCGAGCTGAGAACCGGCTTCGTCGGGAAGGCGGTGACGGACTGGATCACGGCCGTGGGTGCCGAGTTGGCGTTGGCGGAGGCGGTCGAGTTGGTGGCGGTCTCCTGCACGACGATCGTGTGGCCGACGTCTGTCGCAGCCAGGGTGTAGTTCTGCCCGGTGGCGCCGGAGATGGCGGAGCAGTTGCTCCCCGAGGTGTCGCAGTCCATCCACTGGTAGGAGAACGACGTGGGGTTGTTCGTCCACGTGCCGTGCGCCTCGAACAGCGTCTGTCCCTCAGTCGTGTCCCCGTAGATCGTGGGCCGCGCGGTGTTCACTGGCGGTCCGGGGAGCACCACCGCGGTCGGTGCCGCCTGCGCGGGTTGACTGTCGGCGCCGTTGTTGGCGGTCACCGCGACCGTGACCTTGTGGCCGACATCGGTGCTGGTCAGGGTGTAGTTCTGGTTGGTGGCGCCGGCGATCGGCGTGCAGTTGTTCCCCGAGGTGTCGCAGTCCATCCACTGGTAGGAGAACGACGTCGGGTTGTCACTCCAGGTCCCATTCGTCGTGCTCAGCGTCTGCCCCTCCTCGGCCGTACCGGAGATCACCGGCAGCGCGCTGTTCGCAGGGAGCGCGCGCGTGCTCGCGAGCTGCGGGTTCCCCATCACCGGGCTGGTCACGGTCCCGCCATAACGCGCGACGTCGGGCGTGCCGTACTGCGCGGCGCCGCCGAGGTCGTTGACCGTCACGCTCGAGATGTCATTACCGAAGTTCCAGATGCACGATCCCGTCGATACGGGCGTGCCCGTCAGGGACTGCGTGTTGTTCAGCGTCCAGAACGGATAGAAGCCGCCGCTTCCCTGTGGCGGGACCTGGCAGCCGTTGCCCGACCCGTGTCGCAGAGGTTTTCTGACCCCGGCGCGTCAGTTTCGAACTGGACGTGGGGGTACGGTTGCCCGTCCGTGGTGTAAGGCCCGGCGTACCGCAGCGAGGTCGGGAAGCTCGAACTGCCGTTGGGCCAGTCGGCGATGTAGCTGTTGCCCTCGAAGTCGAGGTCGCCGTTCTGGAACCGGTTTTGATTGCAGAAGTTCAGCGGCTCGCTCACCGTGGTCGGGGTACCGTTGATCGTCACCGACCGCGTTCCCGCCGGATAGCAGTAGCCGTCTGCGAACTCGCACAGGGCGCCCGTGGTGAAGTCGTTCGTCGGGCAGGCGACAGGCCCATTCGCCCCCTGCGTGGTGGAGTTTGAACATAAGCCGGTGCCCGTGTTGCACGGGCCCTCGCCGGTCGCGCTCGTTCCCTCGACGCCCCCGTTGCAGGTGTCCATGACGTTCGCGTCCGAGTAGCTCGACCCGTTCCCGTACGTGATCGAGTAGGGGTCGCTGTTGGCGAGCGAGCCGCACGATTCGCCGTGCCCGATCTCCTGCTGCATCAGGACGCCGCCCTCGAGCGCGGCCCAGGGCACCTGGTTCTGCTGCTGGGCGGTGCTGTATTCGGCGTGCCACGTGAACGGGTTACCCGAGCAGTCGGCGATGTTGGTGTTCGTAAAGCCGTTCGCGGCGTTGGCCTGCATGAAGCCTGTCTGTCCGGTGGTTAAGTCGGTCACCTGCGTCTTGAACCCACTCGGGGGATCGGTGATCGACACCTCCAGCACGTCGCCCGGGTTCATCTTCAGCGTCTGGCCGTTCGGTGTGTAGGTCTGGACGCTGACGCCCTGGGGGGCCGGAGACCCGGTCGGGACCCCGTTCGTCTGGAGGAACGCGAACTGCTGGGGTTCCTCGCAGTTGGTGTTGCGCGTGGCGAAGCCGAACGTGCACTCCAGGCTGTCGATCGTGATCGCCGCGCACCACTGCGTCGCGTCGCAGCTCGTGTTGTTGGCGTAGGGGATGAACTTCGGCGGGTAGAACTGGAGCTCCATGAACGCCGAGCCGGCCGCGTTCGGATCCGAGATCGAACCCGAGTTGGTGTCGCTGTCGCGCGTGCACGGATTCATCGGATAGGACTTCGGGTCGCACATCGGCAGCCCGAACCACGGCGCGACGCTCAGCTCGCCGTAGGCGGCGCACGTGCCCGCCGCGTTGGGCGTACAGCCCGGGTCCGTCGGCAGCTGCATGTAGTAGGTCATCGCGTTGCCCGAGCCTGGCGCGGAGGAAAGGAACTTGACGCTCGGCTCGTCGTGCCCGACGTAGTGGCCGTTGTCGACGAACCGATACGTCTTGCCATACGTCGAGATGTGAATCGGGTCGGTGCATAGCTCCCGCATCAGCGGTCGCGCGGGCGCGTACGTCGGGCTCCAGCCGTTGCAGTCGACCTCACTGGCGGCGGCGGAGGGCGCGACGGAGCCCACGGAAGTGCTTCGGAGCGATGCGATGCGCGGTCGGCTTTGCAGGAGCCGTGCTCGCCAGCGCGACATCGATTGCCAGCAGCGCCAGCAACACCGAAAACCTCCGCAGCATCTTCCCCTCCTCGGACTGGGGCCGGTTCCGGGCGGAAACCTAGTCCCGGCCGGGGCGACTGTCAAGAGCCCGGCAGGTCCAATCAGCGGCCCTTCCAGACCGGCGCCGCTTCTCGGCGAACGCGATCGCGCCCTCGCGGGCGTCTTCGGAGCCGGATACGGGCCCAACGATCTCGCCCTGGCGTTGGAAGAACTCGGAGTCTGACCAGTCGACCGATTCGACGAGAATCCGCTTGGTGCCGGCCAGCGCGAGCGGCCCGTTGGCGGCGATCTCATCAGCCAGGTCGAGTGCCACCTCCAGTGCATGACCCGGCTCCGCCAGCCGGTTGACCATCCCCAACTCATATGCCCGCTCGGCGTCGATCGGATCGCCCGTGAGCGCGAGTTGCGTCGCGACGTTGCGTGGCAGCACGCGCGGAAGGCGCAACAGGCCTCCGCCGGCCGCGACCAGCGAGCGTTTGACCTCGGGGATCCCGAGCCTCGCCCCCCGAGCGGCGACCATCAGGTCGCAGGCAAGCGCGACCTCGAGCCCGCCCGCGAGGGCAAACCCCTCGATCGCCGCGACCAGCGGCTTCGCCGACGCGCGCTGTGTGATCCCGGCAAAGCCGCGGTCGTCGGCGTATGGGACCTCGCCCTTTACGAACGCCTTCAGGTCCATCCCGGCGCAGAAGCCCTTGCCGGCGCCGAACAGCACACCGACGGACAGGCCGGCGTCGCCGTCCAGCTCGTCGAGCGCGGCGGCGATGCCCTGCGCGACCGCGGCGTTCACCGCGTTTCGCTGGTCCGGGCGGTTGATCGTGATCAGGAGGGTGCGCTCGCGGCGCTCTGTGAGAACGTCTTGCTCATTTGTCATGCCGCGAACAATTTCAAGTCCGGTTCGCGCTCGCCTCGCAGGACCGCCAGATCGACCTCGACGCACTCAATCCCGCGCGAGTCCGCGAGCACACGCGCCTGAGGCTTGATCTGCTGAGCCACGAGGACGCCCGGCAGCTTTCGAAGGCCGGGTCGACCCGGAGCCGCTCGAGATAGCGCGTGACTGCTCGACCGACTCGATCGCCGCCACGCGCTTGATCTCGACCGCGACCCGTTGCTCGTCGGGTCGCGGCACATCAGGTCGACGGGCCCGATGTCCGTCGGCCACTCGCGACGGACCAGCCGGAAGCCCTTCACCGCACCAATGGGGCTGTTCGGCCAGGAGCTCCTGCAGATGCGCCTCGACCCGTCTTCGTCGACCGGCGTCCTGCCCAGGTCGTGGCTCACCTTGGATAGCACCTCGACAACTCGATCTCGAGCCGGTCCTCAGTCTTGCCGGCTCGCTTACGCACGACCATCCGCCCGGCGGCGACCCGTCCTCGATCACCGTCGGTGGCGTCATCCAGTTCAGCGGCTTGTAGCCGCCGGCGTCTGCGTGGAGAGCACGCTGCCGTCGTCCTTGATCATGATCAGCCGCACCGCCTCCGGGCAGCATCGCGTCCAGCCGGCCGGAGTAGCGTGGCCTAGCAACGGGCGATGATCAGGCGCATGGGGATGTGAGCCTATGATCAGAGCCGGACATGAGAAGCCAGCTTAGTCCTCTGTAGACC
>CAVPKT010000015.1:0-19330 GCA_963705775.1 uncultured Solirubrobacterales bacterium | reverse complement strand
CCATCCCGAGGATCTCTGGACCTGGCATGGACGCTCAACGCGCAAAGCGGGCAACGAGCTGCTGGCGATCTCGCACAACGCCAAATCTGTCTGACGGCATCATGTTTCCCTTGGATGTCGACAGCAAAGGACGACCGATCGATGCCGCCTGGGCGCAGGACCGGATGAACAACGAGCCTCTGACGGAGATCCCCCAGCTCAAAGGTACTTCGGAGACCCATCCGATCCTTTCACCCAACGACGAGTTCGCTGATTTCGAGATTACTTCACCTATCTCTTGGGTGGAGTGGCGCGGCGCCGAAAATCCACGGCAGCTATATTCGCGAGGCCTACCAGAACGGCCTCGCGATGGAGGATTCCCGCGGCTACAACCCGTACAGGTTCGGGCTGGTGGGCGCGAGCGACTCGCACGACACCGCCTCCGCCTACACGCTAATCAACTATTTCGGAGGCCACGGGCTGTTGGACGCGAGCCGCAGACTCGCTTGGGCGGAAGGAGGCGCCGGAACGTGGACTTGCTCAGCGTGGCTGGACTCGGCGGAGTCTGGGCCGAAGAGAATACGCGCAGTCGATCTTCGCCGCCATGCAGCGCAAGGAGACGTTCGGTACCACGGCGTCCGCATCAAGGTACGGCTGTTCAGTGGCTGGGATTTTGGCCCCGACTTGCTGAACCAAGGATGGGTCAAGACGGGCTACTCGAACGGTGTGCCGATGGGCGGCGACCTATCCCGCCAAAGCGCCAGGCACCGACATTATGGTGTGGGCGGTCAAAGACCCCGAAGCAGCGAATCTGGACCGCATTCAAATCGTCAAGGGTTGGACCAAGGCGGCCAGATCTTCGAGAAAATCTACGACGTCGCTTGGTCGGGCAATAGGCAGCGCGCGATCCAGACTCTCAGGGGCAAAGTGCCCTCGGTCGGCAATACTGTCGACATCAAGAACGCCAGCTACACCAATACGATTGGCGCCGTGGAACTGAAGACCGTGTGGACGGATCCCGACTTTGATCCGAGCTTCCACGCGTTCTATTACGTACGGGTTCTCGAGATTCCGACGCCGCGCTGGACCACTTACGATGCCAAGAAACTGGGGTGCCGCCGCCGAGCGACGTGCCTGCGACCGTGCAGGAGCGCGCCTGGACTCTCCTGATCTGGTACACGCCGACGGCGGACATGCACGCCAAGGCGCCGCACGGCCAGACCGTGGCCGATCTCACGCAACGAGGCGCTACGACGCTCGACGACGCTCAGTTGCGCGACCTGATCGTCGGCAAGCCCTTCAAGGTCCACAACACGGTGACCGATCAGCGGTTTGAGATCACCTACGCGGCCGGCGGTCACGTCGGAGGTTGCGAGCGCCAGCAGCTTGCCCATCTCCTCCGGGTCGCTCACCGCGGCGACGAGCTGCTCGGCGACCGCGCGCTCGGCGCGGTCGATTGCGGCGATTATGGGCTCACGCTCGGGCTCGCTCATCTCCGATACGAGCGAGAGCAGCGTGTGGAGCGTGTCCGGCGCGCCGGCGGCGTCCCGCAGGACCCGCTCGAGGCGCTCGGGCTCGAGCGCCGCGGCGATCTCCACCACTCGGGGCGAACCTCATTGGGTAGGGCGTCGATCAGCGGCACGAGGTCCACCCACAGGCGCTGGTCGGCCGCGGCCCAGATGATGTCCCGCATCACGTCGGGGTCGTGGAAGGGCGCCATGCCGGCGAGGCGGGCCCGGCTCGAGTCGCTCATCGTGCGGACGGTCGGGAGCAGGCTGTCCCACAGGTGTGCCTCGGCGACCGCGTTCACCAGCGCCGAGACCACGACTTCGTCCTGCTCTGCCAGGACGTCCGCGATCGGCCCTCGCCGCTCCTCTGAAAGGTGATCGAGCAGATCCAGCGCCTCTGGCCAGAGCTCGAGCTCTGAGGCCACGCGCAACACGCCTGGCAAGCGGTCCGGCGGCAGCAGCCCCACCGCGTGGTCGAGACGCTCCTTGTGCTCGAGCACGAACGCGGTCCGCAGCATGGCCTCGTCGCTGAGCACGCCCATCGCGGCCGTGATCGCGTGGTCGGGGACGTACGCGAGGAAGCGACCCATCGTCACGTGCTCGCGGCGGCGGCCGAGCTCGTGGGCGACGGGTACGACGAGCTCCTCCGGCACCTCGGCGATGATCGCCGCGACGCGCCGCGGATCGAGTGCAACCGTGACGTCCGCCAGGAAGTCCGGCGGCAGGCGCTTCGCGACGTCGATCGCTTTGTCCGTCTCGACGTTGCCCGCAGCCCGCGCGCACAGCAAGGGGCCGAATGCGCGCTGGGCGATCGTCGCGGCCAGGCCGGAGGGGAGGAGCTTCGCTGCAGCTCCGAGTCGCTCGAGCCGCTTAGCACCAGACGCGAACAGCCGCTCGGTCGCCGACTCGCGAAAGGCTCGGAGATCGGTGGCCGGCAGCCGCTCGAGAAACGCGAGCTCGTCCTCGTCCACCTCCAGCAGTCGCGCGAGCTTGACGACCTCTGCGCGCCCCTCCAGGCGCTCGCTCACCCGAACACCACCTTCTTGACGGTGCCCCGCAACACGCGAGGGACATGCTGTAGCGCGCGCTCGGATGCGGACTCGAGCTCCGTGGATTGGCGTTCGATCGCTGCGTCGAAGGCCTGCGCGAGTGCCACCACCTCGTGCGCGTCGAGCGTCGCGAAGGACGGCGGCGCGTCGGCTCGGAGCGCCCGCTCGAGCGGCTCCAGGTTGGAGCTCATGGGCCCAGCATATGCCGCTAGCCCGCGGCTATCCGGTAGGCGGTCACCGGCTCCGCCTTGCCCTTCACCATGAGGGCCTCGGCTCGCGCTCCGGGTCGCTCGCCCAACCCGCCGGCGAGGCGCTCCGAGATCACGATCTCGCCGCCCGCGGCCGCGGACTGCAACCGCGCGGCCGTGTTGACGACGTCGCCGACGGCGGTGAAATCACGCACGGATCCGTCGCCGATGTTTCCGACGAACGCTTCGCCGAGGTCCATCCCGACGCCGACTTCGATGAACGGGCCCGCCTCGCTTCCGTAGCCCACGCTGGCGAGCAGCCTCTTGGCCTGATCGACCATGATCTTTGCCAGCCGCGACGCGCCTCCCGGTCCGGCGGAATCGGCGGGCATGCTGTATTGGGGCAGGTAGAGGGCCATCACCTGGTCGCCGACGAGCTTGTCGATGAACGCCGCCGGGAACAGAACATCCTCGGCGCACGAGTAGAAGCGGCGCAGCACCCGCATGACCTGCTCGGACCATTCTGTTCGGACATCGCGGTGAACCCACGAATGTCAGCGAACAGCACTCCGGCCTGCATCTTCATCCCGCCCGGAGGCGCCAGCTCTACGCACGTGGCACAGATGTTCGGGTTCTTGCGCGAGGGGTGATATCCGAGCGGGCGCACGAGCCTGCCACCGATCCCGGCGAACGGCGCGCTGCAGACGCCACACCGCGGGCTTGTCGGCAGCTTGCGCATCATCCAGCTCCACGCTTTGCCGCTCCCTTCGAATGTCAGTGCGAAGTACGCCGCCCAGTCGTCTGGCTCCAGTGACTGGTTTGGGCGCTTGCCGGCCGTCTTCAAGAGGCGGCGGCGGGCGAGCCGCTGCCAGCGATTGAGCTCGCCAGATCGAGCGGCCCCGGTCTCCTGCATCGCGGCGGATCGTACCGCCCGGAGGAGTGGTCAGCCGCCCCTGAGCGGTCCTGCGAGCACGATGTGTCCGGGTGCGGCCGGAGCAGCGGCGGTCTCGAGCGTGATCAGCAGCTCGCGGTAGTGGGCGGCGTTCGCCGGCAGGACCCCGGCAGTGTCGATGTGGCCGTTCTTCCCGACGCCCGGGTTGACGAACCCGAGCCGCACGGCGTCGGTGGGTGAATTGAACAGCCACACCGCGTAGGCGTCGTGGTGCGGTTCGGCGGAACGCCCTTGCAGACGATCGAGATCGCTGCGTTGTTGCCACGGCGCACGACCTCGACGATCCCCAGCACGCCCGGCTCGCCGGTCGGCGAGGTCAGCCGGATCCGGGCCGATGGCTGCGGGAGCGAAACGGTGCTGGTCGTCGACGCTGTCGATGCTTGCCGGTGCTGGAGCCGCCGCTCGCGACGATCACAATGATCGCGGCGGCGATGACCACCGCGAGGAGCGCGAACAAGGTGCGGCGTGGGGTGGACCGGCGACTGCGGGTAGACGACATGGCGGCGATCTAGCGTAGAGGAGCGTCGGGCGGCGGCGTCCGCGGCTGCGGCCGCCAGCCGCTGTCGGGGTCCCGCCCGATCCGGTTGCGCAGCACCCCGATCCCGTCGATCTCGAGCTCGACGACGTCGCCCACCTCGAGGTAGCGATCGAGCTCCAGTCCGAACCTCCACCGACTGTGCCCGTGCCGAGCAGCGCGCCGGCGGGGAGGTTCTCGCCCGTCGAGGCCCACGCGACGAGCTCCTCGATCGACCACAGGATCGATCCGCTCGAACCTTCCGCCCAAGGCTCCCCGTTCACGCGGGCGCGCATGGCCAGCGCGGCGGGATCGAGCCCGTCGAGCGTCACGATCCGGGGTCCGACGGCGGACGCGAAGTGCTTGCCCTTCGAAGGGCCGAGTCTCGCGCCCATTTCTTGAAACTGGATGTCGCGGGCGCTGAAGTCGTTGAGGACGGTCAGTCCGAGGATGTGGTCCCGGGCGCGCTCCGGGGTGATGTTGCGTCCGGCGCGACCGATCACGATCCCGAGCTCGAGCTCGAAGTCGATCTGGTCGCTGTAGGCCGGCCAGCACACCTCCTCGTCGGGGCCGAGCACGCCCGCTGACGCTGCCCATGTACGAGACCGGTAGCTCATAGAGCACGTCGCGGAACGGGCGCCCCGCGGCGCTCGTAGGAGAAGCGGAAGTGCTGCTCGAAAGCCATGAAGTCGCGATATGAGGGCGGGTCGATCGGGGCGATCAGGTGCGGGGCCGGGCGCTCCAGGAACGCGACCTCGGTGTCCAGCGCCGCGGCCGCCGCCTCGAAGAACGCCTCGCCGCCCTCGAGTGCCGCGGTCAGGCTGCCGGGCACCGCCGCCGCCGCAATTCGCCGGGCGGCGTCCCGCGTCGCGCCGGCGCGTTCTAGCCGCAGGCGCTCGGCGGTGCGCAGGTCGATCCAGCGATCCGGTTGCTCGTCCTTGGCGACGACGACCCGGGGTTCGCGCCCATCCGGACCGTCGACCGAGACTCGTCCGAAGTGCATCAGCCCATCACTCGCGCCGCGAGCTCTTCGGCGATCGCGAGCGAGGATGTCGCTCCCGGGGATGGAGCGTTTCGGACCCACGCCACCGGCCCGTTGACGCTGAGGCGGAAGTCATCGACGAGCGTTCCGTCGAGATCGACCGCTTGGGCCCGCACGCCGGCCGGCGCGCGCTGGCAGTCACGGCTGCGCAGTGCGGGCACGTACCGGCGGGCATCGCGGATGAACGCGCGCTTTGACGCGGTGCGGACCAGCTCTTGAAGTCCGGCCCGCCAGTGACGGAGCATCATGCGCCGGGTGCCGGGCCAGCTGATCGCATCGAACAGGTCGCGGCGGTTGAACGATCCGCGGCGATAGCCCTCACGAGCGGTGGCGAGCACCGCGCCCGGACCGATCAGCACATCTCCGTCGATCCCTTTCGTCAGGTGTACGCCGAGGAACGGAAGCGACGGATCCGGAACCGGGTAGATGAGGCCTCGCACCAGCCCGGCGCGCTCGCGAGGCAGCTTCCAATACTCACCGCGAAAGGGGACGATCCGCGGCTCGGCGGGTTCCCCCGACGCGACCGCAAGCCTGTCCGCCTGGAGGCCGGCACACACGATCACGCGGTCGGCCCTGAGCTCGTCACCGCCCTCGAGCGCGACGGAGGCGCCCGCCCCGTTCGGACTGACCCTCACGACGCTCCGGCCGGTGCGCACGACGGCGCCGCGGCTCGTTAGGTCCTCCCCGAGCGCCCGCGCCACTGCGCGAAAGTCGACGATCGCCGTAGTCGGTGAGTGCAGCCCCGCGATGCCACGGACGGCGGGCTCGAGCTCGTGCAGCTCGGCCTCGTCGAGTCGGCGCAGTCCCGGCACCCCGTTTGCCGTCGCGCGGTCACCCAGGCGGTCGAGCCGGTCCAGCTCGCTCGGCTTCGTGGCCACGACGACCTTGCCGCACTCCTCGTAGGCGACGCCGCGCTCGGCGCAGAACTCCTTCAGCAGCCCGACACCGCGGCGGCAGAGCCGTGCCTTGAGCGACCCCGGCTCGTAGTAGAGGCCCGCGTGCACGACGCCGCTGTTGTGGCCGGTTTGGTGCTGGGCCAGCGAGGTCTCCTTCTCGACGAGCACGACATCGGTCTCGGGGGACCGCATCGTGATCGTTCGCGCCGTAGCGATCCCGATGATTCCGCCGCCAACGACCACCACACGCATGGTTTCATGCTGCCAGGATGACGCTCATCGAGGTTCCCGGCCATGACGTCTTAGGGGTACGGGCCAACAACCCAGGGCCGTTCACGCTGAGCGGCACCAACTCGTGGCTCGTCGGCCGCGACCCGACGTGCCTGATCGATCCCGGACCCGATCTCCCCGAGCACGTCGCGCGGCTGGCCGAGCAGATCAAACGTCGGGGAGGGCTCGGAGGTATTGCGTTAACCCACTTCCATGCCGATCACACGGGAGCCATGCCCGCGGTGCGTGAGCTTTTCCCGGATACTCCACTCGCCGCGGCGCATGGCCCAGTAGGCGATCGGGCGGCCCGCGAGACTGTGATCCTCACAGACGGCAGTACGTTCGGGCCGCTCGAGGCGATCTCTACGCCCGGTCACGCCCCAGATCACCTCGCATTTATCGCGGCGAGGGTGGCCTTCACGGGAGACGCCGTGCTCGGCGAGGGGAGCGTGTTCGTCACTCCCACTGCGGGTGCGCTCGCGGGCTACCTGGAAGGGCTGGAACGCCTGCGGGCTCGCGAGCTCGACGTGGTCTGTCCGGGCCACGGGCCGTTCGTGTCAGACCCGAAAGCCAAGCTCGACGAATACATCGCGCATCGCCTCGATCGGGAGCGGCGCCTGGTCGCGGCGCTCGCCGCCGGTCGACGCCAGGTGCAGGAGTTGCTCGACGACGTCTGGGACGACGCCCCGGCGGGGCTGCGGCCGGCCGCGGCGGTCACGCTCGCCGCGCACCTCGACAAGCTCGAGGACGAAGGCCGGCTGCCAGACGGCGTCGAGCGGCCGACTCTCCCTGCCGGCTTGGGCGGCTAGCCGCTCGGCCCTGCGCGCGCGTCGGGGCTAAGAGGTCTTGCCGTTACGACCGCCCCCGCCGGTGCCACCCGTGCCACCGGTGCCACCCGTGCCACCGTTCTGCAGCCCGGGCTGGGCCGGGCCCGTTCCGCCCAAGTCCCCGTTCGTGCCGCCACCCGTGCCCGTCGGTGGCTGCGTCGTGGACTCGGCGCACGTTCCGCTCGGGGTCGAAACCGCGCTCTGAGGTTGGGTAAGAGAGACGATCACCTGGGACACGACTCCTCCCGATTGGCTCGCCGGCGCCGCGCACGTCTGCGTCCCGGAGCCCGACCCACCCGCGCTGAAGGTGGCCGTCCCGTTAGCGCCATGGTGCTTCCAGCGCCCCGAACCCGCGCGCGTGCCAGGCTGGACCTGGGTGCCCGCGACCGAGGCGGACCCCGAGGCGACGTGCGTCGTGAGCGGCTGCCGGCTCGTAGTCACCTGATGTTGCGGGGCCCTGGCTGGCGGATGCTTGACGACGACAGGGGGCTGGACCGGCCGTGGAACGCGGATGACCGCGGGGGCCGCCATGCGCGCAAGCATGGTGCTTGTGGGGCGGAGCCGACCGCGTCGCGAGATCGACCGCGCCGCCGGCGGTGATCACAGCGGCGGCAACGAGCGCCGTGACGTGACCGGCGCCGATGCTCATCAACCCGGCGGACGCCACCGCGCCGGAGGTGCCGGCGGCGCCACCTGCCGCTGCCGCACCGCCGGCCGCCGCGCTGCTGCCGGTTCCGCCTCCAATGCCGAGCAGCTTCGCGGCGAGGCCGAGCGGTCCGATTGCCGGGGCGAGCGCGGCGAATTGTCTCGAGACGCTCCGGATCTCTTTCCGGTAGTCGCGGCACGGGTGGCAGTCGCGGAGGTGCCGGCGGGCGAGCGCGTTTGGCCGGACGCCTCGGTCGTGAGCAATTGCGACCTCGGTCCGGATCTCGTTACACGCCGTCTCGCGAGCCTCGAGCTCCTGGGCGAGACCGAGGCGCGCCCGAACGAGCAACGATTTGACGGCGGGAACGGAGACCTCCAACACGACGGCGACCTCGGCGTACGACATGCCCGAAAGCTCTCTCATCAGGAGTGCCGAGCGCTGCTGCTCCGGCAGCCTCCCGACGTCGATGACCAGACGTCGCAGCGACTCGCGCTGCTCGCTCTCGACGACCGGGTCGTGCTCTCGCGGTCGCGTCAGCTCGAGCAGCTCCTGGCTCACCTGATGGTGCGGCCGGCGAAGCTCGTCGACGCAGCGGTTGCGGGCGACGCGATATAGCCACGGACGCAGGCTGAGCTCGCGATCGTTGGAGCGTAGGCCCCAGTACGCGCGCACGAACACGTCCTGGAGCAGGTCCTCGGCTTCGGAGGACGCGCCCGCGACCATTTGGCGCATGTACGCCAGCAGTCGCTGGCGGTAGCGATCGTGGATCACGCGGAACGCGTCGTCGTTGCCCGCTCGGAACACGGCCACCAGCTGCTGGTCGGAGCGCAGTCGCAGCAGCGGCGCTCCGATCGCGATTCGATTGCGCCCTACCCCGGCCCGGGCATGAATGGCGGAGGCTTCCACGTGGATCCCTTGCCCACTCTAACGCTCCGGGCGGGCGAAAGATGCGCTTTTAGACCGCTCAGGTGAGCGAGATCATCACGTGCTTGATCTCGGTGTAGTCCTCGATCGCATAGATACTCAGGTCCTTGCCGTAGCCGGACTGCTTGAAGCCGCCGTGCGGCATCTCCGACGCAAGCGGGATGTGGTCGTTGACCCAGACGCACCCGAACCGCAGCGCGTTCGAGACCCGCATCGCGCGCGCGACGTCGCGCGTCCAGACTGATGCGGCCAGCCCGTAAGGCGTTCCGTTGGCCCATGCGACGGCCTCGGCCTCATCCGAGAAGCGCTGCACCGTTATCACCGGCCCGAAGATCTCGCGCTGGATCATCTCGTCGCCCTGCTCGAGGCCGGCGACCACGGTCGGTTCCAGGTAGAAGCCCGGTCTGTCTGGCTCGTGCCCCCCGACCGCGATTTCGGCGTGCGCCGGCTTGCGCTCGAGGAACCCCTCTACCCGTTCGCGCTGGCGGCCAGAGTTGAGCGGTCCGAGCGTCGTGTCCTCGGAGCTGGTGTCGCCGATCACGAGCCCCTTTGCCTGTTCCGAGAGGCCGTTGACGACGTCGTCGTGCACCTTTGCCCCCGCGAGCACGCGCGTGGCGGCTGTGCAGTCCTGACCCGCGTTGTA
The DNA here is from genome assembly GCA_963705775.1 of uncultured Solirubrobacterales bacterium. GTDB lineage: Bacteria > Actinomycetota > Thermoleophilia > Solirubrobacterales > Solirubrobacteraceae > Palsa-465. Next base: position 9,892 of record CAVPKT010000015.1, on the reverse strand, counting down.
GTACCCGGTCCCGGCGATCGTCTCGAGCGCCGTCTCGAGCTCGACATCGTCGAACACGACAACGGGGGCCTTGCCGCCCAGTTCGAGGTGAACCCGCTTGAGCGTGTCGGCGGCGTTCTTGGCGATCCACTTGCCGGTGTCGACGGAGCCGGTGAGGGAGACCATGTCGACGTGCGGGTGGGTGACGAGTGCCTGCCCGGCGGGGCTGCCGTGGCCGGTGATCACGTTCAGCACGCCCGTGGGGAATATGTCGGCGGCGAGCTCGGCTAGCTTCAGAGTCGTGATAGGGGTCGTCTCGGCGGGTTTGAGCACGACCGTGTTGCCGGCGGCAAGCGCCGGGCCGATCTTCCAGATCGCCATCATCAGTGGGTAGTTCCAGGGAGCGATCTGGCCGATCACGCCGACCGGCTCGCGACGAATCAGCGAGGTGTAACCGCTCGTGTACTCCCCAGCCGCACGTCCCTCAAGGGTTCGGGCGGCGCCGGCGAAGAAGCGCAAGTTGTCGACCATGAACGGCAGCTCGTCCTCGCGGACCGCGGCGATCGGCTTGCCGGCGTTCGTGGACTCGAGCTCGGCGATCTCCTCGGAGTGTTCCTCCAGGGCATCGGCCAGCTTCAGCAGGGCGCCGGCCCGCTCTCCGGGGGTGGTCGTGGACCAGCCGTTCTCGAACGCCTTGCGGGCGGCTTTCACGGCCTTTTCGACGTCGGTTTCTGTGGAGACCGGCGCCTCGGCGATCGTGTCCCCGTTCGAGGGATCGAGGATCGGCTCAGTCTGACCGTCAGCGGGGTCGACGAACGCACCGTCGATGAAGTTCTGGAGCTTGCGCATTGGGCAAACCTACCACCGGGCCGGTGGGCCACCGGGGAGCATGTGCGAGGGCCGCGTTCGCCGCTTCGGTGCGCCGTTCGACGCCGCTGCCGTCCTCGGTTCCGCCGCGCGATCGGGCGCTTCCGGGGGATAATCCGCGGATGGACCCCGCGTCCGGCATCGGGATTCCGGTTGCCTTCGGAGCCGGCCTGATCTCGTTCCTGTCCCCGTGCGTGCTTCCGCTCGTGCCGGGATACATCTCCGCTGTGGCCGGAGTCACACCGGCCGAGGTTCGCCCCCGGCGAGTGATCGGTCCCTCGCTTGCGTTCGTCGGCAGCTTCTCGTTCATCTTCATCGCCTTGGGGCTCCTCGGGCAGCGGGCACTGCGCTCCACCCTGACCGGGCCGACGGCGCTGAAGGTGTGCGGTGCGCTGATCGTCGTGATGGGCGTGCTGTTCGTGCTGTCGCAGTTCGTGCCGCGGCTGAGTCGCGAATGGCACGTCGGAACCCTGATGCGGCGCGCGGGGCGCGGGGGACCCGTCCTGACCGGCGCCGCGTTCGCGCTCGCGTGGACCCCCTGCACCGGCCCCACACTCGGCGCGATCATCAGCGCCGACCGGGTTTCGAATTCCGCGGCTCATGGGGCGGCCCTACTCGCGGTCTACTGCCTCGGCCTCGGACTGCCGTTCCTGATCACGGGACTCGCGTTCGGGACCGCCACCTCGGCGCTGAAGGTCGTCAAGCGCCACTACCCGATCGTGATCGGCGTCGGCGGCGTCGTGCTGATCGGCGATGGGGGTACTGATCTGGACGGGCGAGTTCACGACGCTCAACATCACCGTGAACCACTGGCTGCAGGACATCGGGCTGCCGGATTTGAATTCGGACACGTAGGGGGGCGGGGGCGGGAGGGACGGATGCACCGATGCACCAGCCCCCTTTCGGGATTTAGGGTAGCCTAATAGGGTACACTTGTCGTTCGGACAGACGGTCGCACTCGGTGCCCTTGCGGGATTCACGATCTATATCGGCCTTCCCATCGGTCGGCTGCAGCTGCTTTCGCGCCGCGCCCGGGTCGCGCTGGCGATGTTCTCGGTCGGGGTGCTCGCGTTCATCTTCGTCGACGTCATCTCAACGGGCTGGACATCGTCAACTCCAGCCTGAACGCCTATAAGCACGACCGACTCTTCGCTCGGGCACCTGATCCTGCTCGTCGGCTGCTCGGCACCGGATTCGTAGCCGGGAGCGCCGGCCTGGCGTTCGTCGAGCGCGAGTATCCGCCCCCTCGGCGGCCGCAAGCCGCCGATCGCAGGCGGCGCGGTCGTGGCTCAGCTCGACGAGGAAGCTCGCTGGCGCGCGGAGGCGCGACGGCGGGCGTTGCGGACTGGGTTGACGATCGCGGCGGCGATCGGGATCCACAACTTCGCCGAGGGACTCGCGATCGGCGTCTCCGCTCGAGCCGGGGCGATCAGCCTCGCGACGGTGCTGATCGTCGGCTTCGCGCTTCACAACGCGACCGAGGGGTTCGGGATCGTCGGGCCGCTCGGCGACGTTCGGCCTTCGTGGCGGTGGATCGGCCTGGCTGGACTGATCGGTGGCGGCCCGACCTTCGTCGGGTCGATGGTCGGGTACGGGGTGACGAGCAAGCCGCTCGAGCTCGCGTTCTACGCATTGGCCGGCGGCGCGATCCTGTACGTGATCGGCGAGGTCTGGAATGGCATGCGCCGTCACGGCTACCGGGAACTGGGCCTGCTGATGGTCGGCGTCGGGTTCCTGGTGGGGGTCCTGACGGATCTGATCGTCGTGTATGGGGGCGGCTGAGGGGGTTTTTGGGGTTGCGGGTCAGAACCTTGGCCAGGGCACCGAGCCCTGCGCCTTGAGCAGCGGTGCGGCGCCCGTAGCCGCCGGCGATGAGGCGCTGACGAACTCGCTGCCGGACGGCCCGGTCTGAACGGCCTCGCGCAGCGCGCTGCCGCGCAGCCACTGCTTCCAGGGCAGGAACCACATGGTCCAGCCGTTATCCCAGGTGCCGGGTCGCGGGCTCCCGACGATCGTGACCGGGTCGCCCGGGACGGCCATGTTGTAGTAGATCTGGGCGTCGGCGGGCGACATGTTCACGCAGCCGTGGCTTACGTTCGTGAACCCCTGTTCGCCGACTGACCAGAAGGCGTCATGGAGGTAATCGCCGCTCCACGTGAACCGCACCGAGTAGGGCACCTGGATGTTGTAGCCCGGCCCGACCATGTCGACGGGGTTTGACTTCTCGATCGTCAGGTACCTCCCATTGGGCGTGTCGTCGCCCGGGCGTCCCGAGCTGATCGGCCAGTGGGCGAACAGATGCCCGTCGCGGTAGACGTTCATGTAGTGGCCGGCGGTATTGGCGACCACGGTCAGTGGTGAACCGATCGTGAAGCTTTGCCTGAGCGTGTGGCTGCCCCAGACGCCGGGGGCGACCTCAATCCCGTTCAGGTGCCCGGCGAAGCTGACCTGCGTATGCGCCGGCCAGTAGTGCCGGGGCCGGAAATACGCGCACATCGGCGCTGTGCCGCACTGACTGTCCCAGTACCACGCGCCCACCACCGGCCTCGATGACTTGATCTCCAGGGCCTGCTCCACGGCGGCTTGGTTCACCACGGGCCGGCTGAAGTACAGGATCACCGGCATTCCGATGCCGTAGGTCTGACCGGACCCCTCGATGATCTCGGTGGTGAACGTGTGCGCGGGCGTGAAGGTCCCGAAGGAGCTCCTTCGGGTCACCCGCTTGCCGGCCGCCGTGGCAGCGGTCGCCACGACCGTGTAGTGCTGAGAGACGTTGAGCGCCCAGGCGCTCCGCCAAAGGGTTCCATCGGGGTTGAGCGTCCCGGTGACCGGGTCGCCGTTGGTCAAGACGGTCACCTTGGTGATCCTGCCTCCGGCGGCCCTCACCGTGATTCCCCGGTCGGGACTCCTGTCGACCCCGCCGTTGTTGGGGGTGATCGACAGGCGCATGCCGCTGGAACCGCCGCCACCGCCCCCGCCCCCGGCGGCTTGGCCAGACCCTCCGCTGCCGCCACCACCGCACGCCGCGACAAGCAAGCACACCGTCGTGCAAAGAGCCGCCGTGCGGAATTCGCCCAGGCGCACCCTCCGAAGGTTACGCCGCGTCGGCGCCGCTTCCAGCAGGTGCTCAGTCGTCGTAGCCGGGCTCACCCGGCAGTACTACCCGGGCGGTCTCCCCGGAGAGCAAAACTCGTGGCTGGACCGGCTTGACGTCGCGACCGCGGGCGTATTCGAGCAGTTGCTCGGCGGTCTCGAACGGGGAGAGCTGCTCGAGATGCTTAATCGTCGGGAAGACCAGGAACAGCTCGCCGTTGCGTGATGCGTCGAGGGCAGCTTGTGGCGCGTACCAACGAGCGTCGACGACCTCGCCGCCGTCGACCTCCGGCGTTTCCCCCGCCGGGAGCGGCGACAGGAAGAACCACGTGTCGAAGCGAATCTTCACGGCCGCAGGCGTGATCCAACGCGAGAACGGGACGAGCGCATCGGGCCCGGGGAGCGTGATGCCGGCCTCCTCGTGGAGCTCCCGCAACGCGCAGGCGCGGAGCGCCGCGTCACCATCTCCCTCGTCTCGATCGACGGCGCCGCCGGGGAACACCCATGCCCCGCCCATGAATCGCGACTCCGGATTTCGCTTGACGAGCAGCACCTCGAGCCGGTCGGGGCCGCCACGCAGGACGATCACCGTGGCCGCAGGTCTGGGCACCGTCTCGGGACCTCGATTGAGCTCCTCTCCGGGTGCGGGGCGGTCGGTTCCGATCTCGTGAACCTACCGCTTGGACGGGACGACTCGCGCGGCAACGCGCAGCTACCCTTCCGCGCGTGAAGTACATGTGTTCATCGTGCGGGTTCATCTACGACCCGGCTGACGGCGATCCGGATGGCGGGATCCCGCCGGGTACTGAGTTCGACGACATCCCCGACACCTGGTTCTGTCCGGTGTGCGGCGCTCGCAAGCAGGACTTCGAGCCCTACGACGACTGATTGAGCCGCATAGGGAATCCTCCCGATGTTGCGGGCCTCGCTCGCGCGTACGTTGCCGGCATGTCCACCGACACACCAACTCAGGAGGGTTGACATGCCCCGATACATCGTGCACCGCACGTTTCCGGACGGTCTCGAGATCCCCATCGCAAACGGCGGTGCGGATATCTGCCGCACGGTCATCGAGCGGAACGGCGAGGAAGGCGTCACCTGGGTGCACTCCTACGTGAGCGCCGACAAGCAGACCACGTTCTGCGTCTACGACGCCCCGACTCCGGAGGCCATCCGCAAGACCGCAGCGATCAACTCGCTGCCCGTCGATCAGATCACCGAGGTGCGGGTGCTCGACCCGTACTTCTACGCCTAGACACCAAGGGGACTGGATGTTCAATGGGCCGGGGCGCTGCGATGTGGGCGCTGAGGCTCGGCCTCAGCGCCTCATCGCGCTCAGCACCCAGCCGATGAACACGCCCTGGAACGGCAGCCGCGCGTACAGGGACAGCCTGCCGCCCGGAATCTCTGGGAACTCCTCAGGGTGCAGTGCCATGTGCAGGTTGGCCGGAAAGACCGCGAGCAATGTCGCGATCAGCCACCATCCGGCCGGCTTTCGCGAGCGCTCGAACAGCAGGCCCGCGCCGCCGGCGATCTCGGCGAGGCCGCTGAGCGCGACCATCGCGTTGTGCGCCGGGATGTACGGCGGCATGATCCGCCGGTACCACTTCGGCACGATGAAATGCATCGAGCCGGCGAAGATGAACGTCGGGCCAGCCAGAAAGCGGATCAGGCGCATGATGGGCGGGGACCCTACCGGGGTCAAGCGGCGATGCGCAGCCGGCCTGAGGTCGCCTCAGCGATCGACGCTGCGGTGACCGCTACCAGCCGCCGCAGGTCCGCCTCTGAGATAGCCAGCGGAGGCATCAGCACGACTACGTCGCCGAGCGGGCGGATGATCGCGCCCCGCCGTCGAGCGGCGAGCGTCACCTGATGCCCGACGCGGTCAGCGACCGGCTGGGGTGTCAGCTCGATGCCGACCATGAACCCCTTTTGCCGTACCTGGGCCACGCCCGGGAGGATCGCGATCCGCTGTGCGAGCAACCGCGAGAGCAGCTCGATCTTCGGCTGCAGGAGCTCGAGGGTTCGCTCGCGCTCGAACGCCTGCAGCGAGGCGATCGCGGCGGCCGCGGCGAGCGGATTGCCGGTGTAGGTGTGGCCGTGGAAGAAGGTCCTGAACTCCTCGGGCTCGCCGAGGAAGCGCTCGTAGATGCGCTCGGTCGCGAGTGTCGCGGCGAGCGGTAGATAGCCACCGGTGAGCCCTTTGCCCACGCACATCAGGTCGGGCGTTACGTCCTCGTGCTGGCACGCGAACATGCGCCCGGTGCGGCCGAATCCCGTCGCCACCTCGTCGCAGATCAAAAGCACGTCATAGGCGTCGCACAGTTCGCGCACCTCACGCAGGTACCCATCCGGCTGAAGCAGCATCCCGGCGGCACCCTGAACCAGCGGCTCGACGATGACCGCCGCCGTCCGGTGGGCGTGCTGTTTGAGGACCGCCTCGAGGTGCTCGGCGTCGCCGGCCCTCGCCTGGTGGGACTCGAACAGCAACGGCCGGTACACCGAGTGGAACAGCTCGATTCCGCCAACCGAGACCGCCCCGAGCGTGTCGCCGTGGTAGGCGTTCTCGAGGCAGATGAAGGACGTGCGCTGTGGCTCGCCGCGCTGCGCGTGAAACTGGAACGCCATTTTGAGCGCGATCTCGACCGCGGTCGAGCCGCTCTCCGAGTAGAAGACTCGATTTAGCCCGTCAGGTGCGACGGCGATGAGCTTCTCGGCCAGCTCGATCGCGGGCTCGTGGCTCAGCCCGAGCATCGTCGAGTGGGCGACCCGATCGAGCTGGGCGGCGATCGCGGCGTCGATCTCGGGGTGGCGATGACCGTGAACGTTGCACCAGAGCGAGGAGACCCCGTCGATATAGACGTTCCCGTCGACGTCGTAGAGGTTCGTTCCCTGGGCTTGGTCGATCAGCAGGGGCGACTCTTCATCGCACCAGGCCTGCTGCTGGGTAAACGGGTGCCAAAGGTGTCGGCGATCGGCGGCTTGGAGGGGGGCGGTTGGGCGCATGAGGGCAAGCTAGCTCGCGAGGCGGTCGGAAAACGGGGCGCGGCGTCCGATCCCCCTTGTCTGACAACCTGCGCGCGTGCCCTCCCCGTCGTCAAAACGCGGTCGGCTGCCCCTTGCGGGCGGCCTGCTGATGGCCGCGATCGTGCTGGTCGTGGTCCTGATCGCCACGGGCTCGGGCGGCTCCGGAGGATCGCGCTCCTCGGGCTCCGGCGGGGGCCAGGCAGGCTCAGGCGCGAACGGGAGCCACGGGATCGAGTCGATCTTCCAGGACGATCAGGTGTTGCTATACGAGCCCACACCGGTGCTTGTCAAGTCGCTCGACACGCTCAAGTCGCTCGGGGTCGACCGGCTCCGGGTCACAGTCCTGTGGCGGACGATCGCACCGGATGCGGGGTCTGCAACTGCGCCGGCCGGGTTCGTCGGATCGGATCCCTCGAACTACCCCGCAGCAGGGTTCGCCTTGTATGACCGGCTCGCGTTGTTAGCCCGCGCGCGAGGAATCGGAATCGATCTCAACGTCACGGCGGCCGGCCCGCTCTGGGCGATGCGCAGCCCGCCCGATCGGCCCGCGCGGGCGGCCGTGTACGCGCCCTACGCGCGGGACTTCAGGCAGTTCGTCCAGGCGCTGGGGAGGCGTTACAGCGGCTCATACGTTCCGTCCGCGGCGCAGCGCGCGGTGCTCGGGACGCTGTCCGTGCCTCTCAACGGGGCGCTGCCGCGTGTGAGCTACTGGTCGGTCTGGAACGAGCCCAATCAGCCCGGCTGGCTCTCGCCGCAATGGCGGAGCGTCGCGGGCCGGCTGCTGATGTACGCCCCGGTCCTGTACCGCTCGTACGTCGACGCCGCGTGGCGGGCGCTGAACGCCACAGGTCACGGCACGTCCACCGACACGATCCTCGTCGGCGAGCTCGCGCCGGAGGGTGGGCCTGGGGAAGGGGTACCTCGCGTTGAGCAGCCGATCCCACCGCTTCCCTTCCTGCAGGCGATGTATTGCGTAGGTGCGGATTACAAACCGCTCACGGGCTCGGCCGCTGTCGCCTTGGCGTGCCCAACGGGAGGTGGCGGGCAGTCGTTTGTTCAGGCGCATCCGGCTCTGTTCGACGCGACGGGGTTCGCGCATCATCCGTATGCGTTCTTCCTCGCGCCAAACGTTCCGTTCACCGGAGCCCAGGACGCGGGGTTTGTGCCGCTCGTGTCGCTCTCCCACCTGGAGAACGCGCTCGATCGCGTCTTCGGCGTCTACGGCACGAGTCGTCAGATCCCGATCTATCTGACCGAGTACGGGTACGAGACGAATCCGCCGAACCCGTTCCGCGGCGTCCCGCTCCGGAGGCAGGCCTCGTACCTCGACGAGGCTCAGTACATGGCGTCCCAGGACGCCCGCGTCCGCTCGATGTCCCAGTTCCTGCTACGCGACGCCGCTCCCAACGCGGCGTATCCGGTGGGGAGCAGCCGGTACTGGTCGACCTTCCAGACGGGGCTCGAGTTCGTAAACGGCACCAAGAAACCCGCGTTCGCGGCCTACCGGCTGCCGATCTGGATCGTGTCCGGGGCCTCGGCTGCGGGTGGCAAGGTCACCGTTTGGGGGATGGTCAGGCCGGCGAGCGGCGCCACGCGGGTGCTGATCGAGTGGCGAGGGTCCGGCGGCGCGGCGGGGGGCGTCGCCGGGGGCGCGGCGTTCCGGACGGTTGCCACCGTGACCGTGGGGACGTCTAAGACGTTCAACGTCGGCGTGTCGACTCCCGGCCCGGGGGTGGTGCGGCTTGCCTGGACCTCGCCGTCGGGGCAGGTGCTCCATAGCCGGGCGGCGGCCGTGGGGTAGGGGGCGGGGGGGCGGCCCCGGGGGCCGCGGGCTAGGGGTCCGGTGTTCCTAGGAATTACGCCTAGGTCGCGATCGCCTCGCTCCGCCGAGCCTTCGTGGCCGCCTGGCCGCCAGCGAGCGCCTCGAACGCGTCTGCGGCGGCAGCTGGGCCGCCGGTGGCGGCGTAGCCGTCCGCGACGCGGCGCGCCCCAGCCGTCTTGGTCATGGCCTCTCGGATCTTCGCGCGCAGCCGGTCGGGCCTCAGGCGCGACGCCGGCAGTCGTGTCCCTGCGCCTGCGACCTCGACGCGACGCGCGACCTCGAGCTGGTCGCGGCCGAACGGCACGACGCAGACCGGGACGCCCGAGGCGAGGGCCTTCTGCGTGGCTCCGGCGCCGCCGTGCGTCACCACGCACGATGCGCGGGCGACGAACGGCGCGTGCGGCACGAACGGCTCGACGCGCGCGTTGTCCGGAACGGTGATCCGCGGAGCGTCCGCCGCGGGGAGCGTCGCGACAACCTGGACGTCCTCCTCGGCGAGCGCATCGAGCGCGGTGCTCACCAGCCGGGCGTCGTCTTGGAACTCCGAGGAGGTCGTGACGAGCACGAGCGGGCGGTTGATGTCTTTTAGCCATTCCGGCGGGTCAGCAGGCGGGTCCCAGCAGCACGGCCCGACCATCCGCACGGAGTCGGGCCAATCCGAGCGCGGGTACTCGAACGGCTCGCCGGTCATATAGAGGAGCAACGGTGGTGAGGTGAACAGCTCGGCGAACTCGGGGACCGGAGCCACGCCGGCCGCTTCGCGGGCGGCGTTGAAACCGGTGACGAACTGGCGCTCGACCGGACCGGCCACGAGGCGTCGAAGCACCCGGTCACGCAGGCGGCCGAGTGGACCGGCTGCGGGCGGAAGGCCGGGACCGAACGGCGGCACGTCCACCGACGGGAGCGGCAGCGGATACGGAAACCACTGCGCCCAAGGTCCGTCCCAGGCGTCGGCCACGGCGGTCGCACCCCACGTCATCGCGTCGACCAGGATCGCGTCAGGACGTTCGGCCTCGATCGCCGCGCGCATGTCCCCGACCTCGTGCCTGGAGCGCGCGCCGATCACCGCCAGCCCCCGCTTGATCTTCTGCGGAGGGATGCGCG
>CAVPKT010000014.1:0-57634 GCA_963705775.1 uncultured Solirubrobacterales bacterium | reverse complement strand
TGTATGTACGTACTTGGCACCGACGTATTGCTGGCCCGGGACGAGCGCCGAGACGAGCACGCCGATCATCGTGGCGCGCACCACGACCAGCGACGGGATTCTCACATCGGGCAGCGCCGCGCGGAGCACCGCCTGCCAGGAGACGGCGCGCAGGAACATCGAGAGCCTGTTCAGCGCGAGCGCCGCGGCCAGCCACCACGGGTGCACGTTGCTCAGCGACCTGCCGATCCCGGCGAACCCGATGCCGAGACAGCGCGAGCGCGATCAAGCCTGCCAGTGCGAGCGATCCGAACGCCGCGGCGGCACGCCAGGACGAGCCGCGAGCGCCGCAGGCGGCCAGCCCCGGCTGGCTGGATCGGCGTGGCCCAGGGGTGGCCGACCGATCGACGGCGGCCGGCGGTGCTTGTGCGTGCGCTGACGGTCGCATTCGCGGCCGCGGAGCTCCGGCTTAGGTCCCGGCTTGGGACGGGGCCGAGTCGGCGTGGGCAGGTGCACCGCCGCGTCGGCGATCGCCCCGGCGCGGGAGTCGGCGAGGGTGGTGCGCCGGCTCGGAGCCGTCCCGGCAGCAGCGCGGCGCCGAGGATGACCAGGCAGAAGGCGGCGATCCGCGCGGCGATCTGCGCCGGGGTGTGGCCGATCGGGTCGTGGAAGACGAGGATTCCGCCCACCAGCGCGACGATGTTGCCGGTCAGCGAGGTGAACGTGATCACCGCGATCGCCGGACCGAGCTGCAGGCTTCGCGCGGAGGCGTAGAACGCGACGACCATCGCGACCAGCGCCGACAGCGTCCACGGGTTGACGAGCAGCATCACGTGGTTCAGCGCGGGTGTACGAGGTGCTTGATCGCGATGTCAGAAACCCCGAACAGGCCGCCCGCGGCCGTGGCGAGGAAGATCCCTTTGCGCGGATGCAGCTGCTCGAGGCGGATCGACACCGCGATCAGCACCCCGCTGAACGCGATCACCCCGCCCTCGACGGCGATCAGCGCGGCCGCCGAGGCGTGATCGTGGCCGGCGGGCGCCGCGGTCGAGCCCCAGTACCGCCAGCCCGATCGCTGTGACGACTAGGCCGATCCATTGCCGGTGGCCGAGATGGAAGCCGAAGAACCGCTCGGCGAGGATCGCCAGGAACACAAGTCCGCCGGAGATCACCGCCTGCACGCTCGACAGCGATGCCAGCGACAGGGCGCCGACGTGAAGCAGCCAAGCGCCGAGCGCGACGAGCCACCCGATCGTCCACCACTTGGAGCGAAACAGGTCGATCGCGCTGCGAACAGGATGGCGCGCGACCACTGTCGGTGCCGCTACGGCGCCGCGCTGTTTGAGCAGCACGGCGACGCTGCCCGCCAGCGCGCAGCCGACCGCCAGCAGCAGGCCCGCGATCACCCGCTCGGTCCCGTGCGATCGCCCCGCCGGTTTGGAGCCGCGGGTTGTGGTCAGGATCTCGAGCAGCTCGCCGACATTCTGCTCGCGCGCGATCGGGTCGGGAAGCGGCAAGTGGGTGTTGATCGTGTACCGGTTGCGCCGCCCGTTTCGCTCGCGGGTGATGTAGCCCGCGTCGGCAAGCTCAACGACGATCCGGTGCGCGGCGCGCTCCGTGATACCGACGCGCTCGCCCGACCTCACGCAAGCGAACGCCGGGGTCCTGCGCGATGCAGACCAGCACCTGTGCGTGGTTCGTCAGAAACGTCCAGCCTGCGGGTGTTGTTCTCGGCCATTACAGTAGCATACCTTATCTAGACTTCTTTTCATGCTATAGTCGTCAGACATCCACGAGAGGACCAGGCAAGATCCGCTCGCGCCACCGATCAGGAGGTCCTCACAATGCTTTCCAAGACCCGCAGCATGCCGGTCCACTCGGCGGCACCAGGCGTGATCCCCGACGCGATCGCTGGCCCGCCCAACAACGGCGCCCCGGTCGCCCGCGAGCAGGACGCGCCCGCGCCCCCCGCGCAGCCCGCCGCTCAGGCGTCTGGCGGGGAGACCAGGCGCGGGCGCTTTCGCCGCCACGCGCGCCTTACCCGACTTCACGGCTACGCGATCGCGACAGTCGCGCTCGTCGCCTTCCTGATCGCGCTCGCGGCATCGAACACCGCGCACGTCAAGGTCAACTGGGTCTTCGGCAGCTCGCGCGTCTCGCTCGTCTGGCTGGTGCTGTTCGCGGCAATCCTCGGCTGGCTGCTCGGACTCGCCGCCAGCGCCAGGTTCCACTGGAGCACCCGCGCGCCGCGAGGCGGTGGCGCGTCATGACCCGCCGCGCGAAAGCCACGCTCGCCGTCCCTGAAAACGGGACGGCTCGGGCGGCTGCAAGGGCTCGACACAAGCCAGCGGCAATGAAGTTCGTCGTCTTTGAGGACAACGCCGGCGGCTACCACTGGACGATCGTCGCCAGGAGCGGCGAGACGCTCGTGCAATCGGCCCGCTTCGCCTCCCGCCAAGAAGCCACACAAGCCGCGCGCATCGTGTACGGCGGCGCTGCCTCAGCCTCGCTCGAACCCCTCGCGGGCGACACTCGAGCGGTCGAACTCGTTGCCGGCCGCCCGACGCGGGCCGTAGGAGACGATCTCGATGCAGAACGCCGGCTGCATGAAGGCGGCAGCTTCAGCACCGAGGCGGTGAGATCCCAGCGATGACCCGCCTCTGCTGCCCACCCTGCCGGCTGCGCTTCACTCCTGCCGCCTCGGCATACATCGTTGCCTGCCCCAAGTGCGGTGACTTGCCCCAACCGATCGCCAGCCTGGAACGCGCCCTCGGCTACCGCCTCCTCGGACCGGAGGACCTTCCCGACGAACTCCCCTATCCGACGGCGGTCTCGATCGCGCTACTCGACCCGCTCGGACCGCAATCATGACCGACCGCCACATCCGCATCCTCCGGCTAGTGGCCCGACAGCGCCAGCGCGACCTCCGCAGCCACGACGCAGCCGACCACGACGCTGACGGCGCATCTCGCGTCCATCGGCAACACCTCGAGCGAGCGGCAACTCAGACCAGCACGCGCGTGGCCGACGCCCACTCTCGGCGGCGTCTCGTCACCACGCGTCTCGCTGCGGCGACCGCAGCCCCTGACACCTACTAGGAGATCACCATGCAGACCGGACTACACGCACTCGGCTGGGGCCTACCGAAACTGGCGATCGCGCTAGGGGCCGCGATCTTCGCAATCCTGATCGCTTACTCGACTCTGGTTTTCGTCATAGTCGCGATCCAGGCCGCTGGCGCCCTGGCGCACTGAGGTAAAGATGAAAACGATGACAACAAAGGTCGTGGGCCCTGGCGACGGTAAGGCGGGATTCCTGGGGAGCATCGGGGTCCGGTTCATGATCGACGGCGAAGAGGCAGACGAGCGGTTCTCTCTGGTCGAGCATCCGATGTCAGCCCGCGCGCTTGCCGCGCCGCTGCACCGACACACGCGCGAGGACGAATACAGCTATGTGATCGAGGGGCTGGTCGGCGCGCTGCTGGGGGACCAGGTCGTGATCGGCCGCCCCGGCGATCTGATCTTCAAGCCCCGGAACCAGTGGCACACCTTCTGGAACGCCGGCGACCAGCCGGCGCGGCTCCTGGAGATCATCTCGCCCGCGGGCTTCGAGCGATTCTTCGGCGAGCTAGTCGACCTCGGCGGGGTCACCGAAGCCGACCCGCAGACACTGGCAGAGCTCTGCGCTCGCTACGAACTCGAGATGGACCCCGACAGCGTCCCCGAACTTCTCCAGCGCTTCGATCTGAAGTTCCCCGGCGAGCCGATCTGATAGACGCGCGTCAAGACGACGCGCCGGCTAACACGAATTCGGGCCTCTAGATCCGAGCCAGGTCTCGCGAGCTATAAGGTCGCGACCATGGCGTTCGAGCAGATCCGCGCCGACCTCGACGATCGGGTGCTGACGATCACGCTCAACCGTCCCGAGCGGCTCAATGCTTGGACGGCGACGATGGGCAGGAGCTGATCGAGGCTTTCGATCGCGCCGATGCCGATGACGAGGTCCGAGTGATCGTGGTCACCGGCGAAGGGCGAGGATTCTGCGCAGGCGCAGACCTCGCGGGTGGGGGTGAGACGTTCGATTACCGCGCTCGCGGGGACACCGATCCTGTGCCGCGGGACACCGGCGGGGTGTTCACGCTACGCGTGTTCGAATCCACCAAGCCGGTGATCGCCGCGATCAACGGTCCGGCCGTCGGCGTCGGCGCGACGATGACCCTCCCGATGGATATCCGGCTCGCCGCCGAGGACGCGCGGATCGGATTCGTGTTCGCGCGTCGCGGGATCGTGCCGGAGGCGTGTTCGAGCTGGTTCTTGCCTCGGATGGTCGGCATCAGCCGTGCGATGGAGTGGGTCGTCACCGGCCGGGTTTTTTCGGCGCGGGAGGCCCTGGATGCGGGATTGGTTCGCAGCCTGCACGCAGCCGGCGAGCTCCTCGACGCCGCTTACGAGCTCGCGCGCGAGATTGCCGACAACGCCGCACCGGTCTCGGTGGCGTTGGCTCGCCGGCTGATGTGGACGATGCTCGGCGCCCAGCATCCGATGATCGCCCACCGGGCGGACTCCCGCGGCATGTTCGCTCGGGGCCAATCGGCCGATGCGCGCGAGGGCGTCACCTCGTTCCTCGAGAAGCGCCCAGCCAGTTCCCCGATCGCGTCAGCGACGGGCTGCCGGAGCTCTCGCCGCTATTCGACGCGCCCCCGTTCGAGTAGGCCAGCGCGGGACCCCGGCGGCGCCCGCCGCGCCTACTTAGGCGCTGCGTCACGTGCGGGTAGTACTGGGTCAGGCCGTTGAATTTGAACCCCGGCTGGGTCCTGCAGGGAACGTTCCCGCTTCCGAGGGGCAGCGGTACCTGCGAGACGTTGTGGACGTTGTTGCAGTCCGAAGAGAGCAGTCCGGTCGGCCAATCGGACCACTCGCCGGGCGACGGGTATGGATTGTGGCGATTGGTCGGCTCTCTGGCGGTCTGGCCGAGAAGGATCTCGTTGTTGATCGGCGGCAGCACGAACGCGAGGTGCGCCATTCCCGCCGGGGCGGTCCCGACCGCTTGTGTGGTTGCCGCGGTGGACACCGGGTTCAGCAGCGCGCCGACGTTCGCCATCGCGCTCGTGAGCTCGACGCTGTACTTGCCGATGTAGCTGATCATCGGCGCGATCTGCTGCGCGGAGGGGACGACCGCATCGAGCGCCGGCTTGAACGCGGAGGTGAAGCGGGTGATTGCCGGAAGCGCGCTCGAGGCGTCGTTCAGCAGAGTCGGCGCCTGACGTAACAGCTTGAGCGCCGGACCGGAGAGCGAGATGAGGTCCGACAGCGCGGGTTGCACCAGAGGCGCGACCGGCGTCAGCGCTGCGAGTGTCGGCTGGGCGAGCCCGAGCGTGGTGTTCAGGGTGTGCAGCGTCGTGCGGAGCTCGGTCATGAACGGCGGCAACGCGTTGACGGTCGCGATCAGCTGGCGGTTTCGCTGTGCCGTGGCCGACAGCACCTGATCGCCCGCGGTTACGAGCGTCTGCAGGTCGGATGAGTGCTGACCGAGGGTTGTGAGCACCGTCCCGAGGTTGTTGACCAGCGATCGCACATCACCCTGCTGCTGGTTGAGCTCCCCGACGACCGCCCCCAGCTCGGTGACCGTCGGATCGAGATTGCCGATCGCGTCGTTGAGGTCCTGTCCGCGCCCTGCCAGCCCCGTGAACGTGCCGTTGAGGAACTGTTGCAGCGCCTGCTGGGTCGGGGTGTTGAACGAGTTCAGCACCTGATCGAGGTTCTGCGTCGATTCGACCTGCGAGCGCGGGATCGTTCCCCCGTCTCGGAGCTGCGGCCCCGATCGGGTGCCGGTCGAGAACTCGACGTACGCCTCGCCGAGCAGCGTCTTGAGTCGCAGGATCGCGCGGGTGTCGGCGGGGATCGGCGCGTATTGCTGCTTCAGATCCATCGTGACGAGCGAGTTGACGCCCCTCGGCTGAACACTTGAGACCTTGCCGACGTTGACGCCCGAGATGCGCACGTCCGCTCCGGCCACGAGCTGGCCGGTTTCCGGAAATACCGCGTGAACTTCGTATCCGGTCGGCGCGAACGGGATCTGGCCCGCGAACTGTGTCCAGACGAAGATCATCAATCCGATGCAGGAGAGGACGAAAGCGGTGGCGGCGAGCACGGCGGCGCGTTTCGGTGCCTGGGTGACCATTAGCGGTAGCTCCCCAGCATCAGCAGCCCAACGACGATCCGAGGAGCAGTTGGAGCACCGGCCCGATCTGGGGGTTCTCGAGCGCCGAGCATTGCGTCAGGGAGACGCCGCCCGAGAAGGACCCGTTGGCGTCCTGGCTCGAGAAGCCCGAGTCGGCGTTGTGGGCGAACCACGCGAGCCAGTACAGGAAGCCCGGATTCTTCCCTCCCGGGTTGTATGCCAGTTCGTTGGTCGTGTACTCGAGCACCTTGAACGAGGCCTCGAGCGGCGGGATCGCCTTGTTGAGGTCCCCCTCCAGGGCCGGCAGCTCGTGGGCCAGCGGCAGCACGGCGCTGACGAACGGCGGCACCTCCTTCAGCGGCAGCAGCGCCGCGCCGTTGAACAGCGTCCGCGCGCCCCTCAGCTCGCCCGGGAGTTTCCGCGCCGTCGGCAACAGCGCGGTCGCAGTTGGTCCAAGCGCATTCGCGAACGGCGTCACGTCTGACAGCGTCTTGTCTGCGGTCTGAAGCGTCCCGGGCAGGCGAATGACCGCCTCGCGCAGCTGGGTGTTCTGGCTGGCGAGTGCGCTGACCGTTTGATCGCCGGCGTCGATAACCGTCTGAAGCTGGGCGTCTTTCGTGCTGGTCGCCTGCGTCAGCACGCCGAGGTTGTGGACGATGCCGGCGAGCTCGCCCCGGCGTGCGGCGAGCAGGTCGCCGACCGTTCTCAGCTGCACCGACGTCGGCCCGAGCGTGTGAAACAGCTGGTTGATGTCCTGCGCCCGTCCTGCGGTGCCCTGGTTGAGCTCGGCGACGAGGCTCGTGAACCACGTGCGCGTGTCGGCATCAAGCGAATCGAGCAGCTCGTCGGAATCGATTGGAACCGTGGTTTGCCCGATCGGGATCGTGGCCCCTTGCGGCAAGACCCCCGCCGTCGGCGTGCCCGGGCTGATGTCCACCTCCATGTCCTTCAGCGGCGTGTTCGGGAACAGCGTCGCCGTGGCGTTCCGGTACAGGACGTGCGGCGCGGGCAGCTTCCCCGGCTGGAGTTCCATGTGAATCACGGCCTGCCCGTCCTGGAGCGAAGTGGTCGTGATCTGGCCGACGTTGACCCCCGCGACGGTGACCGGCTCGCCGAGCCCGGGCACGACCCCCGCGGCGGTCTGGAAGCGGCCGTTGACGTCCAGGAACGTGGCGAACGGGTTCGGGAACCGCTGGTTGATGAGGATGTAGCCGCCCGCGGCGATCCCCATCACCCACAGCGCCACCATGATCGCGAAGTAGCGTCCGTAGCGCTTGATCTGGAGCTTGGCCCGGCTCACCCGCGAACCTTCCGGAGCTTGGCGGCCTGCGTAAATTCAGCTCGCAGTCGCCCGAGCGTGACCGGGTTGATCGCCGCTGTCGCACCGGTGCGGGCGAGATCGCTCGGCCCGGTGCTCGACTGGAGGCCCGGAACCGGCTGCGTCGAGCACGGGACCCCGGGCTGGAACACCGTGGGCGCCAGGTCCCCGTTCCAGACCGGGCGCGAGCCGAGGACGGGTGAGCTGGCCGAGGTCTCGCCGACCAGGTTGCCGAGTGCGGGTACGTTGATGCGGACCGGGAGGCCACCGGCGAGCGCGAGCCGGAGCCAGTAGCCGTTGGCGTCGAACGACTGCCCGGCGCTCGATACGCCCACGAGACTGTGAACGAAGTCCTGCCACACAGGCTCTCCGGATGACAGCGGGCCGTCGGGAACCTGCTGCTTGAGGATCGGGGTGACGTGCGTCTGCAGGCAGTCGGTGACCGCCTTCGTCACCGGGAACACGCCCGCAAGCTTCGTCAGCAGCCCGGGGAACTGATTGAAGGTCGCCTTCAGCGATGTCAGCAGCCTGGCGCGCTCAGCCGGCCGGACGATCGCGATCAGCTCGTTCACGGCGGAGTTGATCCCGGTCAGGATCGGCGGCGCCAACTTAAGCGAGGGGTCTAGCGTCGACGCGAGCTTTGTCAGCGGCGGCAGTGCGTGATCGACGGCGCTCAGCGCCGAAGGTGAGACCCGGAGTGTCTGATCGAGCCCGGACACCGACTGGGCAAGCGCTCCGTCGCTGGCCGCGAGCGCGCTTGACGCGCGATCGAGGCTCGTCACGAGATCGGCCAGCGGAGCCGAGTTTCGCTGCAGCGTGACCGTCACATCGGAGGCCGATGAGAGCAATCGCTCGACGTCTCCCGGTTGGGTGCCGTGAAGCGCCTGCGTAACCCAGGCGACGTCCTTGAGGGTGGGGGTCAGCTGCGGGATCGCGGACTTCAGCCCACCGGCGCCGCTGTTCGCGGTCGTGGGCTGCTCGTTTCCGGGCGGGCTGAACGCCTCGTTGAGCGTGTTCAGCGTGTTCTCGAGGCTCTGGCGCGTGGCGACGTCGAAGGTCGAGAGCAGCTGGTAGAACTGCACCGGGTAGGCGGTGTTCGACACCGGGATCGTCCAGCCGTCGTGTGCGACCGGGGCGCTCGGGCTCCCCGGTTCGAGCTGCAGGTAGTACCCCCCTTCGAGGAACAGCCGGTCTCTGATCGTGACGGTCGCGTCCTTGTGGACCGGCAGGCCGTTCGACTGCATCGAGAACGCGATCTTCGTCAAGCCGCCCGCCGCGCTCGTCCCAGTCACCTGACCTACGTCGATCCCCCCGATCCGGACCGGCGACTGCGGAATGATGTCCAGGTCGTTGCGGACCAGGGCGTAGAGCGTGTAGTGGTGCACGAACGGGATCTGCCTGCCGTTGAAGGCCCAGAATGTGATCGCGACCGCGAGGACAATCGTGACCGCCGCCACGACGAGCGGGTTCGGCCCGCGCTTCTTGCCGCCCGGCTCGCGGCGCCTGCGGAGCGACGGGCTCATGGAACGAGCCCCGCTGCCGTGCCGCGCTGAAGCACGCCGGCCGGCGGCGTCGTGTTCGGCACGGTCTTGCCGGTCGTCGGCGGGTTGCCGATCAGCTGGCCCGCCGTGTAGCCCTCGTTACCGGCCTGGCACTGACTGCTGTTCTCGATCGGGTGGAAGTTGACGTGCAGCCTGGGGTCGGGCGTGCTCGCTTCGAGCGACAGCCCCAGCGACGGGTCGAGCAGCGGCGCGAACCGCAGCCAGGTTCCGGCGGAGTCACCCTCGCTCGCTTCGGAGGCGAAGTCGGCGATCCAGATCCCCGCCACGTTGCACGCGAACTGCGCCGGCGCGATCGCGTGCAGGATCGCGCCGAGGCCGACGAACCCCGATGCGCCGAACGTCGCGAGGTCGCTCGAGCCGAGCAGCTTGAACGATTGCCTGCTCGCGGGGTCGCTAGCGAGGCGCTCGACGGCGCCGAGCGCCGCGTTGAGCGCGGAGGCGAGCCGCGGGACGCGTCGGAAGACCGGGGTCGCTGTCCTAACGATCGCGTCGAGCCGGTCGACTGCGACCGGCAACAGGGGGCCGGCGGGCCTAGCGCCCGGACGAGCGTCGCCGTCTCGGCCAGCACCGGCTGTGCGTTCGTCAGCACGGTCGTGCCGATCGACTCGGTGGCCGGCAGCTGGTCGATCGTCTGCCCCAGTTTCGAGCTTGTCGAGCGCCTCGAAGGTAACGGCCCCGTCCGAGAGCAACGCCGACACCGTCGGCGCGACCGGCGCGCAGCGCCCCGGCTGTCGCCGCGGTGCCGGAGATGAACTGCGATAGATGCGTGCTGGAGACGCGAGCAGCCGCAGGAGGCTCTCGAGCGGGCCGATCAGCTGATGGAGGGAATCGATCGCGTCGTTGAACTGTGTGCCGCGGCCGGCTAGCGCATTGCCGAGCTCAGCCGTCGCGTTCCGCAGGCCCGTTGGGTTGCCGGCCCGAACGTCTTGAACGCCGTGTCGATGTTGACGATCGAGATGTTGTGATTGACCGCGCCTCCGAGCTGGAACGTGCCGCCGTCCTCGAGCGCTGGTGTCGCGGCCGTGCTCCGATCGTGTCCCGGGATGACTTCGACGTACTTGCCGCCCAGCACCGACGCCAGCCGCACCTGGTATTGAGTGTCGTAAGCCAGGGGCTCGAGGCTCTTTTGCAGCGACAGAGTCAGCCGCGAGAACGGATGCTTGTAGCCCGGGTCGGTGCCGGCCGGCTCGGGCGTGATCTTGAGCACCTGGCCGACGCGCGCGCCCCGACCCGCACGTCCGCGTTCTTGACGAGCTCGGCCGCGTTCGGCACGTCGACCTTGATGCTGTACGTCGGGACGAACGGAAGTCCATTTTCGGCGACGTACGAGAGGAACACCGCGACCGAGACGACGAGAATCGTGATCGTCCCGACCAACACCGGGTTGTCGAAGATCTCCAGCGCGGCTCTCCGTCCCGATCTCATTTGAGCAAGAAGTTGATAAGGCTCTGGAGAGCGTTCGAAGGCGGCGCCGGCGCACTCGGGGTGGTCTGCGGGGACGCACTCGCGGTGGGATCGGTCGCGTGAGTAACCGCGCCGCCCGACCGGCCATTGGATGCGCTCCCGGTCCCAGCGCGAGCGCGTCCCCCCACGAACGCCGGACCGGAGCCGTAGTGACGGTCACACCCCGGCACCGGAGTCGTGGCGTATGTCTCGCAGAAGCCCGTACCGGGGTCCTGCAGGTACGCGACGCCGATGTGCGAGTTGGCATCGAAGCGGGCGAACAGCGCCGCTCCGTAGTAGACGATGCTGAGGAAGTTCTCGGTGAAGCCGTGTCGCTGGAGGCTCTGGAACAGCTTGCCGATCTGGATCGTGCTTGCGAGCGAGCGGTGCAGGTAGTTCTTGATCAGCCCGACGACCGGTGTCGCCTGCTTGATCGCGGGCACGGCCCGTTTCAGCGTCGTCCCGAGGTCGGCCAGCGCGGGCTTGGCGGCGCTTACGAACTCTGGGAAGTCGTTGCCGAGCCGGTTGAGCGACGGAACGGCGGCATGGACCTCCTGCACGAGCGGGGTGCCGGCGCTCGCCACCTCGTCGAGCCGCTGAAGTGATGGTTGCGCGGCGGCGAGTAGTCCGGGCAGGCGGTTGATCGCCAGTGCGAGGCTGCCTCGATGATTGGCCGTGGTCGTGCTGAGCGTTCCGGCCTGGTCAAGAAAGTGCTGCAGATTCCCGGTGTGGCTCGCGGCCTGCGACGCGATCGTGCTCGTCGCGTCGAGGATCGTCGCGAGCTCGGCCTTCTGATGGGCGAGGATCCCGATTACCTGGTTGGTGAGCTTCAGCGCCGGGTTGGCGCGATTCAGGATGTCGTTGAAGTTCTGGCCCTCGCCCGCGGTCCCGATCCCCAGCTCATCGATGATCAGCGCGAACCGCTCGCGCGTCGGGACGTTGAAGATGTTGAACAGGTCGAGCAGGCTGACCGGCTCGCTCGTGTTCTGAACGGGAACCGTCGGCGGCTGGCCGCCTGCTCCTTGCAGCACCGGCGCGGGTGGGCTGCCTGGGTCGCACTCGACGTAGTTCTCGGCGATCAGGCCCTGGGGGCGGATCGTGCACGTCGCGTTGGCCCGGAACGGCATGAACTGCGACTCGATCTCGCCCTCGACCTTCGCCTTGAAGGAGGTGTTCGCGCCGCTGCCCTGCCTGACGACGACGACGTTCTGGATCGAGCCCGCCTGCGCGCCCGCGACCTTCACCAGCTGACCAGCGATCAGTCCCCGTGCATTGTCGAACACGACGTCGAAGCTCGATGTCGAGGAACCCTGGGCGCTCGCGCTGAGCAGGATCGCCGCCACCGCGCCGGTGACGCCGAGCGAGGCGAAGATCGCTGTGAGCCGCCTCACCGCGTGGTGTTGTCGGCTGGCTTGCAGAGCGTGCCGGCGCCGGGGAGCGTGTCCGGGGTGCTCCACGGGTTCCCGCCGGCTTGCGCGGTTGGCACTGCACCCCCGGGGCACCGGGCCAAAACCCCGGTCTGGATGCCCGTCAAGCCGTTGAGCAGGCTGGGGGTCCCGCCGAGCAGCTCGAGCAGGTCGGTCACGAGCGAAGTCGGAGACAGCAACGGCTCGATCCGGGCGAAATGCCCGTTTGCGTCGTAGTAGCCACTCTCTGAACCGGCGAGCGCTTCGAAGAAACCGGACACGACCTCGGGCATGTACGGCCTCAGACCGGAGAGAATCGGCGTGATCCCCTTCAGTGCGCTCGTCAGCGAGTTGACGGCGGGAGTCGCCTTCTTCTCCGCGGGCGGCAACGCCCGCAGCGCCTTTTCGGCGCCGGGGACGAGCGCCTCGACGCCGTTGATGGTCGGCCTCGCCTCGCTCGCCGCGGGCACGACGAGTCGCAGCAGAGTCGCGAGCTTGGGCGCGACCGGCTGAAGATCGCTCAACACGGGGTTCAGCACGCCGAGGCTGTAGTTCACGTCGGCGAGCACGCCCGTACCTTGGTTCAGCACCCCGGGGGCGCGGTCGAGGCTGTCCTGGAGCGCGGCCCGCTGGCTTGCCACCTGCTTGAGCACCGCGGCGGTGTTCGTGACTGCACCGCCGAGATCCGCGCTGCGTCCGGCGAGCGTGCTCGACACCTTCGCCGTCGAGCTGACCAAACGGGTGAGCGCATACCGATCAGAGACGAGCTCGGAACCGAGCTGCGTCGTCTGACTCAGCGCCGGGTTCAGGTAGTGAAGCGCCTGGTTGAAGTTGGACGCGGTCGGCTGGGAGACGAGGTAGGCGCCGCTCTTGATGACCTTCTGCAGCGCGGTGCGCACCGCAGGGGTCAGCGTGTCGAGGAGTGTGTCCAGGTCGACGATCCCGCGCGTCTGTGTCGGCGGGAGAACGCTCCCGCTACCGAGCGGTGTGCCGGCGCCCGGGGTGAGTGACACGAACCGGTTCGACACCCCGGTAAGGCTCAACTGCCCGATCGTCGCAAGCGTGTCCGACCGCAGCGGCGTGATGCTCGAGTCAGAGATGTCGAGCTCGACCTCCGCGAGCCCGTTCGGAGTCAGGTTGATGCTCCCGACGGAGCCGACGGGGTGCCCCGCCACGGTCACCAGGTCGCCTCCAACGAGCTGTCCGGCGTTGGTGAACTGCGCGCGGAGCACATACGACGAGCCCCCGCTGAGCAGCAGCACCAGGACCACCGTTACCGCGATTCCGATCGCGACCGGCGCCGCCACACGTTTGATCTCGTCACGAACCACGGTCAGTCCTCGCCTGCCCGTCTCTCTCCTCCCACACATCCGTGTCATCGAGCGGCTCGGATGCGCGGATCGACTACTCCTCCTCCAAGATGATACACTAATTGACTCAATCAATGTATCTGTCCACACTTGAGACGCTGCTGCGAAGGTCGCCCGCAGACGACAAGGAGCCACTCGACCCCTACGCCGAGCGGATCGTCGAGGCGGCAACGCAGCAGTTCCTCGAGTTCGGCCTCCAGCGAACCTCGCTCGATCGGATTGCCGCAGCCGCGGGGGTTTCGCGCGGAACGCTGTTCAACCGGTTCCCGAACCGCGACGCACTCGTTCGCGCGGTCGCCGCGCGCGAACTCCGGCGCTTTTTCGCACAGATCGACTCCGAGACCGCGACCGCGTCGACGCCAGAAGGGCGGCTGATCGCCGGCATGCTCGCCGCGGCCCACGGCTTGGCGCGCAACCCGCTTCTTCGCCGGCTGCTCGTCACCGACCGTGACCAGGTGCTGCCCTTGCTGACGACGGACGCGGAGGAGTTGCTCGCGCCCGCCCGCGTCTACGTTGCCGCCGAAATCGTCCGCGCTCAGGAGGAAGGAATGGCGCTCGAGGGCGATCCGGAGGTCGTGGCCGAGGTGCTCGTCCGGATCGCGCACTCGCTGGCGCTCGCCCCCGAGACCGTGCTGCCGCTGGATGACGACGAGCGACTCGCGGAGCAGATGCGTACGAGCCTCCTTCCGCTGCTGACGGGCCGGCCTGCGCGGTGACCGCACGGCCGGAGACCGTCGCCTGGCTCACGAGCTATTACGAGCTGCTCGACCAGAATCGTGTCGGTGACGCGATCCGGGAGTTCATCGCCGACGGGTGCTCAATTAAGTTTGCCAACCGCGAGCCGACCGGCTTCTTGGACGAGGCACGCCGGATGTCGAAGCTCGTCACGGCGGTCCGCCACAAGCTGCTGACGGTGCTCGAAGGAGACGACGGGACGCTCGCCCTCGAACTCGAAGTCACCTACACCAAACACGACGGCAGCTCGATCACGCTGCCCGGCTCGCTGTTCGCGCGCGTGGAGGATGGGCGGTTCGTCGAACAGCGCGCGTACGTCGACCACGGACCACTGCTCGCATAGAGCACGAAAGGACAGGCGAATGGCGTCGAACATCCGCAAGGGGAAGATCCCGCACAGTCCGCAGGGGACCGGCGAGTACGTCGACGAGGTCTACACGCTGGGTGGGTTCTTCGGCGACTGGGCGCACATCTACCGCCGGGGCAACATGGGACAGCCGATCTCGTGGTCCGACGACCGGCTGATGTACAGCGGGATCGACTCGGAGGGCTTGGTAGCGACCGATGCCGTCGACCCCGAGGGCACGCCGATCCGGCTGCTCGAGGGCGATGGCGTCGGCGTGTCGCTGTCGCAGCGGGCAAGCCCGATGCCGTTCGCAGAGAAGGACGTCGACTTCAACCAGATCCGCTTCTACCACCGCGGTCGGTTCCGGCTCGAGACTGAGCTCGGCCCGCTCGAGGTCGGTCAGGGCGACTTCGTCGTGATCCCCAAGGGCCTCGTATATCGCGAGCATCCGCTCACCGCCGAGGGCAACGCGGTGTTCGTGTTCGAGGTGGAGACCGCCGTGCTGCTGGCGGAGCGGTTATGGGACAGCGTCGGGTTCTCGAGCTTCCTCACGGATTTCTCCACGATGGTGATCCCGGAACCAAGCGAGCATCCCGAACACGAGGTGGAGGTGGAGACGGAGGTCCGCGTCCGCTACCGCGGCGAGTACCACCGGGTCACGTACGGATTCGACCCCTGCAAGGACGTCGTCGGCTGGCTCGGCGATCCGGTCGTATTCAAGATGAACATCTGGGACGTGCCGGCGCTCGGCTCGAGCCGCGGGTTCATGCCGCCACCGGCAGGAGCGGTGCTATGGGGCGAGGGTCGCTCGTTCTTCTTCAACGCCGCACCCGCGCACCCGTTCCCGAACACGCCCGCGCCGGACGGAAGCTATGGCGCTCCGTCGCACCTCAACGATTACGACGAGGTGTGGCTGAACCACGTCAGCGGCCGCTCGCCGGAGACCGACGGCCACCTCTGGTTCCTGCCCCGGACCATCGCGCACCCGGGCATCAAGTTCCCCCCGCAGTATCCGAAGAACCCGGTCAAGCCGATCCAGCTGATGAAGCTCAACTTCGACACCAAGTCTGAGCTCCGCTGGACCGAGGAGGCCAAATCCGCGTTGATCGACGGCGACGTGCGGGCCCGGCACTTCACCAGCTTCAGCGGCATCCCGATCGAGGCCGTCCCGGAGCTCTACAAGCATCGGCTCTCCGACCGGTGAGCGTCACGCGAACGTTCGTGGGGCTCCCCGCGGAGGACGCCCAGCGAGTCGGCCACGGAAGCCATTTGTGCCAGGGGCTCTACCACACCCCATCCGGACAGCCCGGCCCGAAGACCGCCTTCATCGCGACCCACTACAACGTCGACTTCACCGAGCACTATCTCGCCGAGCCACTCGCCAGTCGCGGCTTCGGCTTCCTCGGCTGGAACACGCGGTTTCGCGGCAACGAGGGCTACTTCCTACTCGATCGCGCGCTCGCCGACATCGCGGTGGGCGTCCGGTGGCTGCGGGAGCAGGGCGTCGAGCAGCTTGTGCTGCTCGGTAATTCGGGAGGGGGCTCGCTGATGGCCGCCTACCAGGCGCAGAGCCAGCATCGAGATCGGCTCGAACCCGGCGACTTGTACGTGAGCCTTGCGGCCCACCCTGGACGCCCGCAGGTCCTCACGGCTTGGATGGACGCGTCCGCCACCGATGAATTCGATCCGACGAGGACCGACCAGGCGCTGGACATCTACAACCCCGGAAACGGGCCCCCATACGACCCCGAATTCCTGGCCTCCTACCGCGCCGCCCAAGGGGCCCGCAACCGCCGGATCACCGCGTGGGCCAAGCGGGAGCTCGAGCGCCTCCAAACAGCGGCCTTCCCCGACCGTGTGTTCACAGTGCAGCGGACATGGGCCGACCCCCGGATGGTCGACGCGGCACTCGATCCCTCTGACCGCCCGACGCCTGCCTGTTACCTGGGCGATCCGGCGCGGGCAAACCGCGGTGTGTTCGGCATCGGGATCATGAGCACGATCCGGACCTGGCTCGAGATGTGGAGCCTTGACGACTCCCACTGCGGCGGTACCGAGCATCTCGCCGAGATCACGTTGCCCGCACTCGTCGTGCAAGCGACGATGGACACCGGTGTGTTCCCGAGCGACGCCGCGACGATCTTCGACGCGCTCGCCTCCGAGGACAAGCGGCTGGTTGAGCTGGTCGGCGACCACTACTTCCGCCAGCCCGCGGGAGCGCGCGACACCCTGGCGGACCTGCTCGCCGACTGGGTCGGCGATCGCTGAGCCTGAGTATTCGAAGGTGGGCCGCCTTGCAGGGCTAGCGGCGTTGCGGGATGCGAGTTAGCCTCCCGGCGTGCCCAACTACTTCGTCGGGACGCTCGACCGCATGCTCGCCGACCGGCTCGTGACGAATGCCCGTCGGCGCTGGCCACTGCTCGCGTTCGTTCCCCGAGCGTGGCTTCAACCGCTCCTCAGGCCGACCGCAAGCCGGCTGCGCCGCACGCTCGGGCGCGGCGCCTTTTTCCTATCGCTGGCCGCGCTCGCCGGCGTCGCCCTCGTCACGCTGGTCACATAGGCGCTCGCCGAGCCCCCGAGTCGTGGGCTCAGCCCCGTCTGAGCAGCCGGCCGACCGCCGCCATCATCTCGTCCGTGCGCTCGTCTCGCTGTTCGGGCTCGGCGCCGATCACGCACGTGTGTGCGTGGCCGTCGAGTAGCCCGAGAGCCACTTTGTCGAGCGCCGCCTGGATCGCACTGATCTGGGTGAGGATGTCGATGCAGTAACGATCATCGTCGACCATCTTCGATACGCCACGCACCTGTCCCTCAATGCGCGCCAGGCGCTTTTGGAGCTGGTCCTTACTCGTGCTGTATCCACGGACGGGGGCTGTGGTTGTCATGAGGGAGACGATACCACAGATACCCCCCGGTGGTATGTGATACCGTGATCGCAGCGATACCCCTCAGGGGTAACAACCGCGATGGGATTTCTCGACACGATCAGCGACGGGCTGGGCAATGCCTTTCTGATGGCGTGGGAGGTGTGGTGGGCCCTGGTGCTCGGGTTCGCGATTTCCGCGATCGTCCAAGCATGGGTGCCGCGGCAGCGGATCCGACGTGCGCTCGGTGGTTCCGGGGCGCGACAGGTCGCACTCGCAACCGGCTTGGGCGCGGCGTCGTCGTCGTGCTCGTACGCGGCAATCGCAATCGCCAAGTCGCTGTTTCAGAAGGGCGCCTCGGCTGCCTCCGCGCTGGCGTTCCAGTTCGCGTCGACAAACCTCGTATTCGAGCTCGGGATCGTGCTCTGGGTCTTGATCGGCTGGCAGTTCACTCTCGCCGAGTTCGTCGGCGGGCTCGTGCTCATCGTCGTGATGACCTTGCTGCTGCGGCTGTTCGTTTCACCCCGGCTGGAAGAGCAAGCGCGTGAGCACGCCGAGCACGCCTCGGCCGGCCATCAGCACGAAGCCGTCAGCACCGAGCTGCCGCTCCGGGCGCGGCTGACCTCGGTCGACGCGTGGTCTGACGTGGCGCACAACTTCCGCAACGACTGGAGGATGTTGTGGAAGGAGATCACCGCCGGGTTCGTGCTCGCCGGGTTCATCGGGCTGCTCGGCAACAACTTCTTCAACGGCCTCTTCATCCACGGCGCAAACCACACCCTGAGGACGGCGGAGAACGTGGTCCTCGGACCGATCGTCGCGGTGGTGTCGTTCGTGTGCTCGGTCGGCAACGTGCCGCTGGCTGCGGTGCTGTGGTCGGGCGGGATCTCGTTCGGGGGCGTGGTGGCGTTCTTGTTCGCCGACCTGATCGTGCTCCCGATCGTCATCGCCTATCGCAAGTACTACGGGACCGCCTACGCGCTGCGGATCACGGCGCTGATGTTCGTGACGACGGTGATCGCTGCGGTGATCGTGGATCTCCTGTTCGGCGGCCTTCACCTGATCCCCCACACCCGCCCAAGCCGCGCGGACATCTTCAGCTCGGTGAAGGTCGACTACAAGCTGTTCACCAACGTCGCGGGCCTGATCGTGTTCGCAGCGCTCATGTCATTAACGGTTAGGCGCGGCACGACCGACCCTGTCTGCGGGATGAGGGTCGACCGGCACAAGGCAATCCGCATGAACCATGCCGGCGAGACCCACCATTTCTGCTCCGAGCATTGCCGAGAGACCTACGCCTCTCGGACCTTCACTGGACGATCGCCTGCCCCGAGAACAGACAAGGGCCGGCACCGGTTCCCCGGTGGGCGCCGATCACCATCGTGATCGGGTGCGTTCCGTCGGTCGTGTGCACGGTGATCAGGTCGTCGGACGTCGCCGAGCTGTCGAAGACGGCGATCCCGCCCAGGGTGTACGCAACCGTCCCGCCACTGTGGGAATACCACGTCTCCTGGTTGGGGTTGGACGGGTTGGTGACATAGAAGACGTCGTACGACCCGCCCGCGTTGCAGTCGACGACTAAGAAGCCGGTCGGCGGGTTCAGCACGGTGATGCCGGTGGTGTTTTGCGGGACGACCTGATGCCCATCGATCACGCTTCCAGTTCCCTGGATGAAGCCGGACGGGCTGATTCCCCCGAGCTTGGCGGCGTTTGGTGCCTCGGCGGTGGTTGCGAACTTGCTCGTGGTGACGGCCCCGGCGGCAATCGAGGGGCTCGGAAACGAACCCGTGAGGTCACCACCAGCCGCGCCCGATGGGCTCACTCCCGCGCACGTCAACGCCGCCAGCGAGGAGATGCCGGTCACCGCCTCGCCACCCTGGCAGCCCGAGGCGCCGTTATCCCCACCCGAAACGTTGAGCGACGGGTTGGGATAGGTCCCTGACAGCGCCCCACCGGCTGGCCCGCTCGCCGGGCCCTGCGCCGCACAGGTCCACGCACTACCGGTCCACTTGACGAGCTCGTTGGCGGAGCAGACCTGAGGCAGCTGGTATCCGGGCGTCAGCGAGAGGGAGACGTTGCCCGCACTCCCGCCGCCCGAGAGCCCTGTCCCGGCGCCGACGCCGGTGATCGTCCCAGCCCCGCTGGGTTGGCATGAGACCGCACCGCTACCAGCAATCTGCGCGATCGCGCTGCCGTTCGAGCAGCTGCCGGTGACCCTCGCAGGTGGGCAAGCAGCTTCGCACCCATCGAAATCCACCTCCAGGATCACGCGGACCCAGGTACCCCTCGGCCGCTGGACATCACGACGCCCCCGGTGTCAGCGAATCATCTCATGACCGGACGAGTGCCCGCCCGCCGATGGCGACCACAGCCACCACCACCGCAGCGAGCGTGGCGTAGAGCGTGTAGTGGGTGATCGTCTTCGCGATATGGACCGCGGAGCTACCGATGGCGTAGCCAAGGCCTACGACCAGCCCCACCCACAGGAGCGTGCCGATGAGGTCAAGCAGGAGAAAGCGGCGCAGGCGCATACCAGTCCAACCCGCCGCCGCGTAGATCAATCCGCTCGGAATCGGGAGGAAGTACGCGGCCACCACCGCCCAGGAGTCCCAGCGCTCCAGTGCGCGCACGGCCCTCTCCGTTCGAGCCTTGCCGCGCGGGCCGCGACCGCCGAGGTACTTGGCGACGTCGGGCCCCCACAGCCGACCCGCCCACCAGAGAAACGGATCTGACATGAACATCGTCGGCAGAGGTGCGAGCAGCGCGAGGGCCAGCGAGGCGTGGCCGACGCGCGCGAACGCGCCGCCGGCGATCATCGCCGCGGTCGAGCCTCGGAGTAGCTCCAGCAGCACGGGATTGCTTCCGATTAGTGAAGGGACCGCGGGCACCAGCAGCAGCGAGTACAGACCCTGCATCGCCAGCGCGGCGGCACAGATCACGCGGGCGCGGCTGCCCCACATCCGCCCCGCCGACCGATTGGGAAGCGCGGGATTCTGTCCCTCGGTCGGCGTTGAGCTCATTCGCCCACGGTAGCTGGGCGGTCTCGGCGGGACGATCTCGGCCTGGGGTAGCGTTCCCACGAGCGTGACATTTGAGTGGAGATGGAGGGTGGCCGGATAAACAGCCACATAGGCCGGTTTCTCTGCCACCCTCCGGCGAGAGCGTCGCGACCGCACACGCCGCCGACCCAGAACGCATGACCCCAGAACGCCCTGAATCGCCGCCGTGGCGAGAGACGATCATTGAGCTAGCCGCAATCGAGCGGCCCTCCGCGTCGGAGGGCGAGCGGCAGGCGGCGGAGCTGATCGCGGACCGACTCGCGGCCGTGGGCTGCAACCCGCGCATCGAGCAGGAGCTGGCCCACGGCGGCTACTGGTGGCCGATCGGCGTCGCCAATGTGGCCTCGGCTGGCGGCGCCGTCGCCGCTCTGCGCCGTCGCCGGCCACTCACGAGCGTGATTTCCGCCGCAGTCGCCGCGGGCGCCGCGAGTGCCCTGTGGGATGACCTGGGACATGGGAGCCGTTGGTTTCGCCGCGCGCTGCTGCCGCGCCGGCCGACCTGGAACGTCGTCGCCGAGACGGGCGACCCGGAAGCGGAGCGGACCATCGTGCTCGTGGCCCACCACGACGCAGCCCATTCCGGCCTCGTCTTCCACCCTGCGCTCGGCAGGCTCGGCCCGCGACTTACGCCGCGGATGCACGCGCGGTCGAGCCACACGCTGCCGGTTCTGTACGGGGTCTGGCTCGGCCCGGTCCTGATCGCCTTGGGCGCGGCCTTGCGGAGCGCGAGGGCACTCAAACTTGGGCTGGCGTTCGCCGTCGGGGCGACGATGGCGATGACCGACATCGGCGCTCGAGAGGTGGTCGCCGGCGCCAACGACAACCTGAGCGCCGTCGGGGTCCTTATCGCGATTGCGGAGAGGCTCAAACGGCGGCCGGTCAAAGGCCTGCGCGTCTTACTGCTGTCTACCGGCTCGGAGGAGTCGTTCAGCGAGGGGATGCAGGCGTTCGGCGAGCGCCATTTCTCGAAGCTCGACCCCGACCGGACCGAGTTCCTGTGTCTCGAGTGCCTCGGCGGCCCGACGCTCACCGTGCTCGAGGGAGAGGGAATGCTGCTGATGCGCGACTATCCGCAGCGAATGCGCGACGCGCTTGCGGCCGCGGCTCGGGAGGCGGATGTCGAGATCGGCCGCGGGCTGCGCACGGTGGCGGCGACCGACGCAATCATCGCGCTGCGGGCTGGGTATCCCGTCGTGACGCTGGCCTCCGTCGATTACACCAAGCTGCCGCTCAACTATCACTGGCCCTCGGACACGCCCGACGCCCTTCACTGGGACACGATCGAGGACGCGATCGACACCTGCGAGCAGTTCGTGCGCGGACGCGCCGTTACAGGCTGAGAAGCTTCAGCCCGCGTTGCGATCGGAGCGCTCGACCACCTCGAGCACGTGAATCACGCGTTCGCTGCTGATCTCGTGCGCGACGAGGCCTCCGCATGCGAGCGCGCCGACGACGATCCCGTTCGCCAGCGTCAGCCAGCGACTGACCGCCGGCTTGAACACGGCCGCCTCCACGATCTCCCAGATCGCGACGCTGGCCACGGCGCCCGCCAACGCCGACCACGCGCTCAAGGCGTGGCCAAAGATGTGCACGCGCTGGTGGCCCAGCAGCCTGCGCTCGTGAGCCAGGGCCGCCGCAAACACGAACGACGCGACGCAGCACGCAATCCCGATCCCCAGACCCACGCCCTTCACCCCGCCCGGGCCGAGCGCGACCGCGGCGACGATCAGCAAGAACGCGCCGCCTAAGGCACCGAGGTTAAAAAAGAAACGCTGACGTGGCATTCGGCCTAACAGGCTCCGTACGCCCGGGATTTGAGACTAACTCCGCAAATACGGGCTGACAAGTTTGAGGGTTGGAATTATGCGTCAGATCGCGTCGGCGCCGCGCCCGGCTCGAGCAGGCGCTCGTACACCCGGTAGCGCTTCACGATCCGTCCCGTGAGCGCCTCCATCGCGCGGTTCATCGCCTCGTTGACCTCCAGGATCCATCCCGTCTCGGCGCGACGCATCCCGCGCCGAAAGACCGAATCCCAGACATCTCGGTAGAGCGCGGCCGCCACGCCCGTGTGCTGGAACTTGGGCTTGACCCCGAGTGCGAACACTCGGATCTCATCGATCCTTCGTTGCTCACGGAGCGCCTTCGCCCAGCCGAGGGGCAGCAACCGGCCGTTCAGCTTCACCAGCACCTTGCCCCAGTCCGGCAGCGAAAGCGACACCCCGGCGACCTCTCCCTCGGCCGTCTCTGCAACGCAGGCGAAGTTCTCGTCGAGGATCGGCTTGAGCTCCTTGGCCATGCTGTCGAGCTCGTGGTCGGTCAACGGGACGAAGCCCCAGTTCGACGACCACGCCTCGTTGTAGACCTCCATGAACCGGCGGACCTCGACGTTCAGATCCTTACGGCGCATCCGCCGCAGGCGAATGCCGTGCTCTGGCTCGAGGCGGTCGGCGAGGTCATCGATGATCGGGAGCATCTGGTCCCGGTCGTTGGCCATGATCTCCCACTTGTAAAGATCCATTGCCTTCGCCATCCCGCTCGACTCGAGCAGATCCCGGTAGTAGGGGTGGTGCCAGTTCTCGAGGATCTGTGGCATCCACTCATGCCCCTCGACGAGAACCCCGGACTCGTGGTTGGTCGAGAAATCCAGCGGCCCGAGCATCCTGTCGCGCTTGCGGTCGCGCAACCAGGCGTCGGCGACGTCGAGCAGCGCCGCAGTGGTTGCCGGGTCGCGTTCGCACTCGAAGAACCCGAACAGGCCCCACCGGTTGTCCTGGAACTCGTTCAAGCGGTGGTCGACGTGCGCGGTGATGCGCCCGACCGGCACGCCGTCGCGCCAAGCCAGGAAATACTCGGCCTCGGCGTGTTCGAAGAATGGGTTCCGGTTCTTGTCGAGGTGGCGTTTGCGCTCTGAGAGCAGCGGCGGCACCCAGTTCGCGGACCCTTCGTAGAGCCGCCAGGGGAGCCTGATGAACGCGCGCATATCACGGCGACTGCGCACCGGCCGTATCTCGACGCCCGCTGTCGCCGCGCGCTCTACCGCGTCGCCACTGGCGACGATTCGCCGTTGCTCTTCGACCCGCTCTTCCAGAAGACCACCTCCGCCTCCGATTACGCGACTTACCCTGGGTTAGGTCCAGCATAACGGCGGGATCAGAGGCCCGTGAGCCGCTACGAGACGCCGAACGTCGCCCGCTCGCTCGGTGTCAGCTCGCGCACGCTTTCTTCGGCCGCCAGTCGCGAGAGCGCTTTGGCGTTCTCGCAGATGTGACATGTGTCCCAGACCCACAGGACGTTGCTGGTGTCCTTGACCGCGAGCTCGCGACTGTCAGGGGAGAAGACGAGCGTCTGAATCGGGTTGTCGAGCTCGTGATGACGCACGAGCTGGAGCGTGCGGGCGTCGTACTCGTCGACCGTCCCGTCCTGACGACCGATGGCGTAGAAGTTCCCGTTGGGTGAGATCGCCAGCGCCTTGGCAACCGTCTGGGCGCCGGGACGCTCGTCGAACGCACCGTTCAACAGGTCGATTCGGACTAGTCCGCCGCCCTCCAGGGCGGCGAGCACGTAGCGCCCGTCCGGTGAGAGGTGCGCGCCGGCGGCGGTGGACCCACCACTCGGACCGCTGGAGGCGTTCGCGCGGTCGGGCAGCAGAATGGTTCGCCTGACGCGACCCGTCCGAAGATCCCACACGGCGACATGAACGCAGCCGTCGACGATCGCCATGAGACGGCTGTCCGGCGTGAACGACGGCGTCGTGGCAGCGCAGCCGTAGCTGCTCTCGCCCGGCTGGAGGGCGTGGATGCGCCCAGAGCGCGGATCGATGACCTCCGCGAACAGCCGGTTACCGTCCACGTACGCCGCGACCATCCGCCCATCGGGCGCCACGCCTTCGGCGTCCAACCGGGGGACCGTCACCGCTGCGGCCCGCCGCCCCGTCCGCCCGTTGATCTCGATGATCCGAGGTGCCGCCGACGTTGGGTCCAGATAGGTGAGCCAGCCGAGACTCGGGGACGCCGCAAAACAGGCGGAGGTGCAGAAGTTGAAAACGCTTGACGCCGGAAAGCCCGGGAAGCTCCTGACCGCCGTGCCCGTGCGGGGGTCGACGACCTCGCCTCGGTCGCCGACGAGAACGAGATCCTTGCCGTCGGGGGTGAAGTCGACCGCGGGATCGCGCGGCGCCTGCCACCTGAGCAACTCGCTTCCCGTGGCGGCCCAGGTGCGGTACACCCCGTCGAGCGAGACGGTCACCAGAGATTTGTCGCCTGGCGGGAACGCCAGCCAGCCGGTTGCGATGCTGGCGCTGCTCGAGTCTCTCACCACCCGCCGTCCGGTGAATGCGTCGAGTACGTCGATCGACCCCTCTGAGTAGCCCACCGCCAATAACTTGCCGTCGCCCGAGGGCTGGACCGAGTTCGCGCTCGCTCCGATCGGCCCGCGCGTAATCCACCGCACGCGGTGGTTCTTGGTGTCGATCGCCCAGGTGGTCGCGATCTGCGCCACGTTCCCGGCGTTCGCGTCCGCGCCGGTGATGAACCAGGTCCTGTGATCCGGCGAGATGTTCAAGAACGCGAGTGACGCGACGTGACCCGCCCCTACAGGCAGGTTTAGTGTCTGCCTGCTCCCGCTGACGACGTCGAGTGTCGTCAGCCCTCCAAAAAGGTCGCCCCGTCCGGGGCTCTGGCCACTACTCTCGACCAGCAGGACATCGGGCGAGGTCCAGACCATGCCCAGGATTGCGTTCACGCTCGCGTCGCCGTGCGCGATCACCCGAAGCCGACCGGTTGCCAGGTTGGCCAGCCCAATGGTGTCGGCGTCACCGACGGCCAGGAAGCGGCCCACCTGGTCGTGTCCGATCCAGACGATCGGGAAGGGGGCCGTGAAGATCCGGCGCGCCCGGTTCGTGGCGAGGTCGAGGCTCACGAGGTCGCGACCGGCCGCGACGATCAACGAGCGACCGTCGCGGCTGGGCACCATGTCGGTGGAGGACGCCCCGAGGCCTACTTCTCTGATGATTCGTCTGTGGACGAGGTCCCCGAACACGACCTCGCCGTCGCAGGTGTTGTCAACGGCAACCCGGCCGCGGTCGAGCAGATACATGTAGTTCGCGATCGCGCACCCCTGAACTCCGAACGAGGGCAGCTGCGAGCGGACGGTGTTGGCGTCGAGCGCTTCCGACGCCGCGAGCATCGCGGCCGGCGTCGGCGCCGACTTCAGCGCCAAGCGGGCCAGCAGCAGCGCGCGCTGCGGATCACGCCCGATCTGGCTCTCCGCGTCGGCCGCAATCGCCTGTGACCGGGCGGCAGCCTCAGCCCGGACCGACTGGTGGCGGCTCACCAGCGCGAACACGAGCAAGCCCACAGCCGCCAGCAGCAGCACGCCTGCGGCGCTCAGCGCAATCCGGAGGCGGCGGTTAGCTTCGACTTGGCGTCGCTGAGCGCGCGCCGCCTCGTCGACGCTCGCATTGAGGAAGCTCCGCTCGGTCTCGTTCAGGAGCTCTCGGTTCGATCTCGCCCATTCGAGCGCCGCGTCGAGCCGTGTTCCTCGATAGAGATCCGCCGGCTCCCTTCCGGCTGCGTCCCACAGGCGCGATGCGTCGCTAAGGCGCCGGTGCAGGCGGATCCCCACGCGGTCCTCCTCCAGCCACCGGCGGAGCGTCGGCCAGCGACGGATCAGCACCTCGTGGGCGACCTCGGCGGTCCCCTCGCCGAGGGTGACCAGCCGAGCGTCAGCGAGCCTGTCGAGCATCGCCCTGACCGCATCCGGTGAGTCGCCCTCGGGGACTAGCTCCTCGATCGGAACCCGCCGCCGCGCGTCCTCGACCTCATCTCCGATCTCCGTCAGGCGCAGGAACACGCTTCGCAGCAGCGGCCGGTCTCCTTCCGGAGTCCGGTCGGCGACCGCGTCCGCGGTCCGCGCGACCGCGGAGCTGACGCCGCCACTCTCCTCGTACGCCTCCACCGTCAGCGTCCTTCCATCGCGCCGCTCCCACGTCTCCCGCAACGCGTGTGACATCAGCGGCAGCGCGCCGGGCTCACCAGCGACGTCTCGCAGCACGAGGTCGATGAGGCCGGGTTCGAGCCTCAGACCGGCGAGACGCGCCGGCTCACAGATCGCCCTGCGCAAGTCGTCGTCGCGCATCGGGCCGAGCAGCACTTGGTTCTCCGCGACCGCATCCGCGAGGTCCGCGTTGGCGCTGAGCTCGCCGTAGAAATCGGCCCGCACCCCGATCAGCGTGGGCCCCTCTCGCTCGAGCAACACCGCGATGAACCGGTCTCGTCGGATCGGATCGCGACACTGGGTGTAGAGCTCTTCGAACTGATCGACGATCACGAGCCGGCGCGCGTCGTCCTCGAGCTCGAGCGGAGGATCTGCTCCTGGCGTCACCAGCCGAGCGGTCACTGCACACTCGAGCTCGCCGGCCTCCACGGCGGCTAGGACGCCGGCGCGGAGCACGGACGACTTGCCGCTGCCCGAGGCGCCGATGACCGCGAGCAATCGGCCGGGAGCGATCCGCATCAGCACGTCGCGCACCACGTCTTCGCGGCCGAAGAACATCTCGCGGTCCTGTGCCTCGAACGCGAGCAGCCCGCGATACGGACATTCTGCGGCCGTCACGGCAGTCGCCAGGCTCGGCCCGGCGAGCGCCTTGATCGTCTCGGGCCTGCTGATGCCCTTCAGATGGTGCGGCCCGAGGTCGATGATCTCGTAGCCGGGCGGAAGCTGATCGGCGACGAGATCGGCGGTCATCTCGGACAGCACGATCTCGCCCCCGCCCGCCGCCCCTCGGACCCGAGCCGCCAGGTTGATCGACGGACCGAAGTACATGCCGCCGCGCCGCCGGGCCTCACCGGTGTGCAGACCGAACCGGGCGCGGATCGGCGAGCCCTCGGGAGATGTCTGGTCTGCGAGCTCACGGGTGGCCTCGATGGCCGCGCGGACGGCCTGAACGGCTGATCCGAACACCGATGTCGTCGAGTCGCCTTCGCCCATCGACTTCAAGAAGCGGCCCCCATGGGCCTCCACGACGTCGGCGATCAGCTCGTCGTGGCGAACGAGGGCCTCGGCCATCGCCTCGGGCTGCCTCTCCCACAGCCTCGTCGAGTCCTCGATGTCGGACATGCAAAATGTCATCACACCGGTGGGGAGCGTCGAAGACCAGCCCGAGCGCAACCGCTCGACGAACTCGCCCGGCGTGCGCACTCGGCGCTCGGGATCGGGTGCGAGGCCGGCCTGGATCACTTCCTTGATCCGGGTCGTCTGATCGGCCTCGAATTGCCCCCACCTCGGCGCCGTTCCGCTGGGCGGCCCACCGGTCAGCAAGGCGTATGCCGTCGCGGCGAGCGCGTACGTGTCGCTGGCACGCGACGCGGGAGCTCCTCCTCGAGCTCCGGAGCGCGATATCCGCGTGTACCGCGTCGCGCTCTGCCGACGCCGAGCGCCGAGGAGAGCCCGAAATCCACGAGCTTCACCCGTCCGCCGCGCGTCAGGATCAGGTTCGCGGGCTTGACGTCTCCATGGATGATCGGCGGGTCGTGCGTGTGCAGGAACGTGAGCGCTTCGGCCGCCTCTGCGAGGTAGGCCAAGACGCTCGACAGCGCGAGCCCGGGAGTGCCCTTGTCCCGCAACAGCCGCGCGAGGTCAGTGCCGTCGACCCAGTCCATCACCACGACGTACTGGTCGCGCTCGAAGAAATCGTCCCGGACCAGCGGCAGCGACGGATGTGGCGTCAGCCCCAGCAGGACGCGTGCCTCACGCAGCAGGTCGTCGCGGCGGCTGTCTCGTCCGACCGGTCTGATCTTCAGCGCGACGATCCGCGCGTGCTGCTGGTCGATGGCCTTGGCCACGCGCGCCTCGCCGCCGGCCCCGAGCGTCTCGAGCAGCTCGTATCGCCCCTTGAGCAGTTCGCCGGAGATCCCGGCGATGTCAGACACCGGCGATCATCCCTTCGTCAGGGACCGAACGGCATGACATTCGGACGGCGATATGGCGCTCCCCGGTGAGCTTGCTTACCGCGGCGGATTATCTCACCGGGAGTTGGCGAATAGCCAGCGCGCGGCCAACGACGCTCGCGTAGACCTGCTGGCCCGCGGGGTTGGGATGGATCCCGTCGTAGAGCAATGCCCGGTTCGCGCTCGCCGAAAGCCAGTTGGCAATCGTTGCCGACGGCCACGAGCTGACCGCTTGCTGGAGTTCGCCGTTGACCTCGTCCTGCCAGCTCGTGGAGGGTTCGCGGATGTTGACGAGCACGACTCGGGGGACGTCCTGGAGGATCATCCGCAGCCGGGCGACGTCGGCGCTCCACACCGGCCCGTTGTCGCCCATCTGAACGACCACGTCTGGCGGCAGCGAGCCGGCGGCGCGGTACGCGGCGAGCCGGTTGAGGATCGCCGCTGGCTGTCTACCGACCGCCGCGTCGACGCGCGCGCCGAGCTGCTGCTCGAGCGCCGGCTCGGCCGCGAGCATCACCGAGGCGCCTACGGCGAGGATCCCGTGCGCCTCGAGCTGCGTCGTCTGGGCGCCGGCCACCGGTCTAGCCGCCACGGGCGAGCGCAGCAGCGGATGCGCGGCGCTCGATGACGCCAAAGGCAGGAAGCCGGTCGTGACGATCAGCCCGATGACGGCCGACGCGCTCGCGCCCGCCGCCGCGAGCCGCTGTCGAGGGCGCAGGTGGTCAAGCCATCCTCGAATCTTCGGCCAGGCCTCGCCGCGACGTACCGGCATCTCGACGTAGCGATACGAGAGCTCCGCCAGCGCGAGCGTCACGACAAGCTGCGCTGGGAGCAGGACCCAGAGGCTCCAGCTGAGATCGATGCCGGGCCGGGCCAGGGCCATCACCGGCCAGTGCCATAAGTAAATCCCATAGCTCCGCTGTCCGAGCCAGCGGCAGCGGCTGTCTGCCCAGTGCCTGGCAGAACCGTGCCCGGGTGCGATGCGACGGCGATCACTGCCGCGGCGGCCAGCGCCACTAGCACGAAGCCACCACGGTACGGCAGGGATTCGTAGTCGTGCCAGCTCGCCATCGCCGCGATCACGAGCGCCAGCCCTGCGATTCCGGCCGCCGTCGAGGACCAGGGTTGCGCGCTGTCCGATCGTCGAGGTCATACGTCCGAGAGGCCAGGCGAACGCCAGAAGTGCGCCCACCATCAGGGTCGCGGCTCGCGTGTCAGTGCCGTAGTAGACGCGCGATGGGTCGGCGCCCTGGCGGTAGAGAAGCGCCATCAAGCCGGCCGAGACCGCCGCCAGGCAGGCCGTTCCGATCACGACCCGGCGACGGCTAAGGCGGGTCAGCCCGACGACCAGCAGCAGTGGCCAGACGAGGTAGAACTGCTCCTCGACCGCCAGCGACCAGTAGTGCTGAAGCAGGGACGGGCGCGCGAAGGCCGAGAAGTACGAATGGTGGGCGAGGATTTGATGCCAGTTGTTGACGTACAGCAGCGACGCGAGCGCGTCCCCGCGTAGTCCCGGCAGCGACGACGGATAGAAGGCCGCGACGATCACGAGCGAGACGACGATCACGAGTACCGCCGCGGGCAGGAGCCGCCGGGCGCGACGGAGCCAGAACTGACGCAGGTCAACGCCGTCGGAGCGCCGCACCTCGGCCAGCAACAGGGAGGTGATCAGGTACCCGCTGAGCACGAAGAACAGGTCCACCCCGAGGAAGCCGCCCGGGAGCCACGGGGCCCGGCCGTGGTAGAGCAAGACGCCGGCAACCGCTAACGCCCGGATCCCGTCGAGACCGGGGGCATACGGAAGGTCGCGGGAGGCCGGGCACCTCCGGTTCTCCCCAGCGCAAGCCCGTTTTCATCATTGGCTGATTCGCCTTGAGCCGTCCGGCCCCTGCGGAATCAGTCTGGCATAGGTGCCGCCGAGCGCCCGGCTCGGACAGCGGCGACGATCGCCCGCGCCACGACATCCGCCGCGATCACCTCGACCGCGTCATAGGGCGCCTCGAGGGCTCCCGTCGCGAGGCAGAAGATCGTGTCCCCGTCGTACATCGTGTGGGCCGGCCGCACGGCACGGGCGATCCCGTCGTGCGCAACGGTCGCGACGCGATTGGCCTGCTCCTTGCTGAGGCGCGCGTCCGTGATCACCGCCCCGATGGTGGTGTTGGCGCCCGGGATCAGGCTCGAGCTGCGATCCCATGAGCCGAGCGGCGCCACCCATTCGCTGCGTTCGTCGTCCCAGATCCCACCGACGCTGTTGGCGACCATCACGGCGGCGACCGTCGCGCCGCCCGCGGTGTCGGTCGCGATCCCGAGGCCGCCCGGGCTGCTCTCGCCGAGGTCACCGCCTTTGGCGACCGTCGCGCCGGTCCCTGCGCCGATCAATCCCATCTCGGGGTCCCGCGTGGCTCCCTCGCACGCGCTGCCCGCCGCCGCATCGGGACGCGCTCCCGGATCCCCGATCAGCAGATCGAAGATCACGGCTCCGGCGACGCTCGGGACCCTGACGGGCCCGATCTGAAAGCCGACCCCCCGTGCATCGAGGTAGCGCATCACTCCGAACGCGGCTTCCAGCCCGAACAAGCTCCCGCCGGTCAGAAGCACGGCGTGGGCGTGTTCGATCACCGTGCCCGGCCGAAGCGCCTCCGTTGCGAGGGTCCCCGCTGCGGCGCCGCGGACGTCGATACCGGGAACCGCTCCATCCGGGGTGAGGATCACGGTGCAGCCCGTGCGTCCCCGCTCGTCGGTGAAGTGCCCGATCGAGACGCCTTCCGGCAGGAGCGGCATGTGCTCACTGTAATGATCGGGCGAGCGCCGAGCCGCTCCGCCAGCCGGCCGTGCCGCCGACCGGTGTCGGGCGTACGCGCAGCGCGCGCGACCACATCGCGCGATGCCGACGATCACCGTCGCGAGCTTCGCCCGCGTGAGCGCTGTGTAGAGCATCTCGCGACGAAGGAAGAACGCTCCAGCGGCCGGGTGGGCGACGATCACCGCAACCGGGAGCTCGATGCCCTGACCGCGATGAACCGAGCACGCATAGGCCAGCCTCAGGCGCCGGACTCCTCGGGAGGCAGGCGGAACGGCTGCTCCTCGGCGACGAGGAGCAGGGCGGCGTCCGTCGTCACCGTCCGACCCCGAGACCTCGTCGACCAACCGCAGCACGGTCCCGTTCATCAGGCCCAGGTCGTGCAGGTTGCGTCCGGTCATCATCAGCTTGTCGCCGATCCGCAGCCGGCCGCCGCGGACCGGCTCGCCGTCGGGGTTGAGCGCCTCGCGCAGCGCTTCGTTGAAGCGTCGATCCCGAGCTCCCCGCGGTACACGGGCGCGAACACCTGGATGTCCGGACACCGGATCTACCCCGTAGTGCGCCGGCAGCCGCTCGGACGACCAGCGACACGATCTCCGCGGCGGGCCTCGAACCGGGTTCGACCGCTCGATCATGAACAGGTCGCGGCGCATGTCCTCGCCGGGCGTGAAGCTCGGCGCCTCGCCGCGGCGGATCGCGTGCGCGCCCTGGACGATCATGCTGCCCGCCGCCTGGCGGAAGATGTGGGTGAGCCTCACGGTGCGGACGA
This sequence comes from uncultured Solirubrobacterales bacterium, assembly GCA_963705775.1. Classification (GTDB taxonomy): domain Bacteria; phylum Actinomycetota; class Thermoleophilia; order Solirubrobacterales; family Solirubrobacteraceae; genus Palsa-465. Next base: position 25,860 of record CAVPKT010000014.1, on the reverse strand, counting down.
GCTCCGGAGGCCACGAGCTCGGCGAACGGCTTGCCCGCTCCGACCGGGCGCGAGCTGGTCCGCGTCGCCGACCAGCACGACGTTCGTCTTCGGCCCCACCGCGCGCAGCAGCGTCACCATCAGCTCGAGGTTCGCCATCGAGGTCTCGTCGACGATCAGCAGATCGCATCGTCAGCGGCTCGTCCTCGTCGTGTTCCGGACCCTCGCCCGGGATCCACCCGAGCATCGAGTGAACGGTCCGGGCTCGCAACCCGCTCGCCTCACTCATCCTGATCGCCGCGCGCCCGGTCGGCGCGGCCAGCATCACCTTCGCGCCCTGCTCGATCGCGCAGCCGGCGATCGCGCGGATGCTCGCCGTCTTGCCGGTCCCGGGCCCGCCGGTGATCAGGACAGGCGCTAAGCGAACGCGTTGCGGAGCGCGTCCTGCTGGGCTTCGTTGGGCTCGAGGCCGGTCTTCGAGATCGTTCCGATTCCGGGTTGCGGAGCCGGTCGGATGGCCCGCTCGCGAGCAGCTCGCGCACTTGGTGCGCAAGCTCCGCCTCGAGCATCGCCGTCTCCCGGCGGTAGATCCACCGCTCCGCCCGCTCGAGGTCGCCGCGCTCGACGAGGTCGTCGATCAAGTCCTCGTCTGCGGCAGCATCGGAGCCCGCGCCGAGAAGCGCCGTCAGGGCTGGCAGGAGCGCGTCGAGCGGCATGCAGGTGCTGCCGCCCCGCTCCGCCTCTGCGAGCAGATGGAGCACGCCGGCCCTGGCCCTGGCCCGGCTGTCAGGCGATACGCCGACGCCGCGCGCGATCCGGTCCGCCACGTGGAACCCGACGCCGAACACGCTCGTCAGTTCGTAGGGCTGCTCGGTGACCACCCGGTGCGCCGTAGGTCCGTACTCGGCCAGAATCCTGCCGGCCAAATATGCGAGCCCATGAGGAGCGAGCAGCATGTGCAGCCTCCGGGTTGCGCGCAGCTTCTCCCAGGAGGCAGCGGCCTCTTCGGCGCGGGCGCCGCTCCGCAGCCCCGCACCGCCATGAACGCGCGCTGCCGGATCCCGGTCGATCGCGTCCAGCACGCCGCTCGGCGCCGTAGCGTCTCGATCAGCCGCTCGGCCCGCTTCGGGCCCGACGTGCTTGACGCGGACGAGGAACGCTCTTCAGCGCCTCGGCGTCCGAGGGCGGCAGCGGCCGCGCCTCGGTGACCTTGACCTGCGCGGCCGATAGCGGACGTCGTCCACCCAGGTCCCGACCACGTGCGCCCGCTCGCGCGCTTCCAGATGGACCAGCGGTCCGACGAGCACCAGCGGCTTCCGTCATCCTCGACGGCATCGATCACCGCCCAGCCCGTGCCTCGATTTTGCGAAGCGTGTGCGGCGTACCGTGATCTCGGCATCGAATCGCGGTCATCTGCCCGGGACATTAGAGCCGCGGGAGCGACGCGTGAATGTCCGGGACGCCCGACACGGTCTGAGGCTTCGGAAGTCAGGTGCCTGTAGGCGCCTATTTCTTCCGAACCGCGGTCGTACGACCAATAGCCAATGGTAACCGGCCGGCCGTCGGTCCACCATGGCTTTGCATGAGACCAAGCGAGAGCAATCACCGAAACGGTCACCTCCTGGCACGGCGTCACCGCCGGCCCCGGCCGCCGGGGCGAGTTCGCCTTCAAGGTAGGCGGACGGGAGATCGGCCACCTCCACGGCGACCACGCCGCCCACTTCTGGTTCCCGACGGGAGGTCTGGCTCGAGCTCTCCGAGGCGGGTCGGATAACGGACCACCCCGTGTTCCCCGGGCGCCAGGGTCCCGCCGCCCGTCGTATCGCCGACGATCATGACGTCCAGGACGTCATCGCGCTGATGCGGATGAACTACGACCGCGTCGTATCGGGCGCGGGCGCCGCTGCGTAGGGCCGCGGCGCCCTCCGCCCTCAGCCGCTGGTCGAGAAGCTCTGGCTACGCTCGGACGTTCCCTTGCCAGGCCGCCTTGACTGGAGCTGCGGCCGAACTCGGCGGTGCTGCCAACCCCGCCGCCGGGCCGGTGGTGGCTGAGCGCCTGAGTCGTGGTTCCGCTCGGCGTGGTAACGACCGCGCCCGTCGCGTCGTGGCCGCCTGGCCACCAAGCCGTGAACCACCCGTTGCCGATTGTCGTCTTCACGGTGGTCCCGTCGTCGAGCGCCAGCGCCACCGCGTTCACGCCAGCGCCGACGTGACCCTCGACGATCGTGTACGGGCTCCGTCGCGGGTCGTGAAGTGCTCGCTGCTTAATTTGATCCGCCCCGGGGTGACATTTGTGACACCGGGCCCCGCGCTCCCGGACATCGAAGTGAAGCCCGGTCCTGTGATGCACGTGCTGGTCGCGTCCGTGCCCACCAGGATTACGACCGTGAACGGGCCGCGCGTGTCAGTGAGGACCGGCTGCAGTGGCGGAAGCGTCGGCCCGCCCGCGACGCGCGTATTCATCGCTGCGTTGCAGGTGACCTGGGCCTGCGCGGCTTGGGCGCCGGGGGCGGGGGTGGGGGTCCTCGTCCATCCGGCGAAGGCATTCGATGCGCTCGTGCCGAGTCCCACTACGGACAGGACGATCGCGGCGGTCGACCCTGCGCCCGCCAGTGCGCCGACGGCAAGCGGCCGCCCCAGCCGCCGTGTCCGGGGTCGATACTCGACCGAACGTACTCGGGCCACCGCGGCTGCCGGCACCTGGGAAGCGCGAGCGGTGAATGCGTCTCGAAGGTCGGTCTCGTTGATCATGATCCACTCCTTTCGGTGACTGAAAGCTGCTGCTCGAGCCTCCCGAGAGCACGCGAGGCGGTGCTCTTCACCGTCCCGAGCGAGCAGCCGAGAATCGCGGCCACCTCGGTCTCACGGAGGTCGGCGAAGTAGCGCAGAACGAGCACGGTGCGCTGGCGGAGGGGGAGGGTCCCCAGCGCCGCCACTAGCTCGGCGCGGGTGTCGATCAGCGTCGCGTCGTCGACCGACGGGTCCGCCTCCCGACGCCCGTCGAGCTCGAGGCGGCGTCGAGACCGCCGCTCGGCGCCGTCGAGCGCGAGGTTGGCCAGCACCCGGCGTGCGTAGGCGTGCGGGTGGTCCATCGAGCGCACCCGCGGCCATCGCTTGGCGATTCGCAGGAACGTCTCCTGAACGAGGTCCTCGGCTTCCGCGAGATCCCAGACGATCAGGTACGCCGTCCGCAGGAGCTCGTCGCTCGAGCCGGCAGCGAACTGATCGAAATCGCGCATCACCTACATAAACCCCGATGGGGCCCCGAAAGGTTGAGTCAGCCCTTCTTGCCCATCGCCTCCAAGCCACGCACCAGCACCTCGAGCCCGAACTCGAAGCGCTCGTCCGTGGCTCCGGCGGTGAGGGGGCCGGCGAGCGCCTTCAACGTCGGGAACTGGTCCTCCGGCAGCGCGGCGAAGTATTCGTGCAGCTCGCCGATGTACCGCTCGACCTGCTCTTGTGAGACGTCCTGCTGGGAGAAGAGGCTTTCCTCGTACGCAACCGCGCCAACGTATAGCGGCAGCAGGTCTGCCGCGTACGCGACCACCTGATCGGGTAGGCCGCCGGACTTCAGCACCGCGACCAGCGCCTCGGCCCCCCGAAGTGCGTTCTGACCGAGCGGGATGCGGGCGAACGTCGCACGAGCGACGTCCGCGTGGGCCGCAAACATGGCCCGGATCGAGCGGGCGTACTGCTTGACCTGCTCCTGCCAGCGCTCGGGGTCGGGCGGACCCTGCAGCTCCACCTCGCCGATCACGCGCTCGACCACCAGCTCGATCAGCTCGTCCTTGTCCGCGACGTAGGCGTAAAGCGAGGCGGCCCCGGTGTCGAGCTCGTGCGCCACGCGCCGCATCGTCATCGCGTCGAGTCCTTCGGCATCGAGGACCTTCAGCGCGGCATCGACGATCGCTTCTCTCGTGAGCGATCGCCTGCGAGGGGCCCTCACCGGACGTCCACCACCCTCGTCCACGGTGACGGGACGACGGGGCGGCGTTGGCATCGGATCGGGCATCCGCAGCTCAGCTTACTTGACACGAACGGCGTTCGTTGGAACACTGTTCGATCTGAACGAACGTCGTTCGCGTACAGCGTTCCACTCGACCTTAGGAAGGTGCGCCGCATGCAAGTCCCTCACCCCCGCCGTTGGCAGATCCTGTTCGTCGTGCTCGCTGCCGAGTGCATGGACCTGCTCGACGGCACGGTCGTAAACGTCGCCGCGCCCACCATCCACCGGGACCTCGGGACGTCGTCGACCGCGCTGCAGTGGATCATCGGCGGCTATCCGCTCGCGATCGCCGTCGGCCTCGTGACCGGCGGGAGGCTCGGCGACCTGTACGGGCGCAGGCGCATGCTCGTCCTCGGGGCCGCGGGCTTCACGGTCGCTTCGGCGCTCTGCGGCGTCGCGCCATCCACCGGCATGCTGATCGCGGCGCGCATCGTCCAAGGCGCGTTCGGTGCGTTGATGTTGCCTCAGGGACTGGGCGTGCTGCGGGATGTGTTCCCGCGCGAAGAGCTGACGAAGGCCTATGCGGTGTTCGGGCCGGTGATGGGGTCAGCCGCGCTGCTCGGTCCGATCATCTCCGGCGGCCTGATCGACCTCAACCTGTTCTCGACCGGCTGGCGCAGCGTGTTCCTCGTCAACATCCCGGTCGGTGCGGCCGCGGTCGTCGGCGCGCTCCGTCTGATCCCGGGTGGCGAGGAGAAGCGCGCCCGGTCGCTCGATGTGCTCGGGACGGCGCTCGTCAGCATCGGCGCCGGCCTTGTGGTGTATCCACTGATCCAGGGCCGTCAGCTCGGCTGGCCGACCTGGACCTACGTGTGCGTCGCGGCCGGGATTGCGACGTTCGGGCTGTTCGCCGTGCACCTGATTCGCCGTCAGCGCGCCGGTCGCGAGCCGCTCGTCCGGCCGGGCATGTTCGCTCACCGGGGTTACTCGGGCGGACTGGTCGTCCTCGTCCTGTACTTCGGCGGGATGATCGGCGGCTCGCTGGCGATGACGCTGTTCATGCAGATCGGGCAGCACTTCTCGGCGATCCACGCCGGCATGACGATGATTCCGTTCCCGCTCGGTGTTGGCTTCACTGCTCCGCTCGGAGCGCAGCTCGGCCAGCGCTACGGTCGGCTACTGATCCAGGCGGGCGTTCTGATCAGCGCCGCCGGTTATGCGCTCGTGATCCCCGCCGTCGTAGGCGCGCACACGAGCACCTGGAATCTCGTCGGTCCCTTGTTCGTGATGGGGATCGGTATGGGTCTGTTCATCGGCCCGGTGTTCGGCACGATCGTGAACGCGGTCTCCAACCACGAGACGGGATCGGCATCCGGCGTGATGAACGCCGTGCAGCAGCTGGCCGGCGCCACCGGAATCGCCGTGCTCGGGACGGTGTTCTTCACGGTCGCTGTCCACGGTGACTTCGTCGGTGCCGTTCAGCGCGTGATGTGGTGGGAGATCGGGCTACTGGGCCTCGTGCTCGCGTGCTCGACGCTCCTGCCGAAAACCGCTCTCGGCGAAGAGGAGCTAGTGATGGCACAGCTCGCCGAGGAGCCTGAGCCGCTCGCCGCGTAGGGCTGCCCGGGGGACGACCCTCAGGGTCGTCCCCGGTCCGCCTTGCGAACGGCCACGTCCAAGCCGTCACTCCCGATCAAGCCATGGAACGTCCGCACCAGCGGTCGCACCGCCGCGACGCCCACTCGGCCTTGCACTCCGATCGCGTCGACCCGAGCCTCGGACACGAGTCGGGCACGGCCGCCATCGCGCTCCTCGACCCAGTTGGCGAACAGCACGCGCGCGGTCCCGGCGACCGACCAGTTACGGAACTCCTCAGGGTCCGACAGCGTCGGATAGTCGCGGCGCAGGGTCCAAATCCGCCCGACGATGCCTGAAACCAGCGCCCGCTCGACATCGCCATCGAGGACGAGAAAGGGTGGCGCGGAGAACAGCTCGTCGAACGTGACCTTGGCCCGGATCCCGGGGATCCGCCAGCGAATCAGCCGGCCGAGAAGCCCCGCGTCCGCGATCCGCACACTGCCGGCGGCCGCCCATAGCGCATCGCCCGGCGCATCCGACTCCCGCGAGTGGTGGACCCGCAGCGCCGGATCCTGCAGCCACCGGTCGAGATCGGGGACGGCCACCGGCGGTTTGTAGCGCACGCGATCGTCCGTCAACATTCACGCGTGTTGATCGACGCCCGTCAACGTTTGGGGTTCTCGGGCGCGGACGTCGCCCGGATCGGGATCCTCGCCGCCGCGTATTTCGGTGTGGCCAAGCTCGGCCTTGCCCTGGCATTCCAAAACTCGAGCGTGACGGCGATCTGGCCGCCGAGCGGGTTAGCGCTCGCCGCGGTGTTGCTGTGGGGGCCGCGCATCTGGCCGGGCATCGCGCTGGGCGCGCTGCTCGCGAACGCGACCACGCAGGGGAGCGCGCTCACTGTCTTGGGTATCACCGCCGGCAACACGCTGGAGGCGCTCGCGGGGCGTACCTCCTCAACCGGTTCGGCTTCCGCCGCAGTCTCGACCGGATGCGCGACGTGGTTGCGCTCGTGGTACTCGCTGGCGCTCTGAGCACGATCGTCAGCGCGACGGTCGGTGTGGCGAGCCTTGGTGCCGACGGGCTCGTGCATCACGGAAAACTTCTTTCGACGTGGCGCGAGTGGTGGCTCGGGGACTTCGGTGGGGACGTGCTGGTCGGTTCCGCGATCCTGGTGCTGGCCACGTTGCCACACCGCCCGAGCCACCGCTTCTGGCAAGCCGAGGCGCTCGGACTGGCGGCGGTCACGTTCGTGGTCGGCCTCGATGTCTTCTCCTCGAATGGACTGCGTTCCTACACCACGTTCCCGCTGCTGTTCTGGGCGGCCCTCCGGTTCGGGCAGTTGGGCGCGGTTCTGGGAGGGCTGTTGCTCTCCGGGTTCGCGGTCTACTTCACCAAGCACCGCATGGGGCCATTCGTGGGCGGCGGCCTGGACAGCGCGCTCCTGCGGGCGCAGACGTACGTCGGGATCGGAACGATCACCGCGCTGCTGGTGGCGGCCGTTCGCAGCGAACAGCGCAGCTCGGAGGAGGCCGAAGGCGATCTGCGCGTCGCGCTCGAAGCGCTGCGCGAGGCCGAGGAGCGCTTCCGCGGAGCGTTCGAGAACGCGACGATCGGGATGGCACTCGTCGCGCCCGACGGTCGCTGGCTGCGCGTCAACCCCGCTGTGTGCGAGATCGTCGGCTACAGCGAGCAGCAGCTGCTCGAGCTCAGCTTCCAGGACATCACCCATCCGGATGACTTGGACGCCGACCTCGACCTCGTCCGTCAGATGCTCGCCGGAGAGATGCGGAACTACCAGCTCGACAAGCGCTACATCCATCGCGACGGCCACGTGGTCTGGATCACGCTCTCGGTGTCGCTCGTCCACGACGCCTCGGGCGAGCCGCTCTACTTTGTCTCTCAGATTCAGGACATCACCGAGCGCAAGCGCTCGCAGCTGGCGCTCGAGGCGACGGTCGATATCGCCCGCGCGGTCGGCGCCGAGACCGAGCTCGACCTCGTCCTCGAGGCGATCGCTGAGCGCTCGCGGGCGCTCGTGAATGCCGCGGGTGTCGCGATCCTCCTGCGCGACGGGGATCAGTTCGTGGTTGCAGCGACAGCCGGAAACCTCGACCCGGCTTTGCTCGACAGCCGGGTCGAAAGCCGGGGGTCGGTCGCGGCACGTGTCATTGCGACCGGGCGTGTCGAGCGGGTCGAGTGGCTCGGCGACCCGCCCCAGTTCGCTCTCGGCGCCCTCGGCGTGCGAGCCAGATCCTTGCTCGCGGTGCCGCTCGCGTTCCGGGGGACGATGTTCGGCGTGATCGAAGTGCTGGATCGAGTCGGGGGATCGAGGTTCGACGACGAAGACGAACGGCTCCTGTCGTCCGCGGCCGCGAGTGCCGGGATCGCCGTCGCCACGGCGCAGTCGGTAGGGAGGGACAGGCTTCGGCGCACGCTTCAGGCAGCGGAGGCAGAACGCCGCCGGTGGGCTCGCGAGCTGCACGACGAGACGCTCCAGGCGCTCGGAGCGCTCCGCGTGCTGCTCTCGTCAGCGTCCAGGAGCACCGACGTTCAGCTGCTGCGCAGAGCCGCGCAGAGTTCCCTCGAACAGCTCGACACCGAGATCGAGAGCCTGCGCGTGCTGATCTCGGAGCTTCGCCCGGCGGCGCTCGACGAGCTGGGGCTGCACGCGGCGCTGCGCGCCCTGGCCGAGCGGACGAGCGTCATTCACGGCATCGACGTCACCACCACGATCAACGGCGAGGCCTCTGGCGGGGCCGCCCGGCTCGACCCCGAGCTGGAGATCGTGGTCTACCGAGTGGTCCAAGAGGCGCTGACCAACGCCGCTCGTCACGGATGTCCCGAATCGGTCGACGTGAGGCTGAATCACTCGGGCGGCGAGATGACCGTCTCGATAACCGACGATGGCAGCGGCTTCGACACCGCGACGCCTGCCGCCGGATTCGGTCTCGCCGGGATGCGCGAGCGCGTCGCGCTCGTCGGTGGGAATATCGAGCTCATGAGCTCCACGGACGGGACGACCGTGCGAATCGCGGTGCCGGCGGAGATACCCGCTGCAGCCGCTGGGGCGTAGGGCGGCGAACGCTTAAACGACTCGAGTCCCGCCTACCTGGCGAGACTCGAGCCGCGTGCCCCCGGAGGAACGCCAAACATTGCGCCCCGCTATCCGTTGTCTCCACCCCGGTCCTCAGTGGAGACGAAACACAGTTTCACCTAGTTATGGAGCACCGCAATCCCAAAGAACTACGCGGCCTTATACGTAGTTTCCACGGAGATGGCCGAGATTCACCGCACCAGACTCACTGCACCAGGCCCTGCTCCCGTGCCAGCGCGACCAACTCGGCCCTGGTCGAGCGGCCCGTCTTGCGCTGGATGTGCGCGCGGTGAGACTCGACCGTCCGCACGCTCAGGTAGAGCTTGTTCGCGATCTCCATGTTCGTGTGGCCCGCAGCGATCAGGCTCAGCACCTCGGCCTCGCGCGGCGAAAGCGCCGCCTGCTCGCGGTCTGACGGCCCTGCTCGGTCGCGAGCCTCACACCTAGTCCCGGGTTCACGTACCGCTCACCTCGGGCCGCATGTCGCACGGCCTCAACGAGCTCCGTGTCGGCGGCTTCCTTCAGCACGTAACCGAGGGCGCCGGCGCCAAGTGCCTCGCGCGCGAACACCGGATCGTTTTGCATCGTCAACACGACGATGCGCGTCTCGGGAGACGCCGCGAGAGCTGCGGGATCGCCTCCAGGCTCGATCCGCCGGGCATGTTCAGGTCGAGGATCAGCACGCGGGGACGATGGCCCATCACCTTCGCATGACCTCGGAACGTCACCGGCCTCCCCGACCACCGACATGTCCGCCTCGGCGTCGAGCAGCAGCCTCAGGCCTGCTCGGACGACCGCGTGGTCATCGGCGAGCAACAGGCTGATCACATCCTCGCTGCGCCCTGTCGCGTCCACCCCGCGGACCATAAGTGACCCCCGCCCCAAGCGACCAAAGTACAGGGCAACCTACGGATCGCGCGACCGTAGTTACCCCGGGTCGTGCTGCCGCTCGGCGACGCCGATAAACAGAGTGTTGGGGGGGCCCCATGGCCCCCCTTCTGTACGGAAGGGGGCGGTCCGCGATCATCCGAGCGATGCTCCGCCACGCGCTCGCGCCAGTGGTGCCGCGCGCCGCGCAGGCCCTCCACATCCCCCGCACGCTGCCTCGTCGCGACCGGCGTTGCGCTCACTTTCGACGACGGCCCCCACCCGGAAGGAACTCCGGCGATGCTCGAGCTGCTCGCGCGCGCGGGACACAAAGCGATGTTCTTCATGATCGGTGAGCAAGTCGAGCGCCGGCCCGCGCTGGCGCGGGAGGTCGCCGAACGGGGTCACGCGATCGCCCTGCACGGCTACCGCCATCGCCTTCAAGCGCGTCTGAGCAAGGGCGTCCTCGACGACGACATCCGCCGCGGACTCGACGCGATCGCCAGCGCCACCGGAGCCGAGCCCGCCTATCACCGCCCGCCGTACGGCGTCTACAGCCCCGCCGGCCTCGAGCTCGCGCGCACGGCTGGGCTGAATCCCCTGTTGTGGTCGCGCTGGGGCAAGGACTGGCGCAAGTTCACGACGCCCGCGCGGATCTCGGCCAGAATCACTCGCGGCCTCGCTCCGGGAGACATAATCCTCCTGCACGACGCGGACTTCTACAGCGCCAACAACTCCCACGAGCGCACCGCTCAGGCGCTGGCGCTGATTCTCGGAGAGCTCAAATCGCGGGAAATCGGTACCGTCCTACCCTTCTGACAGGCTTGCCGCCGCAGATCGACGAATTGAGAGGATTGGCGAGCCGAACGCGGGACTTGCTGCGCTCGACGCCGTCGGAGCAGCCAGAGGGCACTCGCGCACGCCGCCAAGACCAATGATCACCGCTTCCACATCCGAGGACTACACGCGCTTCGCGATCGGGTTCGACGAGCGTGATCGCGCGCGCTTGCACGCACTGATCGACGAGGTGATCGACTCGAACCGCTGGTCTGAGGGTGACCTGGTCGAGCGCTTCGAGCGGGCGTGGCAGGAACACAACGACTTGGAGTCGGTCGCCCACTCGGGTTGGGCCGGCGGGGCGCTGGCCGCTCTGCACTTCGCGCAGGTCGAGGGCGAGACCGTGCTGTGTCCGTCGAACACCTTCATGGCCACGCCGCTCGCCGCGGTTCGCTCGGGCGCGGCGGTTCAGTTCGTCGACTGCAACCGCGAAGACCTCTGCATGTCGTTTGCGGACTTCGAGCGCAAGGCCGAGCAGCACAAGCCCAAGGCCGCGTTCCTGGTCCACATCGGCGGCCACATCGCGTTCGACTCCGAGCGGATCGCGGACTACTGCGCCGACAACGGGATCTTCCTGATCGAGGACTGCGCCCACGCGCACGGCGCCGAGCTGGAACGGCCGGAAGCCCGGCATGCTACGGCGACGCCGGCGTCTACTCGCTGTATGCGACCAAGACGATCTCGACCGGCGAGGGCGGCGTGCTCGTCTCGAGGCGCCCCGAGGTCATCGAGCACGCGCGCGCTTTTCGCAACTACGGCAAGCCGACGTACGAGGTTCCCGGCCTCAACTTCCGCATGAGCGAGTTCACGGCCGCGCTCGGCGCTGGTCCAGGTCGAGCGGCTGCCGGAGATCGTCGCCTGGAAGAACGAGGTCGCCCGCGCCGAGCTCGATCCCGCAGTACCAGAACCGGCTCGAGCTCCCCGACGGGATGACTTCCGGGCTCTACAAGTACATCGTGTTCGACTGGCTCGAGAGCTCGACCGGGCCGCGTCTACGACGAGCCCTGCCACCGGGTCATGGGCCACGCCGTCGAGCTGCCGAACACCGACTGGGTAGCGCGCAACCACTCGTGCGTTCCGCTGTACTACCGCCCGAGGCACGTGAGGGGACATGAGGGTTCTCGTCACAGGCGGCTCGGGCTTCATCGGCTCGCACGTGGTCGACAAGCTCCGCGAGCGCGGCCACGAGCCCGTGATCTACGACCTGCGGCCCTCGCCGTGGCACACGACGCCGCCCAGCACGTCGACACGCGGCTCGGCTCGATCACCGACCGCGAAGCGCTCGAGCGCGCGCTCCACAGCTGCGACGCTGTCGCGCACCTGGCGGCTGTCGCCGACGTCAATGACGTACACGCCGAGCCCGAGGACGCCGAGCGCGTCAACGCCCGCGGGACGGTCGCGGTGCTCGAGGCCGCGCGGCGGGCCGGAGTCAAACGCATCGTGTACGCGTCGACGATCTGGGTCTACTCCGACTGCGAGGGCGAAGCGGTCGACGAGGACACGCTGCTGCCGCCGCCGAGCCACCTGTACACGAGCACCAAGCTCGCGGGCGAGCTGTACTGCAAGGCCTACCAGGAGCTCTACGGGATCGACTTACACGATCCTCCGCTTCGGGATCCCCTACGGCCCTCGGGCTCGCGAGGCCGCGGTGATCCCGGCATTCGTCAACAAGGCGCTTCAAGGGCGAGCCGCTGACGCTCGCCGGCGACGGCAGCCAGTCGCGGCGGTTCGTGTACGTCGAGGACCTCGCCGACGGGGTCGCGCTCGGGCTCGAGCGAGGTCGCCCGCAACCGCGTCTACAACCTCGCATCCGACGAGAACGTCTCGATCAAGCAGATCGCCGAGACGGTCAAGGATCTGATCGGCGATGTCGAGATCGTCCACACGCCGGCCCGCCCGGGCGACTTCGGCGGAAAGGTTGTCTGCTCCAAGCGCGCCGAGCGCGAGCTGGGATGGACCGCATCCACGCCGTTCTCCGACGGCGTCGCGAAGTACGTCGCGTGGCGTCGCGATCAGGCGGCCCCGCGGCAGCGACCAGGCGGAGGCCGTTATTCCGGCCGGCGAGCCGGACGCAGAGTCAAAGCCCGCGCCAGATCCTGATCATCTCCGCCGACATCGGCGAGGGCCACGACCTCCCGCGCGCGCCGTCGCGCGGGAATTCAGGACGAGGACCCCGACGCCCAGATCTCGATCGTCAACGGTCTCCCCGCGATGGGAGGCGTGCTGACGAAGGTGCTGCGCGAGAACTCCGCGTTCATGTTCCCCTGGGTTCCGTGGTGGTTCGACTTCCAGTACCGGCTGTTCATGAACTTCGCGCCCACGCGCTGGCTGGCCCGGACGCTGCTGACGCTGTTCGGTCGCCGCGGCCTGAAGCGGCTGATCAAGGCCCACGACCCTGACCTGATCGTCTCGACCTACCCGGGCGTCACCGCCGTGCTCGGCGAGCTGCGCCGTAAGGGTCGCCTCGACGTCCCGTGCTACTCGTCGATCACCGACCTCGCCGGGCTCCATTTCTGGGCCCACCCGGGATCGACCTGCACTTCATCACCCACCCCGAGTCGGCCGAGGAGGTCGAGAAGATCGCGGGTCCCGGCAGCGTGCGCTGGGCCAAGCCGCCTACCTCGTCGTCGTTCCTCGCCTTCCGCTCGCGGGCCGACGCCCGTCGTGCGCTGGGCCTGCCCGCCGAGGGCACGGTGATCGCGGTCTCGGGCGGCGGCTGGGGCGTCGGCGACCTCGCGGGCGCGACCCGCGCAGCGCTCGACCGTCCCCGACGCGACCGTGCTGTGCCTGTGCGGACGTAACGACAAGCTCCGCGCGCGAGTGGCCAAGCGCTTTGGCGACGAGCCGCGGCTCCGGCTGATGGGCTTCACCGACCGGATGGGAGACGTGCTCGCCGCGTCGGATGCACTGATTCATTCGAGCGCCGGGCTGACCGTGCTCGAAGCGATCATCCGCGGCTGCCCGGTGATCTCCTACGGCTTCGGCTACGGGCACGTGCGTGCATCGAACTCGGCCCTCGAGCGCTTCGGTCTGGCGCAGGTCGCGCCCTCGCAGAGCGCGCTCGGACCCGCACTCGACCGTGCGCTCGAGCACCTCCCGAACCGGACGGCTCTTTCGCGCGGCGGCCTTCGACCGCTTCGCTGATCCTGGGAGACGAGCGTCGCGCGCGGACGCTCCCGCGCTGGCGAGTGCGCACGGCCCGCGCCGCGACGACGGTCGCTGCGAGCGTCGGGGTCGCCCTGTGGGCGCTCACGACCGGAGCCTCCTACCAGCTCGTCTCGCACTTCGCGCACATCCGCCCGATCACCGGGGTCGCGACCAGTCGCCCCGAGGTGGGCGTGCTCGTCGACGCTCCCGCATCGCAGCTGCCGGCGATCGTCAACACGCTGTCTGCCCGCCACATCCACGTCTCGATCGGTCTCGACCACGCACCCTCTAACGCCGCCGAGCTCGTCTGCCATCGGCTCGGCGACCAGGTCGTACCGCGACTCGACGGCGGGGGGCTCGTCCGGTGGATCGGGACGCGCGGGACGCTCGACCGTCTAAGCGACCGGATGGGCTACGGCCGCCGTTTCCTGTACGCGTCGAGCGGACCGAGCATCGGCCAGTGGTTGGTTGCGCATGGCTCGGGCGGCCGCCTCGTCGGTGGGGCGATCAAGCTCCAGGACGCCGACGATTCGGTCGGCACGCTGCACGCGGGCCAAGTCGTCGAATTGCAGGTCGCGAATCCGGCGCAGCTTCTGACGATGCTCGACAAGGTCGGCCAGCGCCTGAGTGCTGAGCACCTGAGTGCGGTGCCCATCGGGCGGCTGATGCGCGACGCCGGCAGCCGCGTCTAGCGCGCCGGATGGGCGGGGGCCCAATCCTCCCGCGGATTGTGTAGCGGTGTTAGCGTCGGCTCGATCTGGTCGCGCAGGTGCTCGAACTGAGGCGTCAGCGAAAGCTTCTCGCCGAGATGCTCGAGCGGCTCGTCGACGGTGAACCCGGGCCCTATCGTCGCGATTTCGAACAACACCCCGGACGGCTCACGGAAGTAGACCGACCGGAAGTAATGGCGATCGATCACGTGCGTTGCGTGGGCTCCGGATTCGGTCACGGTGCGCTGCCACTGCTCGATCTCGTCGGGCTGTGCCGCGTACGCGACGTGATGAACGGAGCCGGCTCCCTGCAGCGGACGCTCGGCCGGGGGTGAGTCGTACAGGTAGAAGCCGCCGCGGTGATCGCCGCGGACCTCGTATGCGCCGACCTGAGCGGGTCCGTGCTCGACGGGCTTGAAACCGAGCGTGCGCTCGAGCAGCGCGCGACTGCGCTCGGCGTCATCGGTGTACGCCCGCACCGCGTGGAATCCCTGGAGCGCGAGCTCGCCCGGAATCTCCGGATGGTGGGCGATCAGCGGGGGATCCGGCACTTGGGCGACGCGCAGCTCGTGCGTCAGCCCCTCAGGATCGTCGAACACAACGCTGTCCTCGGTGCGCTCGGCGTCGTATCCGTGGTCTGCGAGACGCTTGGCCCAGAAGTCGAGCGCGTCGTCAGAGCCGACTCGCCACACGATCCGGTGGATCATTCCGGCACCTGCGCGTCCCCGGGGGACACCCGGATATTCGAAGAACGTGAGGTCAGAGCCCGGGTCGCCGAGCTCGTCGGCATAGAACAGGTGGTAGATCGAGGTGTGGTCCTGATTGACCGATTTCTTCACCAGCCGCAGCCCGAGCACCCCGGCGTAGAAGTCGACGTTCTGCTGCGCGTCGGCGGTGATCGCGGTGATGTGGTGGATGCCTTCGAGCTTCATTTGGTCTCCCGGCCGGTTCTGGCCACGCACTTGCGCGACCCCTTCCCTGAACATTATCAGAAGATAGTTGTGGGATCAAGCATTGTCCCGGACCGATAAGCTCAGGCCGAGGGTGTCGCCGCTGAAGCTTCAACTTCTGGTGATCGTCGGCTGTTCGTCGATCGCGCTCGCGGCGTGCGGCGGAAGCTCGAAGCGTATGACCACAGCCACGCATACGTCCACCGCAGGTGGGAGCTCGGCGATCACAACCCGGGGGGTTCACGCGAGCTTGACCGCCGACAGCCACGTCCCGGTCGCCAACAAGCTGTTTCGCTACACGGTCGTCGTGAGCGATGCGAACGGCCACCCGTTGGCCGGGACGGTGGACACGGAGTTCGCCTTCAGCGGCATCGTCGTCGGTCACGAGACGCCGCCCACGCACCGGCTCAAGCACGGCGTCCTGCGCGACAACGTCACGTTCCCCTCGCACGCGATCGGCCAGCCACTCGAGCTCCAGGTTGTCGTCCACACGAGCAGTGGGACCGTCACGCTCGATTGGGCGGTGATGGCCAAGTCGTGAGCGTCGGGAACGGCGGGGCTGGAGTGCTCGTCACGGACATCGTCAAGACGTACGGGCCGGTCCGGGCGTTACGCGGTGTCTCGCTCGAGGCCGGGCCCGGTGAGTTCGTAACGATCACCGGCCCTTCCGGGTCGGGGAAGAGCACGCTTCTGCACCTGATCGGGAGCCTCGACCGTCCGGACTCCGGGTCGATCGCCGTGGCGGGCGTCCCCGTCCCGGAGCCACGGGACGCCGTCGAATTTCGCCGGCGCCTCGTCGGGTTCGTCTTTCAGGACAATCGGCTGATGCCCTATCTGACCGCGCAGGTGAACATCGAGACCGCGCTGATGGCCACCGGCGTCCGTCACCAGCAGCGCCGCGAGCGCAGCCGGGAGCTGCTCGACGAGGTGGGGCTCGAGCACCGCGCCGATCACCTTCCGTCCGAGCTGTCGGCAGGGGAGCGCCAGCGTGTGGCGATCGCGCGAGCACTCGCGAACGATCCCCGCCTGCTGCTCGCCGACGAGCCGACCGGCGCGCTCGACTCCGAGACCGGAGGCCGCGTGCTCAACCTGCTCGGGGCGATCCGCGACCGGCGCGGCATGACCGTGCTGATCGTCAGTCACGACGACCAGGTCGCTCGCCGCGCCGATCGTGTGGTGCGGCTGATCGACGGGCTCGTGCGCGACTGAGCACTTGCCGCTTGCGCGCTCGCGGGCGGCCTCGTACCCTAACCAGCGAACGGCAGATGACTGGTGAGAGAGTATTGGCGCGCCTGCGCGACGCGCCGCAGCCAGGCGGGCGCGACCCCGCGCCCGGCGAGCTCGCGCTCGTCCAATCGTTCATCAACAGCCACTACGACCTCGTCGTCGAGCACGGCCGGGACCTCCTATCGACTCCGACGTCGGCGGGACGCTGGCTGGCCGATCGCCAGCTGCTGTCTGCTCGGGTCCGATTGACCTCGGCGGACGTACGCCGATTGATCTCCGCGCGCGAGGGGCTCCGCGCGCTCGCCGGCGCGAACAACGGGCCTCGCGACAGTTACGCGATCGCGGGGCTCAACAGAGCCGCCCAAAGTGCGTCCGTCGAGATCCGGTTTAGCGAGGACGGCCCGCAGTTCCTCGCGGCCGGCCGAGGGCCGCTCGACCGAGCCCTTGGGACCGTGCTCGCGGTAGCGGCCACCGCGATGATCGATGGCAGCTGGTCGCGGCTGAAAGCCTGCCCCGGCGAGGACTGTGGGTGGGCGTTCTACGACCACTCGCGCAACCAGTCGGGTCGCTGGTGCTCGATGGCGGTCTGCGGAGGGCGTGCGAAGGCCAGGTCGCATTACCGCCGGTATCGCGGGAGAGCCGGCTAGTGCGCGGCCCTTTGATGCTGGTCGCCGCCCGGGCGCGCCGGCGCCCGAGCAGGTGGCTGATTCCGGCGCTCGGGATCGCGCTGGCGGTCGCGTTCGGCGCCGGCGTCGCGGCCGAAGGCGTGATCGCTGGGGACCAGGGAGCCCGTGCCAAGCTCGCCGATCTCGCACCACTCGATCGCGCGGTCCGGGTCACCTGGCAAGGGCCGGTAACTCCGGATGCCACATCGCAGGCGCGCGGGCTGCTGCGAGGGTTGGGGCTCGGGCAGCAAACGGAGGTCACGCTGCTCACCCCCGTCCGACTCAGCGGAGTCGTTGTGCGACCAGTCGCACTATCTCCGCTCGACCGGTGGCTCCCAGGGGCCGAGGCCGGTCCCTGCCGCGCCACCGGCTGCCCGGTTGTACTTGCTGGGGGAGGGCACGTGCCGGGCGTGTTGTCGGCGGCAGGGGTGAAGCTGACCGTGGTCGGCTCGGACGCGCTTCGCTCATCCGTGCCGCTCACGTTTGCGCCCGCGATCGACGGCGGATTGCCCGTGCTCGTGACCGGAGACACCTCGGGCCTCGACGCGGTTCCCGGACTGAGCGGCGTGTACAGAACCCACACCTGGCTCGCGACGCTCGACGTCCCGGGCCTTCACAGCTGGCAGCTCGGCTCGCTCGAACGCCGGCTGTACGCGGGCCAGGCGCGGCTTCAGGCCGGCACCGGCCAGTTCTCGGTGACGGGGCCGTTCGGTGGGCTCGACGCCGCGCGCTCGGAGGCCTCGGCCGCACCGGCCCGCCTGCTTCTTGTCGGGGGCGGGGTGCTCGCGAGCCTCGCGCTGTTTGTGGTGCTAGCCGCGAGCGGGCTCCGGATCGAGCAGCGGTCCGAGCTCAGACGGCTCGCGGCTGCGGGCGCGCGCGCCTGGCAGTCGGTCGCGTTCGTCGTCGGCGAGGCAGGTTGGATCTGCGCGGTCGCCGTGGCGACGGGGGGCGGGGCGGGCGTCCTGCTTGCGGCGCTGCTGGCGAGCGGCGCGGGGGAGCCGGTCGGCGCGGTGCTCTCGCACAGCGTTCTGACGCCGGTCGCGGCGGCGGCGCTCGCAGGCGGCTGGGTTGCGGCGACGGCTCTGATGAGCGTAGTGTCGTTGAGCGCCTCGGGGCGGCTGCTCGACCTGCTCGCCGTCGCCGCCGCATCGGTGATCGTCGCGGGTCTGTCGGTAGGCACGGCGTCCGACCGGGGCTGGACGCTGCTGCTCGCCCCGCTCTGCTCGCTTGCCGGCGCGGTGATCGTCTTTCGCTTGGCACAACCAGCCGTGAGCGCCTTGGAACGGCTCGCCCGGGGAGGGCCGGTGCTCGCGCGGCTGGCGCTGGTGGGACTGGCTCGCGCGCGCGCGCTGCCGGCGGTTGCGATCGCGTTCGTCGCGGTCAGCGTCGGACTCGGAGGGTTTGCCCTGGCCTACCGAGCAACCCTTCTCCGTGGCGCCGCCGATCAGGCCGCGAGTCGCGTCCCACTTGACGCGCTCGTCTCGACCGGACCCGACTTCGCGACACCGCTCAATCTCGCCCCGCTGGCGCGCTGGCGCTCGCTCGCCCGCGGGACCGCACTGCCCGTCCGTAGCACCACGGCCACCTACGCGAGCGGCTCGGGCTCCGTCACGGTCCCGGCGCTCGGCGTGCCTGTGAGCGGCCTGCGGTTGATGCACGGCTGGCGCGCCAGCTACAGCCCCGCGAGCCTGTCCGCCCTCGCTCGGCGACTGCGCCCGCCCGGCCCGGCGCGGACGCCTGGTCCCCCGATCGCCGCCGGGACGAGATCGCTGTCGGTGGGCATCGTCTCTCCGGCGCTGGCCGTCATGGTGAGCGCCGACCTGCGCGACCCCGGAGGAGCCGTGCGCCGGGTGGCGATCGGTGCGCGCATCCCTGCGGGGAGGTGGGAGCTCGAGGCGCTCGAGCTGTCCGAGCCCGCCGGGCTCGAGGCCACGAACGGACATCAAAACGCTGAGAGCCCGACCGGCGCGCCCCGGTCGGTCGCTGAGATCACGCTGGGACCCGTGCACGAGCTCGGTGCCGGCGACCGCGTGCTCGGAACCGTGCAGGTCGGCGGATGGCGCGGCGTGGGTGCCGCTGCCGTCGGGCCCCGGGTCGGCTCGCGCCTGGAGATTCGGTTCGACGCCAGCGCTGCCACCGGCGTGATCCGTCCTACCCAGCCGACGGACACCAGCCCGGTCCCCGTCCTCGCCGATCCGCAGACGGCCGCCGCCGCCGGCCCGGGCGGCCGGGTCGCGATGTTGATCGATCAGCTTCCGGTGGCGGCGCGAGTGGTCGGCGTCGTGCGCCACTTCCCGACGGTCCCGGCCGGCGCGGCGGGCTTCGTGGTGGCCGACCAGGCGCTGCTCTCCGCCGCGCTCGACGCGGGGCTGCCAGGCCAGGGCCGGCCTGATCAGCTGTGGATCGCGAGCAGCCATCTTGGTCCGCTCCGCCGGGCGCTTGCGGCCGCGCCGTTGGCGCAGCTGAGCTCACTGTTCAGGCCCGACCTCGAGCGCCAGCTGCGCGACACACCGATCGCCCGCGGGGTGCTGCGGGCACTGATCGCGGCCGCCGTGCTTACGAGCGTCCTCGCCATCCTCGGAATGCTGCTCGCGCTGTTGGGAGCGTTCCGCGACGCGTCCGTCGAGCGCGACCTCGACGAGCAGGGCCTCGGACCGCGAGCGCTGCGGTCAGAGCTGCGCGCGCGGTTCGTCTTCGCGAGCGTCCTCGGTGGGCTCGGCGGCCTGGGGATCGCGCTGGTCGAAACGAGGCTCGCCGTGGCATCGGTGGGCGCCGCCATCGGCGACTCGCATCCCCAGCCGCCGCTCGTGACGGTTGCGCCCTGGGTCGGACTCGTCGCCTGGACGATCGGTTCGGTCGCGGTGGTGGCGCTCGCCGGTTGGCTTGCGACGAGCACGGCGGGCGTGGCGCGCCGCCGCCCGTCGCGCGGCGGTGAGGACGTCCACTCGGGTCGCGATGAGGTCTTCACCGAGGCGATCGTCCGATGACTGACGCCGCCGTCCAGCTCCGCGATGTGTTCTGCGTCCACCGTACGAACGAGGGCGATGCCGCGGCGCTCCAGGGGTTGAGCCTCGAGCTCCGGCGCGGGGAGGTCCTGTGCGTGCTCGGTCCGAGCGGGGCCGGCAAGAGCACACTACTACGAGTGATCGCCGGGCTCCAGGAGCCCTCGGCCGGGGTCGTGGGCGTGC
Organism: uncultured Solirubrobacterales bacterium; assembly: GCA_963705775.1. Taxonomy (GTDB): domain Bacteria; phylum Actinomycetota; class Thermoleophilia; order Solirubrobacterales; family Solirubrobacteraceae; genus Palsa-465. Next base: position 5,669 of record CAVPKT010000014.1, on the reverse strand, counting down.
TCGGCGTCGACCTCAGACGGGTCCGCGGACCGGCGCGGTCGCGGCTGCGCAACGAGCAACTTGGCGTGCTCGGGCAGTCCGCTGCGGCGGCTCTGTCACCCGACCTGCGGGTGAGCGACGCGCTCGCGCTGCCCCTGGCGCTCCGAGGGGTGCCGAGCTCGTCGCGCCGCGCGCGGGTCGATGCGCTGCTCGGCCGCCGGGTTGACTGATCGGGCGCGCGCACTACCGCGCGCGCTGTCAGGGGGCGAGCGTCAGCGCCTCCAGCTCTGCGCAGCGATCGCCCATCGCCCCGCTCTGCTGCTCGCTGACGAGCCGACCGGCGAGCTCGATCAGTCGAGTGCCGATGAGCTGCTGCAGCTGATCTCAGCCGTTTCTCGGGAGCAGGGCACCAGCGTGATCATCGCCTCGCACGACAGAGCGACCGCGGAGCTCGCCGACAGGACGGTCCGCATCCGCGACGGGCGGATCGTCGAGGAGCGCGATGCGGCCGGTGGCGGAATCGTCATCGGGCGCGGTGGCTGGCTGCAGCTCCCGCCGGAGCTGCTCGAGGGAGCCGGGATCGGCCGGCGCGCCCAAGTTCGGGCGGTCTCCGGTGGACTGATTCTGAGCGCCGGTTCCGGTGACGGCCATGACCCCCCACCCAGCGCGCCCCCGCATTCGACCCCTCCCCGCGCTGGCGGCCGGTCCGCGCGGAGCTCAGCGAGGTGTCCCGTAGCTATTCGGAGGGCACGGGAGCACGCCGCGTGCTCGACGGCCTGACCCACCGGTTCGAGCCCGGCCGGCTGACGGTTGTCACCGGGCGATCGGGGACCGGAAAGACGACGTTGCTGAGCATCCTCGCCGCCCTCGACCGCCCCGACTCCGGCCACCTTGCGATCGATGACAGCCCAACCGATGCTGCCGGGCTCGAGCAGCTCGCCGCGCTGCGTCGCGCGCCGATCGGCTGCATGGCACAGACCGTGCCCGGTCGGCTTCCTCAGCGCAGAGGAGAACATCGTCCTCACGCTGCGCATCCGCGGCTGGTCGGCGGAGGCCGCGAGGGCCCGCGCCCAAACGGTGCTGACGCTGACAGGTCTTTGCGATCGCGCCCTCCAGCGCGTCTCGCGACTGTCGGCGGGCGAGGTCCAGCGCGTCGCGCTGTCGCGCGCGCTCGCGAGCGCCCGGGGGCTGCTGATCGTCGATGAGCCGACGTCACGGCTCGACGAGGCAAACGCCACCGCCGTCGCCGAGTTGCTCGCCGGCGCTGCCGGTGACGACAACCAGACTGTGATCTGCGCCACCCACGATCCGGTCGTAATTTCGCGCGCCGACGATCGGCTCGCGTTAGCGTAAGCGCGTGCGGACGATCATCGGCTTCGTGGCTGCGCTCGGTGTGGCGGCGGCCATCGCCGCCGGGCCGGCGGGGGCACGTCACCGGGCGGCCCACCACGCGTGCCGCGTTCCGGGCGTCCACAAACCGCTCGATCGCGTGTGGCATCCCGATATGCGGGCGGCGATCGCCTACGCCCAGACTCGCGCCGGCGACATCACGTTCGCCGTGCGCACACGCGGCTCGTTCTACGGCTACCGCGAGGATCACCAGGAGTGGTCGGCGAGCATCCTCAAGGCGATGCTGATGGTCGCCTACCTGGACGGCCCGTCGGTCGCGAACCGGCCGCTGTCGAGCGCGGACACCTCGCTGCTCGAACCGATGATCACAATGTCGGACAACAACGCGGCCGACAGGGTCGACACGATCGTCGGCACCGGCGGACTCGACGCGCTCGCCGCGCGCGCGGGAATGCACGGCTTCGCCGCGACAGCTCCGATCTGGGGCGAGTCGCTGATCACCGCCGCCAACCAGACGTGGTTCTTCCTGCATCTCGACAGCTACGTCGTCCCGCGTCATCGCGCGTACGCGCTCCATCTGCTCTCCAGCATCACCCCCTCGCAGCGATGGGGGATCGGCCAGGTCGCGCCCGCGGGGTGGAAGTTGTATTTCAAGGGCGGCTGGGGCTCCGGCACGGGGCTGATCGACAGCCAAGTGGCGCTTTTGTCACGCGGGTGCTCGCGGTTCTCAATCGCCGTGCTGACGATGCACGACCCCTCCCACGACTACGGCAAGGAGACGCTCGCGGGGATGTTCGCGCGGCTGCTGCACAGGCTGCCGGAGGGGCGGCATCGGCGGTATCGGTAGGCGGGGGGCCTTGGGTTCCCGGGGGGCGGTCGCCTAAGCCCCGGGCCGCCCCTCCTAAGCCCGAGCTCGTATCCACTACCTCGAAGTCGCTTCCCGTGAGCTGGTCGAGCTGGTGCAGCGCGTTGTCGTTCCACCGCCGGTTCGGCGCGCCCGAGATGTACCAGGGCGAGCCGTTGTCGGCGAGGATCAGGCCGTACGTCTTGAGGGCCTGGGCCACGATGCGCGCCTGATGCGGGAGTCCCGAGATATTCACCGACGACTTCAGCCGCACCCGCAGGCCCATCGGAGGTGCGTTTGGATCGCTGCAGGTCGAGGCCTCGTGCCGGGCCGGGTAGACGTACCGCGGCGCCGTGCAGGGCGCCGTGAACCGCAGCGCGTGATCGATTGAGCCACGCGCGACCTCGTCGTAGCGCGCGAGCCCCGGGAGGATCGGCAGCCCGGCCGCGTCGGCGGACGTCCATCCCGCCGGTCTCAGCCGGTTCGAGCGCAAGTTGAAGACCGCGCCCGACCCGGCCGTCCACGATCTGCCGCCGCGCACGGGAACTGCGGCAAACAGTTCGTAATCGGTGCAGGTCCCCCGATCGACGACGATCACGTGGCGGTCACCGGTCGAGTTCCGCCCGCCCTCGATCGGGGCATTCGGGGGAATCGGATACGGCCCGCGATCGGACTCGGACGCATACTGGAAGCGCACGCGCACCCGACGCTGTCTGTTCGACACGACCGTGTACGGGATGCCGTTCGGCGCGCCGTTGTAGACCGTCCCGAAGTCCGGATGCACGGGCCTGTCGAGACCGATCGCCGCGATGTAGTTCGACGAGCCGGCGGCCACGGGGAGCTGGTCGACCCGATCGTTCCAGGGGTTGCTCGCCGGGAAGATCGGACACCGGGGCGCCGCCGGAAGGCGGTGGGCATGGCCCAGCGTGGGCAGCGCGACACAGGCGCCGCAGGCCAAGATGAGCCCAACGCGCCGCATGGATCAGCTCAGCGCCAGCGCCGACGCGCGCATCTTCGTGACCCGCCAAATCGGATACAGCGAACCGACCGTTCCGATCACGGTCCCGATCAGCACCGCCCGACCGAGGCCCCACGCCGTAAGGACGGGCGTGATGAACGCGCCGAGGCCGAGCGCCCCTGGCAGCAGCTTGCTCGCGGCGAGGCCCAGGAGCAGCCCGATCCCCGTTCCGATCATGCTCACCACGAGCGCTTCCCCCAGCACGAGCAGTCCCAGCTGGCGGCTGCTCCACCCGATCGTCGCGAGCAGCGCCAGCTCGCGCCTGCGCTCGAGCACTGCCGCCAGCATCGTGTTGGCGACCGCCAAGCCTCCGATGATCAGCGCCAGCACGATCATGAACAGCACCGCCTTCGAGATCAGGATCGTGTTGGCTCCGGCGCGCGAGGCCTCGCCCGGGTCGGAGATGATCAACACTCCGGGGACCGCGCGCGAGAGCTCGCGCTTGGCGGCGGCGATCGATGTCTGGGGGGTCACACGGACCGCGAGCGTCGTCACCTCGTCGGGCGAGCGACCCGCGAGCGCTTGAGCCGCCGCGAGCGACATGATCGCCCCGGAGTTCTCGTAGGTCAGCCCCGTGTGGTAGATGCCGGCCACGATGAAATGGTGGCCGCTGACTTCAGCGTCGAGCCCGGCCGTAGACGCAGCTGTTGCGCGAGCTGAGTGCCCACGAGTACCGACCCGGGCCCGAGCCCACCGTTCCCGCCGGTGACGACCAGCTGCCGGTAGGCGAAGCCGGTCTGCTGCACGCCGAGGACGATCGCGCCGGGTGCATGCGAGACAGCGCTGACGACCAGCTGGATGGAGTCACTTGCGAGATCCCGCGCTGCGCCCTGATTCGGTCGGCCAGGGACAGCGGCAGCGCCGAGGAGGTGGGGTCGCCCGCATCGGCCTGAAAGACCCCGAAGTCCGCGCCGCCGAGGTTGGCAAACCGCGCCGCGGCTTGGTTCAGCCCTGCCGACAGAGCCAGCAGCGCCACCACCGCGGCGACCCCGACCGCGATCCCCGCTGCCGTCAACAGCGTCCGCGCCGATCGCCGGCGCACGTTCGCTGTGATGAGCGCGAGCATCGACCGCGAGCCTACTGCGTGCCTACCAGTGCACCCCTCGCGTCGCGCGGACGAACGCGCGCTGCTCGGCCGTCTCGTCGTTCGCTCCGGCTCCGCCTTCCGGGAACAGCTTGTAGGCCCGGTTGACGACGAGGTCCTGCGCGCCCGGCACGATCGCGTAGCTCAGCTGGCCGAGGTTGCCGAGCGTCGTCGCCACGCGCTTCGGGCGCTTGCGGATCGCTTCCGTGATCAGGTCCGCTGCCTGCTCCGGGCTCAGCGTCGGGAAGCGGTCGTAGACCTTCGTCGGGGCGATCATCGGCGTGCGGACGAGCGGCATGTACACGGTCGTGACGTGGACGCCGTCGTCGATGATCTCGGCGGCGATCGAGCGCGAGAACGCGTCGAGCGCCGCTTTCGAGGCGAGGTAGGCGGAGAACCTGGGCGTGTTCGTCTGTAGCCCCATCGTCGAGATGTTGATGATGTGTCCCGACCCGCGCTCGCGCATCTGCGGCAGCAGCTCGAGGATCAGCTTCACCGGACCGAAGTAGTTCAGCTGCATCGTGCGCTGGTAGTCGTGGAAGCGCTCGTAGGAGCGGCTGACCGATCGCCGGATCGATTTGCCCGCGTTATTCACAAGGATGTCCACGCGTCCGTGCTGGCCGAGTACCTCCGTGGCCATCCGGTCGATGTCGTCCGGATCGCTACAGGTCGGCGGTGTGGACGTACGCGACGCCGCCGCGTTCCTCGATCTCCTCGGCCGTCTCGCGCAGCTTCTGCTCCGTCCGCGCGACCAGCAGAAGCTGTCCCGCCCGCGGTACCGATCTTGAGCGCGGCGGCCTTGCCGATCCCGGACGAGGCGCCGGTGATCATCACCACCCGCCCCTCGACCGCGTCTTCGAGCGAGTGCGCCAGCACTCCTCCAGCGCCCGGGAATCCGCTGCCCGAACGCGCGCAGCGTCCGAACGCCGCGGGAGGCGAGCTTTTGGGAGGTTGGGTGGTTGAGGCACCGGGGGGGACCGTTTCGCGATCCCCGCGCGATCGCGGCTATCTACGTCGAGGATCAGCCTTTTGTGCGATAGACGCCTCGCGTCTTCGTTGCAAGTCTGCAGGCGGAGGTGAGTTGCGATTCCGATCCAGACGCGGAGTCCCTGCTGAGCGCGGCTGAAGCCGCGCAGATGCTCGGCGTCCGGATCGAGACCTTGCTCTCTTGGGAGCAGCAGTTCGGGTTCCCGATCGCGCGTGCATCATCGGCGGGCGAAGCGACCTACCCGCTCGATCAGGTTGCGGCGCTTCGTGACGAGCTTGCTCGGGAATTTTCCGTCGCCGCCGCGATCGAGAGGCTCCGTCGCCGCGGATCCTCGCCCGGGCGCCACTAGGCCTGGGGGTCGATCAGCCCGAGCTTGATCGCGAGCGCGATCGCGTGTGGCCGGTTG
>CAVPKT010000013.1:0-20231 GCA_963705775.1 uncultured Solirubrobacterales bacterium | reverse complement strand
ACTTCAGCTCGACGCTGGCGCCGGCCTCTTCGAGGTCGGCCTTGAGCTTGTCGGCCTCGTCCTGCTCGATGCCTTCCTTGACCGGCTTCGGCGCCTCGTCGACGAGCGCCTTGGCCTCCTTGAGGCCGAGACCGGTCGCGGCACGCACGACCTTGATCACCTGGATCTTCTTTTCGCCGGCGCCCGGTCAGGACCACGTCGAACGCGGTCTGCTCTTCTTCGGCATCCGTCGGCACCGCCACCGGCGGCGCGCACCCGCCGGGGCGGCCGCTGCGACGGCGGTCGCGGAGACGCCGAACGCCTCCTCGAGCGCCTTGATTCGCTCGGAGAGCTCGAGCACCGAGATGCTCTTGAGCTCGTCGATCCACTCTTCTGTGGTTGTCATGCTTCCTCCTGGGGTTCGTCGAGCATCTGCAGTTTGTTTGGCGGGTAGGCCTCGGGCTTCAGCCTCGGCGGGCCTCGGCCTCGCAGCCTCGGCCTCGGGCGCCGGCCTCCGCACGGGCTCCGGGGCGGCCTCCGCCTTCGCGCCTCGGCCGCAGCGCCTGCCTCGGCTCATCGCCTCCGCGGTCTCCGGCGACGCGAGGCGCCTCGGCCTGCGCGGCCGCGGACTCGTCTCCGGGGCCTCCGCTCAGGCGGCGCCTCGGCCCGAGACGAGACCCTGTTCCGCGATCTGCCCGAGCTGCAGTGCCAGCCCCGAGATCAATGCGTTCAGCGTCCGGACCAGCCCCGAGATCGGCGCGGCGATCGTGCCGACGAGCTGGCCGTGCAGAACGTCGCGCGAGGGCAGGCGTGCGATCGAGCGGATCTCGTCCCCGGTCAGCGCGTTGCCGCCGAGGAAACCGCCCTTGAACTCGAGCAACTGAAACGTCCCGAGCGCTGTCGTTCAGCGCCTTGGCCGCGACCGCCGGATCGCCCGCCACGAGCGTTAGCGCGGTAGGCCCGTCCAGCAGCTTCTTGAGCTCGGCGACGCCGGCCTTGTCAGCCGCGCGCTCTGTCAGCGAGTTCTTGACGATGCGGAACGTCGCGTCGGCGTCGCGCAGGCGAGCGCGGAGCGCGGCCGCCTGGGAAACGGAGATGCCGCGATAGTCGACCGCAAACACCGCCTCGGCGCTCTGGAGCTGGCGGGCGATCTCCTCGACAACTGCTGCTTTTTGGTCTCGATTCATGTTCCTCTCACAGAATAACGCCCGCGCGACGGCGGGCGTCGATCACGGATCATCGAATCGAGGCTCCACCTAACCCCGGCCTTACATCGTCAACACGACCGCCGGGGTTCTCGGGCAGAAGTTCTGTTTTCCCAGTCTAGGCCGCTGCGGGCTCCTCCACGATGTCGCGAGTGCGCGACGGGTCAACCTTGATCCCAGGACCCATCGTCGATGGCGAACGTGACCGAGCGGATGTATCGGCCCTTCGCCGCCGACGGCTTGGCCCGAACGAGCTCCTCGATCACCGCGGCGTAGTTCTCGAGCAGACGCTGCTCGTCGAAGTCGGTCTTGCCGATCACCAGGTGCACGATCGCGTTGCGGTCCGTGCGGTACTCGACCTTCCCGGCCTTGGACTCCTCGACCGCCTTTGACACGTCCATCGTCACGGTGCCGACCTTCGGGTTCGGCATCTTGCCGGCCGGGCCAAGGACCCGGCCCAGGCGACCGACGACCGGCATCAGGTCCGGCGTGGCGATCGCTACGTCGAAGTCGTCAAATCCCTCCTGGATCCGCTCGGCGAGGTCCTCGGCGCCGACGACGTCCGCGCCTGCCTCCTCGGCCTCACGCGCCTTGTCGCCCTTCGCGAACACGACCACCTTCACATTCTTGCCGAGCCCATTGGGCAGCGCGATCGTTCCGCGCAGCTGCTCGTCGGCGTGGCGCACGTTCGAGCCCGGTCCGCACATGCACCTCGACCGACTCGTCGAACTTCGCGCGCGTCAGCTGCTTGATCGAGCGCGATCGCCTCGGCCGGCTCGTACTCGCGCTCGCGATCGAACGCTTCTCGCGCGCCTCCAGATATGTCTTGCCGTGCTTTGCCATGCCAGACGACGTCCACTCCCATCGAGCGGGCGGTGCCCGCGATGATCTTTGCTGCCGCGTCGATGTCGTTGGCGTTCAGATCCTTCATCTTCTTCTCCGGCGATCTGTTCGAGCTGGGCCTCAGTGATCTGCCCGACCTTCTCCCGATGGGGCTCACCGGAGCCCTTCTTCGGATCGAGATCGCCTGCTTGATCAGCACCGCGGCCGGCGGGCTCTTGGTCACGAACGTGAACGAGCGATCCTCGTAGACGGTGATCACGACGGGGATCACGGTGCCCATGTCGCTCTGCGTCTGCGCGTTGAACGCCTTGACGAACTCCATGATGTTCACGCCGTGCTGGCCGAGCGCGGGGCCGACCGGCGGGGCGGGGCTCGCCTGACCGCCGACCGCCTGCAGCTTGATCTGAGTGAGGACTTTCTTCGCCACCGCCGCTCCCTAAATCTTCTTGACCTGGTCGAACCCGACCTCGACCGGCGTCTCACGACCGAAGATCGAGACCAGCACCTTCAACCGCTGCGCGTCCTCGTTGACCTCGGAGATCTCGCCCTGAGAAATCGGACAGCGGCCCAGAGATCACCTTGACCGACTCACCGATCGAGAACTGGGCGCGGCTGCGCGGACGCACCTCCTGCCTCGCGGTGCAGCAGTCGGTTGACCTCGTCCTGGGTCAGCGGCACCGGCTCGTTCGACGCGCCGACGAACCCGGTCACGCCCGGGCGTGCCCTTGACGAGCGACCAGGAGTCCTCGTTGAGGTCCATGTTCACGAGCACGTAGCCCGGCATCGTCCGCTTCTCGACCGTGATCTTCTGGTTGTCCTTCATCTCGGACACGGACTCGGTCGGGACGACGATCTGGCGCACGGCACGCTGCTGCCCGAGCGACACGACGCGGTGCTCGAGGTTGTGCTTGACCTTGTTGCTCGTGACCCGAGTAGGTGTTGACGACGTACCAGCGGAACATGTTCGAGGCTCTCAGCCAACGTCGACCGTTGATGATGAGATTGACGACTTGCCGGCGACATAGTCCGCCACGCCGAGGAACACGCCGGCCACGATCACGAATCCGATCACTACCCCGGTGGCCTGCATCACCTGACGACGATCGGGCCACTGTACTCGTTGCAGCTCGCGCCAGCTTCCTTGCAGGAATGTGAGCAGGCGGTCTCGCGCAGGTCGCGCCGCGAGGCTCGGGCACCGGGGCGCTCGGCCGCGAGCCGAGCTGCGCCCGTCGCCTCCGTCGGGAGGCGCGCCTCACCGCCGCCCTCGAGCTCGAACTCCTCGCTCTCCTCGGCTCGGGCGCTCAGGGCCTCGGTCTTCCGCGTCGGCTCGATCGTCCTGCGAGCGTGCTCGCTCGTCGTCGGAGTGTCCTGCCGGCGGATCGTCCGCTGGCCTCCGCGATCTCGTGCGTCCAGGAGCGGCGTGCTCGATCGCGGTCGGGCGCGCCCGTGCCGCTGTGCCTGATCGCGAGCGCGGGCGCTCACGGTCTGCGGACGGCGAGTCCGCCGTTCTTTGGCGCGTTTGCGGTTGCGAGCCACGGAGCAGCTCCGGATCGAGCTCAGCGCGTTTCGCGATGCGCCGTGTGGCACCTGCACCAGCGGCAGTACTTGCGCAGCTGGAGCCGCTCCGGGTTGTTCCGCTTGCTCTTATTCGTCTGGTAATTCCGGCGCTTGCACTCTTCACACGCGAGAGTCGCAGCGATCCGGACGTCTCCACGGGCCATCGTGTTCGCTTCCGTCTGGGTAGGTATCAGTACGTCCTGGCAACCGAACCGCGGGCGCGTCTTCGAACGCCGCCCGGCGTCGGCGCTCAGCGTAGCGGAGGTGTAGCGCTAGGCCCTACTCGACCAGCTCGACCGGGCGACACGCTCCAGCTCGAGCTCAGCGATCGCCGCGCAGCACACGGATCGGCAGCGGGCGTCCGATCGCCTCCGTGGCTCATCAGCCGCTGGACGTCGTCGACCCGCTCGACCGGCTGACCGTCGAGCTCGACGATCAGGTCCTCGGCGCGTAGGCCGGCTCGCTGGGCTGGGCTATCGGCGGCCACCTCCACGACCTCGACCCCGCCGGCGCGACCGAGCCTGCCGCGCGCGTGGGTGGGCAGCGGTCGCGGACCGCGCGGGCGATCCCCAGATCGCGCGACGGAGCGCGGCCGTCGCGCATCAGCGCGCCGACGATGTCCCGCGTCGCGGCGTTGATCGGCACCGCGAGCCCCAGCCCGACGCCGGCCACCGCCGTATTGATCCCGATCACGCGACCGGAGCTGTCAACCAGCGCTCCACCTGAGTTCCAGGGTTGAGCGCCGCGTCAGTCTGAATCATGTTGTCGATGTAGCGCATCGCTCTTTCCCGCGCGCGCGGGGAAGAGAACGTCCGAGCGCCGAAACCACCCCAGCCGTGACCGAGCCCGCGAATCCGTGTAGGATTGCCGATAAAGACGACCAGCTGTCCAACCCGTAGCCGCTCGGCCTCGCCGAGCGTCGCCGGGACCAGGTCGTTGCCGTCGGCACGCAGCACCGCGAGGTCTGACAGGCGATCGACGCCGACGATCCCTGAACGTGAGCTCGCGGCCGTCGAGGACAAACGCCGCTCTCCCGGTCCGCCCCGGACCGGCGACCACATGCGCTGAGGTGAGCAGGAACCCGTCCGGTGTCAGTACGACCGCGCTGCCGGCGCCCGCCGGACCTGACCGACCCGGCTGCGGCGCATGACGCGGAGGTTGGCGACGCTCGGCGCGAGGCGCTCCGCGACGTCGACGACGATTCGCGAGTAGGCGTCGAGGGCCTGGGCCTCAGCGGCCTCGGGGGCCGCGCCGTTGGGGTGGGTCGTGGCGCTCATGGCTTAGAACGTGACCTCGACGGTCGCTCCTCGGTCCCGCGCAACACGGTCAGCTCGAACTTGCCGTCGGCGCGGGCCGCGTCGAGCGCCTCATAGAGCGCGTCTACGCGCTCGACCTGCCGCTCGCCGGCGGCGACGATCAGGTCACCGCGCTCGATTCCCGCCCGCTCGGCGGCGCTGCCCTCCTCGACCGCTCGCACCAGGACTCCATCGCGTTCGGGCAGACCGACCGCGCGGCGGAGCCGGCGGGCGACCCGGGGCGGCGCGACAGCGACGCCGAGGCGGGCCCGCTTCGGGGTCTCGCCATGGCCGAGCGCCTCGACGCGCTCCCTGAGCGAAGCGTCGGCGGCGATCGCGAGGATCAAGCCGCCGTCTACCCGCACGGCGTTCAGGCCGAGCAGTCGACCCTCGAGGATCCACGAGCGGGCCACCGTACGAGCCTCGCGGCAGGGGCGCGGTGTGCTCGATCGCGCCGCGGATGCGGCGGCCGCGCGGACCGCGGAAGCTCCGGGCGACCGAGGAAACGAACCCCGGCGTCACACGTAGGCCGCGACCACCGGATTGCCGAGCGCGAGCACCGGGCGGCCGACGCCGGGCTGGTCATCGGCCGAAGCCCGCTGGACCGGCTCGATCTCGCCGGTGTCCACTTCGAGGACTGCGACATCGAGATCCGCATCGGCGCCGGCTACGCGGCGGCTGGCGCCGCCCATCTGCGAACGACACGGTCACCTCTTCGTGGCGGAGGTTGTGCGCGTTCGTCAGCACCTGGCCCGGGGCGATCACGACGCCGGAGCCGACCCCCCAACCGCGGCCGAGGCCGACGACCGCGGGACCAATCCGATTCGCGGCGGTCTCGATCGAATTTTTTGTGTCTCTTCAAGCAAAGCCATCTTCATGCTCCTAGTCACTTGCTATTTGCAAGTCGCTATCGTAGCAAGGGTGGATACGCTCCCTGTGGATATGCCGGACCGGCCCGCACACGCGGCGCAACACGAAGCAGCAGAACAGGCGCGGCAAGAGCGTGAGCCGCGCGATGCGGATGACCGCCTCTCCCCTCTCGCCGATGCCCTCGAAGCCGTCGGCGACCGTTGGACCCTCCTGGTGGTCGCCGCTCTGCTCGACGCCCCAAGGCGGTTCGGCGAACTACAGGAAGAGGTGCAGGGAATCGCTCCGAACGTTCTCAGCCAGCGGCTCCGTCAGCTCGAGCAGAACGCGCTCGTGATTGCCCGTCCCTACTCGGAGCGCCCGCCACGCTTCGTATACGAGCTGACCGCGGCCGGGCAGGAGCCGCCGACGCTGCGGCTGCTCGCCGGTTGGGGGGCCCGGAACGCCGAAGGCGGCTCGGCCCCGAGGCACGTGGCGTGTGGCACGCAGATGGAGGCCCGCTGGTGGTGCCCCACGTGCGAGCGCCCGGTGTCCGACGACGAGGCCGAGGAGTTGCACTTCGCCTAAGTCCCCCAAGGTCGGCGCGAACGGGAACAATCCCTGCGTGCTCCGCGTCTTGGCCCTCGTCATCTCGATCGGGCTCGCCGACTCTCTCAATCCGACGACGATCGCACCGGCGCTGTACCTGGCCGGTGGGCCCGCCCGCGCAGAGAAGTCGGAGCGTTCACGGCAGCGGTGTTCTTCGTCTACTTGCTCGGCGGAGCCGCGATCGCTCTGGGTATCGGCCAGCTCGTGCTGTCGCTGGTTCCCCGGCCGGATCGGGAGGACCAATACGTTCTCGAGCTGATCGCCGGAGCGGTCGTGCTGACCGCCGGAATGGTCGTATGGGGGTACCGCAAGCGCCTGGCGCAGCGCGAGCTGCCGGCGCCCAACCCGGAAGGCAAGTCGAGCGCGTTCCTCGGCGCGACGATCACGGCGATCGAACTGCCGACCGCTTTCCCCTATTTCGCCGCGATCGCCGCGATCGTAGGCTCGGGCTTGAACGTGGCCCAGCAGACGCTGCTGCTGGTCGTGTTCAACGTCTGCTTCGTGCTGCCGCTGATCGCGATCGAAGCGGTCATCGTGTTCGCGCCCGGCAACAAGGCCGAGGAGCTGCTGGGGAGAGGACGCCGATGGCTCGAGGCGCGCTGGCCTGCCGTGCTCGCGATCCTCGCTCTGGTGGCCGGCGTGTTCGTGATGTTTCTCGGAATTTCCGGCCTCGCGGGCCAGAGTCACGGCCACGTGGGACGGTTCTTCCGGCACCTGCGCAAGCTGTTGCACCCGTAGCGGACTAGGCGTCGATCCCCTTGGTGCGGAGCTCTCGCTCAGCCGACTCGGTCTTGCGCAGATGGTCGAGGCCCATCGCCGAGAGCACCCCCGGTGTCTTGATGAACTGGATCTCGCGGTAGTCAACGACCTGAACGTGGTTGCCCCACGGATCGACGAAGTCGAGCGATCCCGAGGGCTGCACGGCCACGCTCTCTTGCTGGAGTGCTGCGCGCACGGCCTCCTTGTCGTCGACCACGAGCCCGAAGTGCCGTGCGCCGTCGGGCGGCTGCGTTCGCCGCGCCGACAGGGCGATGAACTGGTCGCCCATATCGATGAACGCCATCCGGTCGCCATAGCGGCCGCGAAGCTCGAACTCGAACAAGCGCCCGTACCAGGCGAGCGCCTGCTCGAGATCCCCGACCTCGAGCGCGACGTGATTGATGCCCACAAGACGGGCGCTACTCATGGTATGTTAGACGCGCGACGCCGGTTATCCAGGGGCAATTGGTCCTACGACCGGGCGCAGCGGCTGCGTGTGTAGCCGGATCCCGCGGCCTGCTTCGAGTAGGGCGCTTTCGTGGTCGTGATCGAGCGGTTCGAGGGCCGCGCGCTCCGCCCCGAGCGCGCGGCCGACGATCCCTCCTGCGAGCGATCGCGTGACCGGCTCGTGGCGGGCCCCAGGCCCACGAGGATCACCGGGAGCAGCTGTCCCCTTGCTGTCCGGCTGGCAGTACACCGCGACCTCGGAGTTCAAGATTCGAGCAAAGTTCGAGACCAACAGGTCTAAGCAGGCGTAGGTCATCTCAAAAGGCGCTCGGTGTCGACCACCGGGTCCTCGCTGCGTTCCGGCGCCTCGCGCCAGCTGGCATCGGGATGAAGGTCGCGACCGCGGCCTTCGGTGGTGCGCAGCCGGCGATCCGCGCGACAAAGGCAATCAGAGGATCACTGACGGTACGCATCTCTACGTATGCCGGATCGGTCGACCCAGCGATGGCATCCCGGACGAGTCCGGCGAGCCGATGTGATCGCGGTCCCCGTTGTCGGAGATCAGGAAGTCCTCGAGCGGGGCGTTGACCGCCGCCGGTTCGCTCACCATGAGCACGATCTCGGCCTGGCGCGAAACTGCCTGGAGGCGCAGCTGCTCGTTGACGATCACGAACGGGTCGTGAAAGCGCGGGCTCGAGCCCTCGGGTGCGCGCAGAACCGTTCCCATGTGGCAGCGCATGCATTCGTTGGCACGGGACCGCCAGCGTCCCACCGGCGGGTAACCGCAATAGCTGCAAAACGGTTGGCTCAACTCTACGTACGACCCTTGAAGCATCCACGTCCTAACGCGCTGCGTTGCCTGCTTGCAACGCCCCCGCCAGCCACCAACAGGCCGCGACAGACGCTATTGCACGTTCATAGGGCCGGACCCCGGGCGCGTTCCCCCACAAGGGCAAAGGTGCCTAGACTCCAAGTGGTATGCGAGTACTCCGCTTATGCGCCGCTGCAAGTTGAGGGTCCGCGTCGGTCCGGAGGACCTTGAACCGACGCTCGGGGCGGCCCTACATAACTTCGGTAGGTTCGGCGACCGACGCCGATGATCACGCCGCCCTGAAGGCAGCTATGCCGACAACGGCGCGCCAACGTCAGCGCTTTCGTCCCTCTCGTCGCCACCGCGCGAGCGGCGAGCGCAGCGACGGTCGAGCGGCGAGAGCCAGCGGGCGAGGGCATGCCCGGACTCGCCGGTCCGCCCAGGTTGTACCCCTACGCTCTCCACATGAGGCGACTCGTCGACGTTGACCGTCTCATCGACGCTCGCGATGTCGCGCGGATCGTCGGGCTGTCCGACCGGAAAGACGTCGCGACGTATCTGCGCCGCTACAAGGACATGCCGAGACCGGTAATCGATCTCGGTCGAGGACGAGCAAAGCTCTGGTTACGCCCCGAGGTCGAGCGGTGGCAGGCCAAGCGCAAGCGCAGCGGGGCGGTCAGGGCCGGCCGCAGCTAAGGCTCCAAGCGCCATGAGTGTTTCCACTCGATCAGACCAGAAGGGCGACTTCCCGCGGTGATTGGCGATTCACCCTAGCCCGCACCACCGTTAGGGTTTGGTGGTCAGCCGCGCGGTCCGCCGGCGGGGCGAGCAACGACACGACCTCGGGAGCGAGGCAAGGAGGAGACAGGATGCGAGAACGACACAAGGGCAGGCTGACCTATGCCAACGTGATGTCGACGATCGCGGTCTTCGGGATGCTGGCGACGGGCAGCGCGTTTGCGGCGTCGCAGATCGGCACCAAGGACATCAAGAACGGTGCCGTGACCGCCAGCAAGCTCCACCAAAGCGCGGTGAGCACCCAGAAGATCAAGAACGGGGCGGTTTACCGGGGCGAAGGGTGGCCGAGCCAAACGCTCACCGGCGCCAACATCATTGCGTCATCGCTCGGATCGGTGCCATCCGCCAACCACGCGAACAACGCGGATAGCCTCGGCGGGTCGCCACCGTCGACCTACCGCGATCACTGCCCAAGCGGGATGAACCTCGTTGGCACTGGACACGACCTCTGCGTGGACAGCACAGACAGGGCGACCGGCGTCGACTGGCAAGTCGGGGCAAACACGTGTGCGAGCGCCGGCTTGCGGCTCCCGGGCACCGCCGAAGCGCTCAGAGGCATCCTTCCCCAATGAGCACTACTGGGCCGACGACATCTACAACACGGACACCGCGTCGTACGGGTGGCAGTGGTATGGGGCTGGGATCGACAACGCGCCGCGATCCAACCTCTACAACGTGCGCTGCGTAACATCGCCATCGGACGCATAGCTGAGGTCTGACCGGCTCGCTCAGGATGTCGGATTCGACGATTCGCGACCTCCGCAGTCTCTGGTCTGGGCGCGCTCGTGGCACGAGCATGGCGAGCCCGCCGCCGCTTTCCCGCAACGGGGAAAGGAGGACACGCCTCCCGCCAGGGTGATTTAGGCTCCCACGGCCGATGAGGGAACTCGCTGACGACGTATGGATGCTGTCGGGCTTTCCGCCGAACGCGATCAACGTGTATCTGCTTGGCGATGTCGTCGTTGATGCGGGGACGCGATTCGCGAAACGACGTATCCTGCGTCAGGTACGTGGCCGACAGGTCAACGGGCACGCCCTGACCCACGCCCACGCGGACCACCAGGGTGCAAGCAAGGCGATCTGTGAGGGGCTCGGAGTGCCCTTGTGGTGCGGCGCGGGCGATGTTCACGCGATGGAGACGCCGGGTGGCATCCGCGCATCTCAGCCATCGCACCCACTGAACACGCTCTTAGACGCCGTTTGGACAGGGCCGCCGTACAAGGTCGATCGCGCCCTGCACGAGGGCGACGACGTCGCCGGCTTCACCGTGCTCGATACGCCAGGCCATTCCGCGGGGCACGTTTCTTTCTGGCGCGAGTCGGACCGCACGTTGATCTGCGGCGACGTCCTGAACGGCATGAACCTGCTGACGAGCGTGACGGGGCTGCACGAGCCGCCGGAGGTTTTCACGCCGGACCCAGCGACCAACCGCGAGTCGATCCGCCGCCTCGCGGCCCTCGAGCCTGCGCTCGTGGCTCGGCCAGCGGGCCACCGATGCGCAATCCCGCAGCTGACCTCGTTTGCGGCGACCCTCCGCTGAGCGCTTCGACGGTCCGCGTCCGAGTGCGCTCGTCAACCCTCGTCGGCGACTGCTGCGAGCGCCTCGTCCTTGGTCACGTACTCGCGTCCCCGCTGTCCGCGCGGATCGTGTACAGGCCGCGTCGTCGGCCGGGACTTGCTTGCCGTACCACTTACGTGCCAGACGACGATCACGCGCTCGGGGCCCCCGTCGACGACCTCGTCGGGCGCATTGAGGTCGGGGTAATATATACATACCAGTCGGCAACGGGTAGGCGCGCGTCGCGTCGCGCCCAATGATCGGGCCGACATCGTCCGAACATCGCCCGTGGTCATGCTCGGTGACCCACGTAGCGCTCGTACCAGGTCGAGCGGGGGCCCGCTGCTCGCTGGTGAGCACTGAGCAGCAGAAGGCAGCAGTGCCTATTTCCCGCTGCCTTGCCGCTTCGGCGGCGTCGGACGGCTCGTGAAACCACTGTCGCTCACCTTTGCCGTCGCGCAGCGTAAAGAGGGCAGCTCGCGGCCCTCGACCTCGATGCCGCTGGCCTGCCCTGTGCTCGGTAGCGGACGACGACTACCACGGTCGCCGCCGTGAGCTGCCCGGCTCCATCCACCATGACGCCCACCCGCCGGCGACGTTCTCGAGTGCTGACCTGAACGCCGTGATCCCACGCCGGATTCCGGGTTCGACAGCGCCGGGCGGATTGACGTACTCGATCTCCGGATCCATCAGCTCCGTCGGGGGAAACTCGTCTCGTGCCCACGCGTCATAGAACCCGCGCACGATCTCTACGTGGTCGCGCGTCATAGCCAGCCGAGTATCCCCCGAATGGAGGGTGCCGAACGCCGCGCGCGCGCACTGTCGTGATCGAGGAGCATCGCCGCGATCTGGCGCCTGTCAGGATGCTCCCGGTGACCTCGGCACGGGCAGCAGCGCTGAAGGCCGCCTACGAGAGCGGCCTGGCCGGCTTCGACCAGTATGCGGCGATTCTGCATCCTGAGGTCGAGTGGCAAACGAACTGGCCCGGACTCGCGCCGCGGTGCACGGCGTTGACGGCGTCCGCCGCTGGGCGGAGGAGTTCCTGGGTGCCTGGGAGTGGGCGCGGTTTGATGTCCGCGAGGTCATCGAGGTCGATGAGGAAACAGTGTTCGTCTGGAACCACGCACACGCGCGCGGAAAGGGGAGCGGTATAGAGATCGAAATGGATATTTACGACGTGCTCACCTTCCGCGACGGAAAAATCGCGCTGCGACGCACCTGGCCGGATCGCGCCCCCGCTGCCACAACGGCGGGAATCGCGGAGCTATGACTCCGCTGAGCCGGCCTCCGGCGCGAGGCCGAGGTCGGCGAATGCGTGCCAAGTATCGCCAGTCGTGACCAACGTCACAAACTCCGCGGGCCGTGGACCGCGATGATCGTGTGCGGGCGCGACAACCGGGGCGCGCCGGGACAAGGGAGGCCTTGATGAGCACGATAACCAGGCCCATCTACCTGTTGGACCACGACTGGGAGCTGGAACCGCGTCGGTTGGAGCTACTCGAGCAGCATGCGGATCCAACGAGCGTGCAGCGGCTCGAGGCCACTGGCGTTGGTCCTGGTTGGCGATGTCTCGAGATTGGAGCCGGTCGTGGCTCGATCGCGCGATGGCTCGCGGAGCGGGTCGGCCAGTCGGGAAGTGTGATCGCGCTTGATCTGGACACGAGCCTGTTGGGCGGGCTCGAAGACACGCCGAACATCGAGGTCGTGTGCGGCGACGTACTCGATGTCGAGCTGCCCGAATGCTCACTCGATCTCGTGCATACGCGTCTGGTGCTGATGCACATTCCCGAGCGCCGGCGTGTGCTCGAGCGGATCATGTCGTGGCTGCGGCCCGGCGGCTGGCTGGTCGTCGAGGAGCTCGACTGGATGGCGACGCTGGCTGACCCCGACGCTGAGACGGTCGCGCTCTTCAAGGCGTTCAACGAAGCGCTGCCGACGATGGATTTCGAATGCGGGCGAGCGCTGATCAGCGAGGTGCGCGAGGCAGGGTTCCTTGAGGTCACCGCCGACTTGCGCGTCGACCTGGTCGAGGGGGCCACGCCGAGCGCGCATTGGTTGCAGCTGTCGATCCGGGCGTTGACCGAGGACGTGCTCGGCGCCGGGACCGCGACCGCCGAGCAGATCGACGTACACCTCGACCGGCTTGCGGATCCTGACTATCGAGCGCTCGGCTGGGCGTGGGTCGGCGCGCGTGGCCGACGCGGCCGGGACGCCACCTGAGGCAGAGGGCGACCCCGCGGCGCGGTTGCGCGCGGCGGCTCGCACGCGCAATCATTCACTTGCGATGGCGCAGGCGCAGGCGTGCCAGGGATGCGGGGTCCTGAATCCTGAAGGGGCCCGGTTTTGCATGTCGTGCGGGGCGCCGCTGCAGCGCCGGTGTTCGGCGTGCGGGGCAGAGCCCCCACCGGAGGCTCGCTTTTGTCCTTCCTGCGGAGCGTCTCTGGGCGATGGCGAGGGCGTCCCGCAGGCGCGCTCGGATCCGCCATTCGGGAACATCGCGCAGGCGGACCAGGCTGAGGAGCGGCGGACCGTCACGGTGTCGTTCGCCGATGTGTCGGGGTACACGTCGGTTGCCGAGCGGCTCGACCACGAGACGGTTAAGGCCCTGATCGATCGCTGTCTGACACGGCTTGCGGCCGAGGTCGAGCGCTACGGCGGCCGGATCGACAAGTTCATCGGCGACAGCGTGATGGCCGTCTACGGCGCGCCGGTCTCTCACGAGGACGATCCGGAGCGCGCGGTGCGCGCCTCGATCGCGATGCAGGAGGCCATGGTGGAGCTCAACCAGTCGATCGCTGAGAGCCACGGGTTCGAGCTCGCGCTGCGGATCGGTATCAACACCGGCGAGGTTCTCGCCGGCCGGGTCGGCGACGCGTACACCGTGACCGGCGACACCGTCAACGTCGCCGCCAGGCTGGAGGCCGCAGGCCCGATCGGCGGCATCCTCGTCGGCGACCGCACTCGCCGTGCTACTGCCGCGGCCATCGAGTACCGGCCCGGCGCCGAGCTCACGTTGAAGGGCAAGCACGACCCAGTCCAGGCTTTCGAGGTAATCGGCCTGCGCGGCCAAGTGCCAGACCGAGCGCTACGTGCCCGCCGCGAGACGCCGATGGTCGGGCGTCGCGAGGAGCTCGCCGAACTCGAGACGCTGTTCGAGCGGGTCCTCGGCACAGGCGAGCCGCACATGGCGACCGTCGTCGGCCAAGCAGGTGTCGGTAAGTCACGCGTACTGCGCGAGTTTGAGCTTGCGCTCTCTGTCCGTCCCGTGCCGGTGAACTTGCGTCGTGGGCGCTGCCTACCGTTCGGAACGAGCGTGGCCTACTCGGCACTGAGCGAGATGCTGCGAGCCGAATGCGGGATCGCCGACGGCGACCCCGGCACAGTTGCGTTCGGCAAGCTCGAGCGGCGGCTGCTCCCATTGCTGGCCGCCCGATCAGGAGATGACGACGCGTCGCGAAGGATCGCTCCGCTCGCGCGGCTGCTTGGGATCGAGACCGCCGTTGGTGTCGCCAGCGCCGAGCACGAGGACCCGCAGAGCGCGCGGGAGAGCTTCTTCGGCGCGGTGCGCACGACGTTTGAGGCGATTGCTTCGGAGGGTCCGCTCGTGGTGGCGTGGGAGGACATCCATTGGGCCGACGAGGGGATGCTCGAGCTGATCGAGTACTTGTCGCGATGGCTCCGCGCGCCGGTCCTGCAGATCTGCCTCGCGCGCGAGGAACTGCTCGAGCGCGCGCCGGCCTGGGGCGCAGCGCGGCGCTCGGCGACGAGCATCTTCCTGCGTCCGCTCGGGGAAGCGGACACCCGCGAGCTCATTTCTGGCTTGCTCGCAGCCAGCGGCGCAGCGAACGAAGTGCTCGATCCGCTGACGGACCGTGCGGGCGGCAACCCGCTGTTCGCCGAGGAGATGGTGCAGCGAATTGCGGAGGAGGGCGCCGCGAAAGTGTCCGAGCTGCCCGACACGGTCCACGGCGTGCTCGCAGCTCGCCTTGACTCGCTTGACCCGTTCGAACGGCACGTAGTGCAGCACGCGGCGGTGGTCGGCCGCACGTTCTGGCAGGCCGCACTCGAACAGGTCGCCCGTGACGAGCGAGGAGATCTCGAGGCGGCGCTGCTCGCGCTCCGCGAGAAGGATCTGATCTTGTTCGGAGAGGGGGCCGCGTTGCACGGCGAGCCGGAACTCGCGTTCAAGCACGTGCTGATTCGCGACGTCGCGTACGGGACGCTGCCCAAGGCGATCAGGGCGCGAAAGCACTACGAGGTCGGCGAGTTCCTCGAGCACCGCGCCGGCGAGCGCGGCGAGGAAGTGGTGGCGCTGCTCGCCCAGCACTACGGCCGGGCGGCGGTGCTGGCCGAGGAAGTCCAGCTCGACCCGGAGGAGCTGGGCCGACTACGCCTCAAGGCGCTCGCGTGCACGGAGGCCGCGGGCGATGCCGCGGTCGCCCTGTATGCGAACCGCGAGGCACTTGGTCAGTATGAGAGCGCAGCGGAGTACACCGGCGACGATTCCGCGGCCCGCGCGCGGATCGCCGAGAAGCGAGGCGACGTTGCGCTCAGGCTGGGCCGCGTCGATACGGCGATCGAGGTGTGGCAGTGGTGTCTCGCGCACCATCAAGAGAGCGAACAGGTGGAGCACGTCGCCGAGCTGCACCGCAAGATCGGCTCCGCGCTCGCGCACAAGGGCGAGCGCAAGCACGCGATCGAGCATCACCAGCAGGGGATCAACCTGATCAAGGACCTGGAGCCGTCGCTCGCCCTCGTGCGGCTGTACGAGGAGGCGGCCTCCCTGTACATGCACGTCGGCGACAACATGCTTGCGATCTATGCCTCAGAGAAGGCGTTGCGTCTCGCAGAGCGGCTCGGCGAGACGCGCGCGGCCAGCCGGGCCCACGGCGTGTTCGGCCGCGTGTTCGGTCGAATCGGGGACGTCGCCAAGGCGCGCGCGAACCTCGAACGGGCCGTCGAGCTCGCGCGCGACTCGGACGCGAACGAGACTGTGCTCGCGCTGCTCGCGCTCGGTCATCACACCGAGAACGCCGAGGGCGACTACTCGTTAGCGGCGGGCACCTATGCGGAGGCGCTCGAACTCGCGCAGCGGATCGGAGACGTACCGGCGCAGATCGAGCTCCAGGCTCAGCTCGCGCAGCTCGCGTTCTATCGCTGCGACTGGAACGAAATGTTCCGCGCAAGCGAGTCCGCGACCCAGCTCGCCGAGCGCGAGGGCCTAGTCGGCAAGCTCTGCCTGGCCGACACCCTGCGCGCGTTCCTGTCATGGCGCGAAGGCGATTGGCAGCAGTCCGAGCGGTTGTTCGCCCGAGCTCATGAGCGGGCCGAGCAGATCGGCTGGTCGGAAGTCTCGTTCGGCGCGCTGCTCGGTCTATCCGTCGCGCTCCGCGACAGCGACGACCTCGACCGCGCCGAGACTGTGCTCGCCCAAGCACTCGCCGTTTGCGACCGTGCAGGATTGCTCGCCCAATCCGTCCAAGCGCACTCGGCCCGAGCGCTCGTGTTCACGCTCGCTGGCCGCCCGGAGGCTGCACGCTCAGCCGCGAAGGACGCGGATGCGATCGTCGAACGGATTCGCTATCCAGTCGCGGAGGCGGCGGCACTCGAAGCGCGCGGGATTACTGGCGAGATGCCCGCGGCCACCGACACGCTCCGACAGGCGCGCGACACCTGGGAACAACTCGGCCGCCGGCTGGAGGTCGCGCGCTGCGACCTCCTGCTCGGCCTCCGCCTCCAAGACGACGATCCGGCCGCTGCCGCGCCGATCCTCGCGGGCGCGGCGAAGGCCTACGACGAGCTCGGCGTCGCGCACCTGGCGGCACGCGCGCGCGAGCTGATTAAGGTCGCGTGATCTAGGGGTCCTCCGATGCCCGGATCGGAGTAGCGAATGAACGGGTGCGCGGAGGCGCCCTTTCGTGGCCCCTGTTGCCCCGGATTCCTCAGAGCTTGAACGCGTGCAGCCGTCCGTCCCACGAGCCGACGTAGCAGACTCCGTTGACCACGGACGGAGCGTTGAACACCGGGCCGTGGATGCTGTTCGGGCTGCTGATCCAGAGGCGCCGGCCACTGCGGGCGTCGAGCGCGACGATTCTGTTGCTCCCGCCGGCGCCGTAGAAGACCACACCACCCGCGATCGTCGGGTCGGTGGTACGTCCCGCGCGCTCCGGGGCCTGCCACCACAAAGCGAGACGGCAGTTGCGGTTGACATGGAACGCGAGCATGCCGGGTGTGTATCTCCCCGCGCCCTTGGGGTTGGCGACGTACACGAGACGCTGGCTCGGCAGATATCCACCGACGCCGAGCAGCGCAGTGTCGGCGAACCCGGAGCCGCCGAGCCCGAGCCGCTCAGTCGGTCCGCCGCCGATGTGATTGCGGTCGTACACGTAGAAGTTGCCGAATTTGTTGCCGACGGCCAGCTGCGGGGGGCAGCCCCGCGCCTGGTAAAGCAGCGGGGTGGCGCCGAAATCCGCGTCGCCGGTCGGTGGGAGGCCGGGGTAGTTGCTCGAGCTAACCCGCAGGCTCGGCGTCAGGCGAACTACGCGCTCGCCAAGGCCGAGGTGCTCGGGCGGAGCCACGGAGTTCCCCACCGCGGCATAGATCGCGCGCGCGTGGGGATCCGCGGAGACACCACCCCAGCCCCACACCCCCCCTCCCTCGAGTCGGCCAGTGGGGAGCCAGCGCTTGATCGAGCCGGTGCTGGGGTCGATCGAGATCACCCCGCCGTGGTAGGGCGGGGCGTCACAGTTGCCCGCGACCACGACATACACCCGGCCGGCGAACAGGGTGAGCGCGCCCCAGACATGCTCGTGGGTCGGGTTCCGAGTGATCCGCCAGCGCCGCTCGGTGCGACCGGTCGAGAGGTCGAGCCGGTCAACGTATCCCACGCCGTCGGCGACATACAAGCTGTTCGTCGCGCGGTCGATCACCGGTGTGCCGGTGATGCCGTAGTGCGGCAGGTTGTCGCAGCTGCGGAAGTTGACGTACCCGAGGTGGCGCTCCCAGACCTTCCTCCCGGTCGTGGCGTTCACTGCCGCCAGGGTGCCGTTCTCCGAGCCGGCGATGACGAGGTTCTCGGTAACGGGGAGGTTGGTCTTGGCGACCGGCACCGAGACCTGGGAGGCGAACAGCGGCTGGGTGTCGATGACCGACCCGAGCCTGAACGACCACGCCTGGTGCAGCAGGTGGACGTTCTTGGGGTTGATCGTCGTCTCGTGCGGGTTCAGGCCTCCGCGGCTCACATTGAAGCCGTACGTGTCCCAGTCGACCGCCGCGGGCGTCGTCAAAGCGGGCGCGGCGGGCGCGGCGAGAAACGCCACTACTGTGGCGAGGATCGCGGCGTTCCGCAGCGCTCGCTCGCTGCGCAGCATCGACTTGCCACAAGACTGGCTCGCTCCCAATGGCGCGCGACTCTATGTACCGGTCCGGACAGTGCTCCGCATTTCAGGCGGGGGGCGGGGCCGTCGGCGCGGACGTACTCGATGTCGGGATGCGCCCACTCGACGGAGGTCCAGTCGCCGCGTTCCCACTCCGCGTAGCTAGATCGAGGGCAGTACGGCGGCCTCGCGGAGTGCCCGCGCATCGTGGCTCGGAGGCGCGCCGAACATGCGCCGGTACTCGCGGCTGAACTGTGAGGGACTGTCGTAGCCAACGGCGAAGCCGACGCCGGTGATGTCGCCGGGCTGGGGCGAGGAGGCGTGCTCGTGCCTCACGCAGGCGGATCTCCTTCTGGAACTGGATCGGCGTCATCGAGGTCACCGCGCGGAAGTGGCGGTGGAACGAGGAGACGCTCATCGTCGCGAGCCCGGCGAGCTGCTCGACTCGCAGCGTCTTGTCGTAGTGGACGCGGATCCAGCTGATCGCGCGCGCCACGTGCGCGAGCCGGCTGTCGGCGAGCCCGATCTGCCGCACGGTCGGCCCCTCGGGCCGGTGAGCAGCCGCCACAGGACCTCACGCTCGACGCCGGCCGCCAGCGCGGCCGCGTCGTCGGGCGCATCGAGCAGCGCGAGCAGCCGGCCGGTCGCGTCGAGCAGCGCTCCTGATGCGTCGCTGACGGCGATCCCGGCGGGCAAGGAGTCAGGGACCTCCGGACGGGCGGTTGTCGCCGGCGCCGTCTCGAGCAGCAGCGCGGCGATTCTTTCCGGGCGCAGCTCGAAGCGATCGTGGTAGCGACCGCTGGCGATGGGTTGCAGAGGCAGATCGAGCAGCGCCTGGAAAACCGTGAAGTACGAACGGGAGACAGCCGTGCCCGCCTGATCATCGACGTCGATCGAGACGTTGGTGGTGACGTGCTTGGTGCGTGGCGTGCCGTCGTCATAAATGATCACGTTCTGCTGGAGCATCCTCTCGATGGCGTCTCGGCCGCTCACGGAACCGGCGCCGCCCGTAAAGGTGGCGTCAGCGAGCAGCTCGGCGACTGCAGCGAAGTCGCCGGCGTCCACTAGTTCGGCGTAGGCCGCGATGAGGTTCTCGATCGTGCGGTAGTCCGACGCTGGATCAGCGGGGCTCATGCAACGCGAGCGTAGGTGAACGCACGGCGACTGCGGTAGCAAGCGTTGGCGTGAATCCAGAGAGGCTGTCCCGCTCGGCGTGGCTCGATCGTCATATAGACGAGTGAGGACCAACCGGGTCTTCGCGTCACAACAAAGGAGTGTCGATGCCTCATCCAGTGATCCACGCCGAGATCCGTTCTCAGGATCCCGACGCGACCCGTCAGTTCTTTGCTCAGCTGTTTGATTGGAAGGTGGCCTCCGAGGGCGGGCTCCCTGGCTACACATTCATTGACACCGGCGCGGAGGGAAGTCCAGCGGTCGCGATCAGTCCGCGTCAAGGCTCTGAGGACGAGGTGCTCTTCTTCGTCGCGGTCGAAGACGTGGCCGCCGCCCTGAGCCGCGCCGAGGAGCTGGGCGGCACGATCGTTCAGCCGGAGCAGCAGGTGCCGGGCGTGAGTTTCGGCGTTCTGGCCGACGCTCACGGGCACCGAATCGGCGTTGCCGCGACCTGAGCCTGGTCGCGCCTGAGCAGCTACGCGGGCGACAGCGCGCCGACCTCGGCGCTTTCGTCCTCCCGCCGCCAGCGTGCGAGTGTCGAGCGCAGCGACGGTAGAGCGGCGAGGGCCAGCGGGGTTGGCAGCCAGACCGCGATCGTGCGGTAGGTCAGGACCGCCGGCAGCGCGAGGGCCGCGGGCACGCCGAACGCCAGCAGGACGCCCGCGATTCCGCCGCTGACCGAGCCCGGAATCGGAATGGTGTTCGCCACCTGGCCGACGAAGTAGGCGAGCAGGACGATCGGGACGGCCGGGGGAGCTCCGAAGGCCTTGAGCATCAACCAGAGGACCGCCGCGTCGAACAGCCAGTACGCAGCCGCACCCGCGAGCCTTGCGTCGCCGCTCCGCAGGAGGCCGAAGGCGTCGCGGACCGCCGCACCGAGCAGTCGCGCCGCGCGCGGGAGGCGGACACGTTCGCCCGAGCTCGTCGCCAACGCGACCGCCAGGACGATGCCACCGGTGGCCGCCACCGCTGGAA
>CAVPKT010000012.1:0-38316 GCA_963705775.1 uncultured Solirubrobacterales bacterium | reverse complement strand
ACATAGAAGAAACGCTGATAGCGGTCCACGAGACTGTGGCTGAGATCCGCTCGTTGACGCCGGGCTGAGCGGACAGTTTTCCGTCGCTGTTAATCGTCGTGTTAAAAGGATCGTGCGCTGCAGCCACATAGTGCGCAAGAATTGCCCCGGAAAGTTCGGCAGTATTCAAATCGTGGGTGCGAAATGCCTCGGTTAACTTTTGACTATCAGGTTCATTTGCCACGGAAGCTGCCCATGCGCTTCAACGCTGCGCCTGCCAAACTTCGCAACTGCTTCGGTGTAGGAACGGGGGAAGTGCAACGGGAGGAACTGCAGAGGCGTTTAGGAGACCGAGTTCGCGATTTACGACAGAAGCGGGGGTGGAGTCAGGACGTGTTCGCCGACAGGAGCGGTTTTCATCGTGCACAGGTCGGAGCCTTCGAACGGGGCGAAATGAACCTGACGCTGGCGAGTTTGCATCTCCTTGCACAAACGCTCGGCGTCAGAATCGTCGACCTTTTCAAAGGAATCGAAGATTGAGGGCGGCAGGAGCCGTTGACTTCAGGACCCGTGAGAGCGTTCATGTGAGTGTTCCTAGGGACACCCAAAACCAGCAATATTCTTGGCTGGTTCGAACCATTACGTTGGTGCGCCTGAATTCAACTCCGCAGCATGGCTTCAGCCTGGACAAGTAGAGGAAACGCCATCTCAGCGAACGTCGAGTATGGCGACGATGACAAAGATACTGCCTCAAAGTCCCCGTATATCAACCTCAACTACACCGACCTCACCTTCCACAACGGCCCAATGCTCAGTTCATTCAACAGCTGTGCGCACACAACGCCAACAAATGATATTGAGCTTCTTGAGCACATCCTCACTTTCTCCCAGCCTCTTGGATCATCTGCAAACAAAGTCCTCTGCGGCAGCTGATGTGGGCTTGCAGAATCGAGAATTGTATATTTTCCCAGCGTCGAATGACTCGACGAAATTCTTCAACGGCACATACACATCGCCGGTAGATAGCACATTTGGTGGCCCACGATCCCCCATCTCACATTCGCATCCATCGAATCGAATAGGATCGATATCACATTCACCGAGGATGACAATGGCTTCACCGAGCGCACGGCACAGCAATGGCGCTGGTCAGCCCATCATTCACCCAGAGTCTACCTTGTCGCCAAGTGTAAGCTCCCAACTACTACTGAATTTGGAAATCTGCTAAACCTAACGCTTTCAGAAACCAAGCAGGCCATCGGATCCATAGTTCACAGAGAAGCCGTCGCCAAGTTCGTGGCCTCCGGGCTCGACAAGTTCACCGGACCTGCGAGTGGTGCTCGATGAGGTCTTGGCGGTGGATGAGAGCGTGATGGCCGTCCGGCTTTCGTGGTGCGGCTCGTCCGCGATCGGGGGCGGCGAAATGGTCAACTCGTACGGCCAGGTGTTCACGGTCCGTGACGGGCGTTGCGCCCGCGTGGAGGTGTTCGATTCGGACGCGGAGATCTCGATGCGGGCTTGCTTTGCCGAGCTACGCGGTCTCGCGCTGTTGGGCGATCGACCGCCGGAGCGATGGTGGAGGAAGTTCGTCGACCGTTACGGTCAACGCGATCGGGAGGGCCTCGAGAAGATGTACGCGGAGGACTTCACGCTGGTTGATCACCGCGCGCTCGCTTGGGAGGAGATACGGGGACGCGAGGTGCTCGTTGAGGTGGTCGAGTCGAGCTGGCAGATGGCGCCGGACGTGCGGTGCTCAGTGGATGAGGTGCTTGCGTGTGGTGACTCGCTGATCGCCGTGCGCTGCATGTTCGTGGGCGCGGTCGGCGACGGCGGCGGCCTGATCGAGATCGCGACCGTATACCTCAGCGTCCTCGACGGCGACATCGCCGTTCGCGGCGAGCAATTTGACCCTGACGACCGCGAGGGCATCCTTCGGCGCTACGCGGAGCTCGGCGGCACATGCGGGATCGCGCTCGGCGACCGGCCGATCGAGCGCGTGCTCGCAGATCAGCTGCGGGCCTTCAACGACCACGACCTCGAGCGCTCGGCGGAACTGGTGTCCGACGAGATCGAGGTTCGTGACCACCGCTCGTTCGGCGGCGAGCCCATTCGTGGACATGCCCCGATGCTCGAGTACACGCGCTCCATCTTCGAAATCGCTCCAGATGTCCTGCGCGAGTTCGAGGAGGTGATCGCGTGTGACGATCACGTGATCGCGTTGCGCGCGAGTTACCGCGGCACTTCCGGGAGCGACCAAATCGGGAATTTCGAGGTGGTCAACTACGAGGTGTGGGCGGAGCGCGAGGAGAAGCTCATCTCCGTCGATATGTACGACCCGGACCAAGTCGAGGCGGCGAGTGCGCGCTATGCGGAGCTCGGGGGCGGCGCGACGTCCCCCTCGGCGAGCGCCCCGTCGAGCGGCTTGTGGCGCAGCACATTGAGGGGTTCAACGCGCGCGACGTCGAGAGGCTCATCCAGCTGGTCACGGACGACTTCGTGACTCTCGACCATCGCAAGGTCGGCATCGGAAGCACGCACGGGCGCGGTCACTACGAACGGGCTCTGCGCACGATCCTCGATCCCCTTACGGACATCCAGCTGACGATCGAAGAGGTGCTCGCATGCGATGAGCAAGTGATTGCGATTCGCACGCTCTATCGCGGCACCGGCACACCGTGGAACGCCGGCGACTTCGAACACGCCAGCGGGGAGGTGCTCGCCGTTCGCGACGGGCGTCTGGCGCGGCTCGAGCACTACGACGCCGACGATCGCCAAACGATCATCGCGCGCTATGCCGAGCTGGGCGGGGTAATTAGATCGCTTGGCAATCGCCCGCCGGAGCGATTCGTTGCAGAGTATTCACGCCTGCATGCGGCGCGTGACATGGAGGCCTTCATTCAGCTGCATGCCGAGGATTGCGTGGTGCTCGATCACCGAAAGGTCGGCTGGGAGGAGACGCGCGGCCGCGAGGCCCTCGAGCGGATGTATCGGTCGGGAATTGAGATCGCCCCTGACCTTCGCCACGAGGTGGACGAGGTTCTCGCGTGCGACGAGCGGGTGTTGGCGACTCGGGTGACCTGGACGGGCCATGCCGCCGATGGGGATGGGGAGCTTTCGTACGCCGTGAGCGGCGTGTGGGTCATCGAGGGCGGCCGCCTGCTCAGCATCGACATGTACGACTACGACGACGACGCGGCGGTGCTAGCCCGCTACGCCGACCTCGGCGGGCGCCTCGAGACTGCGCCCTACGAGCGCCCGCCCGAGCTAGCGATGGCCGGCGCCCACGGCGAGGAGCTCCGCCCCTACGAGAAGTTCGACCAGCTCTACAACGAACGTCGCCTCGACGAGCTCCCCTCGCTCTATACAGACGACTACGTGATGGTCGATCGCCGCTCGATGGCGTGGGAGGAGATCAGAGGCCCTCAGGCGATCGCCGACACATGCCGGAGCTTCCTCGAGCAGGCTCCCGATCTCACCTCTCGATGTGAGTCGATCGTCCCCGACGACGGCGGCGAAGTGGTGCTGCTGCGCAACACGTTCACGGGCCACGGCGTCTCGGCCGGAGGCGCTCAGGCAGGCGAGGTCGAGCTCGTGTTCATCGAGGTGGGCCTGATCCGCGACGGGTTGTTTGCCCTCACGGAGCTGTTCGACGAGGCCGATGTGGAGGCCGCTCGAGAGCGATATGAAGAGCTGAAGAGTGGCTCGCGCCCGCTGCTCGGCGACACCCCGGTCGAACGCGTCGTCGCGCGGTACCTAGATCTCGTTCGGGGGCGTGATATCGCGCCGCTGGTGGAGCTCGCGGGCGATGACGTCGTCGTTACCGATCACCGTGCGCTCGGCGGCCCGCCGGCGAGTGGCCCGGAAGCCGCGCTCGGCGTCGTCCAGTCAGCCCTCGGGGGACAAGCGAGCTTCGTTACGAGCTCGAAGAGGTGCTCGAGCGGAGCGAGCAGGTACTCGCGATGCGCGGCACGTGGATCGGCACAGCCGCCGAGGGCGAGGGCGAGATCGCGGTCCCAATGGCAATCGTCGCCTCGGTCGCTGACGGGCGGATCGCGAGCCTCGACCTCTACGAGCGCGACGAAGAGTCGGCGATCCGTCAACGCTATAAGGACCTGACGCTGGCCACGCTCAACCCCTATGGGAAGTGGGACCTCCTTTTCAACGAGCGTCGCTGGGACGAGCTCAAGCAGCTGTTCACCGATGACTACGTCCTAATCGACCGCCGACAGGTCGGCTGGGAGCCGATCGAGGGGCCCGAGGAGCTGGTCAGGCAGACGCAGGAGTGGGTCGAGCAGGCGCCGGGGCAGCGTTCCAAGTCGGAGCCGATCGAAGACGACGGCGGCGACGTGACGCTGTACCGGGTCACGATGAGCGGCGAAGAGCCCGTCGCCTGGGAGTGGGCGATGTGCCACGTAGTCCAACTCCGGGACGGGTTGACCGCGCGGGCGGAGATCTTCGATCAGTCGGACGAACCTGCGGCTCGCGCGCGGTACGAGGAACTGCGGGCCGAGCACTCCTGACGCCGCGATTGGGGCCGGGACCCACCCGGTACCGTTGATTCCCCGTGCCCAACCGCCTCGCCAACGAGTCTTCCCCCTACCTCC
Organism: uncultured Solirubrobacterales bacterium; assembly: GCA_963705775.1. GTDB lineage: Bacteria > Actinomycetota > Thermoleophilia > Solirubrobacterales > Solirubrobacteraceae > Palsa-465. The sequence continues at coordinate 33,733 of CAVPKT010000012.1, read as the reverse complement.
TCCAGCACAAGGACAACGCGGTCGACTGGTACCCGTGGGGCGAGGAGGCGCTCGAGCGCGCCCGCTCGGAGGACCGGCCGCTGCTCGTCTCGATCGGGTACTCGGCCTGCCACTGGTGCCACGTGATGGCGCACGAGTCGTTCGAGGACCCGGATACCGCCGCACTCATGAACGACCGGTTCGTCTGCATCAAGGTCGACCGTGAGGAGCGGCCGGACATCGATGCGATCTGCATGGAGGCCTGCCAGGCGATGACCGGACACGGCGGCTGGCCGCTGAACACGTTCCTGACTCCCGAACAGCAGCCGTTCTATGCCGGCACCTACTTCCCGCCCGAGCCTCGACACGGCCTGCCGAGCTGGAAGATGGTGCTCGAGGCGGTCGGCGACGCGTGGGAGCGCCGCCGGGAGGACGTGGTCCGCCAGGGTCAGCAGCTCGTCCAGTCGCTGGGCGCCACGGCGCGGCTGGAGCCGTCCACCGAGCCGATCCAGGAGACGCTCCTGGTGGACGCCGTCTCTGCCCTGGGGCAGGTGTACGACGCCGTGAACGGAGGCTGGGGCGGCGCCCCAAAGTTCCCGGCAGCCTCGACGATCGAGCTGCTGCTCGCGCGCGGCGAGCGCGAGATGTCGCTCGAGACGTTGCGGGCGATGGCGCGAGGCGGGATCTACGACCAAATCGGCGGGGGCTTCGCGCGGTATGCCGTCGACGCCACTTGGACGGTGCCTCACTTCGAGAAGATGCTCTACGACAATGCGCTCCTAGCCCGCGCGTACCTGCACGGCTGGCAGGTCTCAGGGGAGGAGCGACTGCGGACCGTGTGCTGCGAGACGCTCGATTGGGTCCTGCGCGAGATGCGGAGCCCCGAGGGAGGCTTCTACTCCGCCCTCGACGCGGACTCCGAAGGCGTCGAAGGGAAGTACTACGTCTGGAGCGTCGAGGAGCTCCGGGCCCTCGACGCTGAGGATTGCTTCGAGCTGGGACCGTTCGAGCGCGACCTGTACGTGCTCCGCTCTCGCGACCCCGAGCCCGAGGGGCTGGTCGAGGCCAAGCGAAGGCTGCTCGTCGCGCGCTCGGAGCGCATCCGTCCCGGGCTCGACGACAAGCAGCTCACCGGGTGGAACGCGCTGATGATCTCGGCGTTCGCCGAGGCGGGAGCGGTGCTGGAGCGTGCCGAGTATCTCGAAGCGGCCGTCAAAGCCGCCGAGTTCGTCGTCGCTCAGCGCCGCGGAGCGGACGGCCTGCTGTTGCGGACCGGAGCGATCCCCGCCTTCCTCGACGATCACGCGTTCCTGCTCGAAGCGCTGATCACGCTGTACGAGACGACGTTCGATCCTCGCTGGTACCGCGAAGCGGTCACGGTGGCCGACCAGATCATCGCGCGCTTCGAGGACCCGGAGCGCGGAGGGTTCTTCACGACCGCGGACGACCACGAACAGCTCGCCACGCGGCGCAAGGACCTCGAGGACTCGCCGATCCCCTCCGGCAACTCGTCGGCTGCATTCGGGCTGCTGCGGCTCGCGCTCCTGTCCGGCGAGGGCAAGTACGAGCGCCACGCGCTCGGCGTCTTGCGCCTTCTGAACCCGCTCGCGGTACGCCACCCAACGGCATTCGGGCATCTGCTTCAGGCGATCGACTTCTACCTCGCCCCCGTGCGAGAGGTGGCGATCGTTGGTCCGGAGCCCGGGGAGCTCCTGCGCATCATGCGGTCGACGTACCGACCCCACGTGGTGCTTGCGGCGGGACAGCCAGACGGCGTCCCGCTGCTCGAGGGCCGCGATCCCGTCGACGGCCGTGCGGCCGCGTACGTGTGCGAGCACTTCGTCTGCCAGGCGCCGGTGACGACTGCCCAGGCGCTAGCCGATGCCCTCGATCCGGCTTAGCAGCAGCTCCAGGAACCGCTCCGCATCGATACCGACGGCAACGTGGCAGGTCGGCTCCCAACGGCCGCGTGTGTCGACGTACGTCCGGCCGCGCGAAAGCTCCGGGCCGGTATCGACGACGACCCCGCAGTACTCCGTCTCGAGCAACGTCGGGTCGATGACATGTGCCATTGCGACCGCGTCGTGGATTGGCGCCCCCTCCCACCCGTACTCGCGCCGGTGAAAGCGCGAGTAGAACGCGTATAGATCGGCCACGAGCTTGCCCGCCCGCCCGGCCCCGGCCAGGCGCCCGGCATGAGCCGGGGTCATCAGCGCTCGGTGGGTCACGTCGAGTCCCACCATCGTCAGGTCTATGCCTGACGAGAAGATGCGCGCAGCGGCCTCGGGGTCGACCCAGATGTTGAACTCAGCGGCCGGGGTCACGTTGCCAAGCCCGATCGCGCCGCCCATCAACACGATCCGTTCGATCTTCGCCGTGAGCTCCGGGTAGCGCGCGAGGAACAGTGCGATGTTCGTGAGCGGCCCGATGGGGACAAGCGTGACCGGATCCGGGCTCGCCCCCAGAGTCCGAGCGATCCAGTCGATCGCGTGCTCGGCCGCTGGCTCGCGGGAGGGACCAGGGAGATCGGGTCATCGAGACCGGTCTCACCGTGCACGTTCTCCGCGACCTCGCGCCGGCGTATCAGCGGGCGATCGGCACCCGCAGCCACTGGGATCTCGTCGCGGCCGACGTGATCGAGCACCCTGATCGCGTTCGCCGTCGTCTTCTCGAGCGTCTGGTTGCCGGAGACGGTGGTGACGCCGAGCAGCTCCACCTCCGCCGGGCTCCCGAGCGCCAGGAGCAGCGCGATCGCATCATCGTGGCCGGGATCGCAGTCGAGGATCACCCGGGGGGTCATGCGACGAGCACCGCGTCGATCTCCTCGGCGGTCGGTAGGGATGGCTGTGCGCCCGCCCGAGATGCCGCCAGCGCGCCTGCGGCGCACGCCCGCTCGAGCGCTCGTGCGCGCGGCATACCCTGGAGCAGCGACACCACGAGTGCCGCGGTGAACGCGTCTCCTGCGGCCGTCCCGTCGACCACCTCGACGCGAGGCGGACGGGCGCGCGCGACCTCGGCGCCACCCTCAAGCAGCACCGCGCCGTCGGCCCCCAGGGTCAGGGCGGCGAGTCCCTCGTAAGCACCTACGAGCTCGTATTCGTAGCGATTGACGACCAGCAGGTCGGGTTTCAAGGACGCAGGAAGCGGCCCCCGCGCGGGTGCGGCGTTCAGGCAGAAGAAGCTCGCGCCTGCCGCTGCCGCCGTGACCACCTCAACCGGGACCTCGAGCTGGCAGATGACCGCGTCGGCCTCCCCGACTTCGACCTGCGATGCCTCGAGGCGGCGGTTCGCGCCGGGCGCGACCACGATCACATTCTCGCCCTCCCGGTCGACCAGGACCAGCGCCATGCCGGTCTCGCCGGCATCGCGGACGACGCCGCTGGTGTCCACTCCCTCGGCCTGCAGAGAACGGAGCGGCAGATCGTCCGTCCCGATCCTGCCGACGAACCGCACTTGCGCCCCGAGCCGCGCGGCCGCGACGGCCTGGTTTGCGCCCTTGCCTCCTGAGATGCGATCAAGCACGGCGTCGGTGACGGTCTCGCCCGGGCGCGGCAGCCGATCGCAGTGGGCGACGAGGTCGACGTTTGCCGAGCCGACGACTGTGATCCGAAACGCAGACACTGACGGAATGCTATGTATGCTGCGGCCATGGGGCTGAGGGGCTGGATCGCGGGCGTGGTCGTCATAGGGGCCACAGCCGCCGCAGGGTGCGGCTCGAGCACCGGCTCGCCTTCGCCGCTCGACCCGGCGCAGATCGCGCCCGCGAAGTCGCTCGCCTACGTGGAGCTGACCGTCCGCCCCCAGGGCTCAGTGCGCACCGAGGCGGAACGCGGGTTGACCAAGCTCATCGGGCACAGCCCCGACGCCGACATCCAGCGCGCGGTCGGCGACCTGTTCAAGCACTCCGGCCTCAATTACGGGAGCGACGTCCAACCGTGGCTCGGACAGCGCGTCGGGCTAGTCCTGACCGAGTTCTCAAAGTCGGGGCTCGGGCTGATCGCGCCGACCAACAACCCTTCCGCCGCGTACGCGGCACTCAAGCGGGCGGAGAAGAACGCCTCGCTCACATTGGGCAGCTACCGCGGAGTGGTTTACGAGCAAGGGGTCGATCACGGGACCCCGGTAGCGCTCGGGGTCGTCGACCACCACTACGCGGTGATCGCCTCGCCCCCCACGTTTGACGACATCGTCGACGCGTCCCGCGGGAGCTCGCTGCTCACCCAGGCCGCGTTCACATCCGCGTTCGGCGGGTTGCCCGCATCGTCGCTTGCGCGTGCGTATGTCAACGGACCCGCCGCGGCCTCTGCGCTCAGTTTGATCCCCACGCTCCGTCCGCAGCTTCGGGCCTTCCGGGGCAAGATTCCGAGTGCACTGACCGTCTCGGTTTCGGCCTCTTCGAACGCCGTTCAGGCCCAGATCCGCTCGAGCGCGACGTCCGCGATCAACCTCCACTCAAGCGCCGACGTGAGCCACCTGCCGGGACAATCGTGGCTGGCCCTGTCGACCGGCTCCGGACTGTCGAAAGCTTTCATCTCCGGCTTCGAATCCGGGTTCACGCAGGGCTTCAATCGCTCGGCGCTGGCTCAGGGCATCAACCCCAACACGCTGCTGAACCTGCTTCAGCGGCGCATCGGGATCAACATCCAGCGCGACCTGATCCCCGCGCTCGGCGGCTTCGACCTCGCTGCGCAGGGCAACACGCCGCTGACTTTCGGGGCCGGGCTGGTCCTGCACCCGAGCGACCCGCAAGCCGCAGCCCGGCTGCTGGCGGACATCCGGAAGCTCGTCGCGCGCGGCCACAGCCTGACCGTGAGCGGGGGCCCGCGCTCGTTCACGCTGACCAAGCCGGGGCTCCCGATCCCGAGGATCGTGGTGGCGGATCCGGGCCGGCAGGTCCTGGCGACGCTCGACGAGCCGAGCTTCCAGACGCTGCTCGCACCGGCCACCACGCTCGCCACCAACCCGACCTTCCAGCGGAGTCGCAATCAACTCCTGTCGGGGAGCAACGTGCCGCTGTTCGTGGATTTCGGGCCGCTGGCGGCACTGCTTAGCCAGACGCCGCAGTTCACCCAAGGGCGGGACAAGAACGCGCTCGCCGTGCTGCGGCGCCTCGACTACTTTGTGTTGGGGTTCAACCCGGCCACAAGAGCGGCGCAGGTCGTCCTCGGCCTGCGCTGAGCCCGGCTCCCGAGCCGGCGCGCCAACCGACTACAGCACCGGCAGGTAACGCTCGAGCTCCCAAGGGGTGACCTGCACCCGGTAGTCGTCCCACTCCTGGCGCTTAATCTCGATGTAGCGATTGAACGTGTGCTCGCCGAGTGTGCGCAGCACGAGCTCGGACTCGGCCGTCAGCTCGATCGCCTCGCCGAGCGTCTCGGGAAGCTGCTCGATCCCCAGCCGCTTTCGCTCGTCCGGGGACAGGTGATAGAGGTTCTTCTCCATGGGGTCGGGGAGCTCGTAGCCGTGCTCGATCCCCTCGAGGCCGGCCTGCAGCAGCACGGCGAACGTCAAGTACGGGTTGCACGCCGGGTCGGGGCAACGCAGTTCCATCCGCGTGGCCTGCTCCTTGCCCGGGTGGTACAGCGGCACCCGCACGAGCGCGGAGCGGTTGCGGCGTGACCACGCCGCGTAAACCGGCGCCTCGTAGCCGGGCACCAACCGCTTGTAGGAGTTGACCCACTGGGCGAAGATCGCGCAGATCTCCCGCGCATGGCGGAGCTGCCCGGCGATGAACGCCTTACCGACGTCGGACAAGAAGTACTGGTCGTCCGCATCGAAGAACGCGTTGTGATCCTCGCGGAACAGCGACTGGTGAGTGTGCATGCCCGAGCCGTTCTTGCCGAACAGCGGCTTGGGCATGAAGGTCGCATAGCAGCCGTACTTCATCGCGTACTCCTTGACCGTGATCCGGTACGTCATGCAGTCGTCGGCCATCTTCAGCGCGTCCGCGTAGCGCATGTCGATCTCGTGCTGGCTCGGACCGACCTCGTGGTGCGTGTACTCGACGTGGATGCCGAGCTGCTCCAGCGCGAGCACCGTCTCACGGCGAAGGTCGGTGCCGGCGTCAAGCGTCGTCAAGTCGAAGTAACCGCCCTCGTCGAGGACCTCGGTCGACGTCGAATCGCGGAAATAGAAGTACTCGAGCTCGGGACCGACGTTGTACCGGTCAAAGCCCATGTCCTCGGCACGCTTGAGCGCGCGGCGGAGGACGTAGCGGGGATCGCCCTCGTACGGAGTCCGCTCAGGGGTTTGGATATCGCAGAACATTCGCGCGGTGCCCTGCTCGCCGGGACGCCACGGCAGCACGGCGAACGTGCTCGCGTCGGGCATCGCGATCATGTCCGACTCCTCGATCGGGTTGAAGCCGGTGACGGAGGATCCATCGAAGCCCATCCCGCCCTCGAACGCGTCGCCCAGCTCGGTCGCGTTGATCGAGAACGACTTCAGCTGGCCGAGGATGTCCGTGAACCACAGCCGGATGAAGCGGATGTCTCGGTCGGAGACGAGCTTGGTGACGTCGTCTTGAGTGAGCTGCGCCATTGGGACGCAGGAGGTTACTGGGGCGGTAGTCTCGGTTGGCATGCGGAGAGGGACACTCTTGATGCTCGCCGTGATGCTCACCGCGTGTGGGACTGCTGACGGGCAGCCGCACTCGGCGAGCGCCCCGGCGACGCCCGCGAGCGCGTCGTGCGCGCCCGCCGGCGCGCACCGGCTCGCATCCGACCGCCAGGCCGCCGTCTACTCGCTCCACGGCAGCGTCTACTCGTGCGATGCACGGACCGGCAGGCGGATGCGGCTCGGGAGCGCGACCGTGTGCGTCGCGACGTCGCGTGTCGACAAGGCGACACTCGTCGGAGCGCTCGCGGCGTACGGGGTCGAGACGTGCGGCATCGACACCGGCGGAGCGTCAGTGGTCGTGCGGCGGCTGTCCGACGGCAAACAGCTGAAGAGCTATCCGGCGGCGACGACCGGCTTCTCGCCCGAGTCCTACCAGTCCGTGTCCTCGATCGTTGTCAGGAGCGACGGGGCCGTCGCTTGGATCTCGGTCGTAAGGTCGATTATCGGCAGGGGGACGCACGTCGCGGTCTACCGGAACGGTTCTGTTCTCGACTCGAGTCCCGGGATCGCAGCTGGATCCCTGCGGCTTCACGGATCCACGCTGAGCTGGACACGCGGGTCCACGACCCCCACGTCGACACTGCGCTGAGGACGATCAGACCTTCGCGGTCTCGCGATCGCGAGCGGTGGCGCGCTGTCGGCTGAGCCAGCGGTTCGCCCAGCGGTGGAGTTCGCTCAGCGCGGGCTCGAGCTCGCGACCCATGCGGGAGAGCTGGTACTCAACCCGCAGCGGCGGCCCGGCGTGCACGGTGCGCCGCACGATCCCGCGCGCCTCGAGCTCCTTCATCCGCTCGGACAGCAACCGGTCGGAGAGCTCGGGCACGGCCTGCGCCACTTCGGAGAAGCGCAAAGGCCCGTCCATCAGGACACGCAAGATCGCGCCGGTCCACCTGCGGCCGATCAGCTCGACGGCCTCGTGATACAGCGGGCAGCAATGCGCTACTTGTGCGTCGGTGTCGGCGCTGTCGCCTCGCGCGCCCATCATCAGTGAAGCTTACGCCGCTCGCAGGGTGCGCGACTCTTCACTTGAGCCATCTACGGGAACCTCGCCGGCGACGTTCACCATCGCCGTGAATGCCTCCAGCGCGACCGCTGCGATCGCCTCCAGGATCTGTTCGTCGTCCCAGCCGGCTTCGCGCGCCTCCTCGTGGAGGTGCATCGGAGTTCGGCCGTTGTCGTCGAGGAGAGCCTGCAGGTACCGGAGCAACGCCGCTTCGCGGGGGTCCTTCGAGCTGAATTGCCGTGCCGCGGCAACCTCGTCGAACGCTAGTCCGGCACTCCGCGCGGCGCGGGAGTGCATCGCGATGCCGGGCTCAGAGTGATAGTGCTCGGCCACCGCCAGAGCGATTCGCTCCAGCGTCGGAAGCGTCAGCTTGCCGTGGCGGAGCTCGGAACGGAACCTCGCATAAGCTCGCAGCGCGGCGGGCGACCCGGCGAGGACGCCGAGGAAATTGGGCAGCTGCCCGCCTGAGGCGAGCGCACCGCGAAGCACCGGCACCGATCCCTCCGGAGCCGTGAGGTCGTCATGGATCTGAAATCTGCTCATTGGGTTCTTCATGTCGTTCACCGAGGACGTGTAAATCGCGGCAATCCGTGCCGACACTAGTCCTTCACTTTCGAGACCTGCTTACGGGAGATAAGTTTAACCGGGTCAGGCGGCTGACACAAGGGGGTCGCCTTGTGCGTTTGGTCCAATTGAACCGAGGCCGCGGCGGCGCTCCAAGAATGATGCCGTCCTTTCCTTATACGAATATGGATAAACGGCCCCTCAGGATCGACGCGGAAGGTGGTAAGACCGTTACAGAGGCCTGGGTTTGCGGCTCGCCGCGCCGGGGCTGGGGATTCCGGCCGGGCGGGCCGGGCTTCGCTGCGGTCGCTGCCCTCGTGGGCCCCAGCGGGCCTCGGCGGGCGGCGACAGGCCTAGTGGGCGCCGAGCGCCCCTACGGCGTGCGAGGCGTGGATCACGGCCGCGTGCGAGCTCGTCGCGGCGGCGAGGATCAGGAGGATGCCGAGGAGCACCGCCCACATCGCGATCCGGTCCGGATGCGCGCGCGAGGCCGCGCGGCGCGCGCGATTAGCGGCACGGGCGCGCTGCTCGGGGGTGCGGCGCGGGCTGTATCGGTCCACGACCTGCCCACGAATGACCACGGTTCGACGATTGCCCTGGTCAGGCATCTAGCGTCCTCTCAGTTGTGCTTGCGGGGTTAGCTGACGGGCTCGCGCCTTGAGAGCGGCGCTACGCGGCAAAGGGCCACGATTAGCCCCAACAACTTGGTTCCCCCGCCTTCCGACCCGGGGCGGGACGGAAATTCAGCGACGGCGCGGCCGATCGTAGCAGCGCTCGCGGACGGATGATTTGCGGCGATCCCGCTGTATGCGGGGGTTTTCGCCCCGGGCGTCGTGGCCGGCGCCCCCACGGAGCGCGGCTATTCCTTGCCCGCCACGCGAGCCACGAAGGCCGCGACCTGCTGCTCCTGCTTGCCCTGGAAAATCGCGGCCGGCATCGTGCCCTGGCCGAGACAGGTCTCCTGCGATCCGGTCGGCGCGTTTTGCAGGCATCCGTATTGGATCGTGTGCAGCACGAGCGACTCGCTGGGCTGAAGCTGATCGAGGTTCGGCCCGACTTTCCCGATCGAGTTGGCGGCACTCAACGTGTGACAAACGCCGCAGCGCTGGCCGAACAGCTCGCGCCCGGACTTCTCGGCCGCATTCAGCTTCACGCCGCCGACCTGCGCATTTGCCTTTGAGTGGTTGCCAGTCAGGAGCACGAGCGGCAACACGACGCCGAACCCGATGTAGACCACGATCAACGTCACTCCCCACGCGGCCCGCGCGCGCTGTGATTGGACGTGCAGCGCCTCCCGGGCGCCGCGCGGCCCACCGCGCACCGCAACGAAGAACAGCCCCGCGGCGAGCACTACCCAGAGAACGATGAACAGTGTGCTGGGGAGCATCGCGCGGGCAGCTTATCGTGCAGCGTCGTAGCGTCGTGAGCCGCTCGATACGGTTGCGTGATGCAGAGCGATCCCGAGACCGAAAAACTAAGGCGGCCCAGCACGAGCGCGAGGTAGTGGAGCGTGAGCGCGCGCGCAACTCTCCCGACGAGGCGGAATCCGCACAGCACGACCGCCGGGCCGAGAAGGCGGCCTACTTGCACCACAAGCTCGAGGAGCGCGCCGAGTCCGAGCGGGAAGCGGACGAACGCGATCCCGACGCCTAGCGCCTCCGCCCAGACGCAAAGCTCATCACCGGAGGGGCGACCGCGCGGAAGTCGTCGGCCTCGGCCGGCTCGCGGTCGGCCTCGGCCGGCTCGCGCGGTGAGCCGCCCCCGCGTTGCTCCGCCAGACCGCGCCGCACCTGCTCGTCAAGCATCGAGAAGTCCTTGACCTCAGCTAGCGGCCGCTCGGGCGCCGCGATCGAGGAGACCTTGTCGACAAGGACGTTGATGGCTCCGCCCGCCGCGGCAAATCGCTCGAGCTTCCCCTCGACAAGCATCAACGGCTCGGTCCGTACGGTCAGGCGATAGCGCTCGTAGACCTTCGAAGGGACGATCAGGTTGATCGTGCCGTGCTCGTCCTCGAGCAAGATGAACACGATCCCGTTGGCGGTGCCCGGACGCTGGCGGGCGACGACCATCCCTCCTGTTCTGATGCGGGTGCCATGGGGGATTGTTTCGATATCGCGGCTGGTGACGATGTCCTCCGGCATCTTGGGACGCAGCAGCGCCAGCGGATGGGTACTCACGGTCAGGCCACTGGTGCTGTAGTCCGCGAGCATCGACTCCCACGCCGAGAGCTCGCGGAGGCTGGGTGGCGCCGGCAGGTCGAGCGGCAGAGCCAATTGGGTTCCGCCGGGAACGCTACGGCCAGGGTTGGCGACGCCGAGTTGCCAGAGGGCGATGCGGCGGGCGGAGGGGTGACGAGGGGCTGAGGGCGTTTGTCTGGCCGGAGCCCCCTCGGGGCGAACTTTGTGGATCTGCTTCGACCCCTCCGAAGCAACCTCACAAAGTTCGCGAGAGTCGACCCCCACTGCCCCCTCGGGGCGAACTTTGTCCCTGGCGTTCCACCCCTCGGGACGATTGGGACAAAGTTCGGCCTCGCCCCCGGACACTGCCCCCTCGGGGCGAACTTTGTGGATCTGGTCCCGGGGGGCGGGAGCGATTTCACATCGTTCGCCCTCGCCCTCGCCCCCGCCCCCGCCCCCCCTCGCCCTCGCCCTCGCCCTCGCCCTCGCCCGGGACCAGCGAGTCACACGCGCCCGCCCACGCCAGCAGCTCGAGCGATGGTGCGCTGGCGCCCGTGCGCGAGGCGAGGTCGCTCAGATTTCGAAAGCGCCCCGCCTTCTCGCGCGCGGCGACGAGCTCCTTGACCTCCTGCTCGCGCACGCCCTTGACGTAGCCGAGGCCGATCCGGACGCGCCCGTCTTGAAGGCCGCACTCGGCCCCACTGAAGTTGACGTCCGGCGCCAGCACCTCGATCCCTTTTCTCTGCGCCTCGTGCACGAGTGCGTCCGGCGGATAGAAGCCCATCGGCTGCTCGTTGAGCAACGAGCAGAGGAACTCGGGGCCGTAGTGGACGCGCAGCCAGGTCGACTGGTAGGCGAGCAGCCCGAAGGCGGCGCCGTGGGCCTTGGGGAAGCCGAACCCGGAGAAGCCCTTGACCATCTCGAATACCCGCTCGGCGACCTCATCCGTCGACGCCGTGCTGGCGCTTCGCGCCCGGCGACGAAGCGCTCGTGATAGGCCTGGATCGCCGCCTCCGAGCGCTTGCGGCTCATCGCCCGGCGCAGGCCCTCGGCCTCGCCCGTGCGAGAAGCCGGCAAACGCGATCGCGACCTCGAGCACCTGGTCCTGGAAGATGATCGTCCCGAGCGTCTCCCGCAGCACCGGCTCGAGCGATGGGTGCTCGTACGGCACCTCGAAATCGGGGTCCTCGCGCAGGCGCTGGCGGCGCGCGATGTAGGGGTTTACGGCGCCGCCCTGGATCGGGCCCGGGCCGCACGATCGCGACCTGGATCGTCAAGTCCTCGAGGTTCGCAGGACGCGTACGGCGCAGCGACTGCATCTGCGCCCGGCTCTCGATCTGGAACACCCCGGTGGTGTCGGCGTTCTGGATGCACTCGTACGTCGCGGGGTCGTCGTACGGGATCCGACTGAGATCGATGCGCTCGTCCCGGGTACGCGCGACCATCTCGACGCAGCGCTCGACTGCGGAGAGCATCCCCAGCCCGAGCAGGTCGATCTTCAAGAAGCCGGCGTCCGACGCAGGAGTCCTTGTCCCACTGGACGATCTGGCGGCCCTCCATTGCGGCGGGGACGATCGGGCAGCAGTCGATCAGCGGCCGGGTGGCGACGATCATCCCGCCCGAGTGCTGGCTCAGATGCCGCGGCAGCCCGTGGGCCTCGGCCGCGAGGCGGGCGAGCCACGCCCAGCGGCCTGACGTTGGCGCGGGCCGCACGCCGAGCTGTCGATGTCCTTCCCCACTCCCCGCGCATCCCATCCCTCGCTGCCGCGCGCGACGCGTTCGATCTCTCCGGGCGGCAGACCCGAGCGCCTTGCCGAGCTCCCGGATTGCCCCACGCGCTCGGTACGTAGGGAACGCCGCCACGAGCGCCGAGCGGTCGTGGCCATAGCGCTCGTGGATGCGCGGTATCAGGACCTCCCTGATGTCGCGCGGGAAGTCGAGGTCGATGTCAGGAAGCGAGGTCAGCTCGTCGTTGAGGAATCGCCCGATCAGCAGCTCGTTGGCGATCGGGTCGACGTGAGAGAGTCCGGTCAGGTAGCAGACGATCGAGGAGACGCTCGAGCCGCGACCGCGGCCCGGCGGCAGCAGCGCCCGGGCAGTGTCAGGCCCGCGGACCTCGACGGCCACCTCGCGGGCCAGCTCGAGCAGGTCGTGGTGAAGGAGGAAGAACCCCGGCAGGTTGAGCGCCTCGATGATCCGCAGCTCTTCGTTCAATCGTCGCTCGGCCTCGCCCCGCGCCCCGACGCGTAGCGCTGACGAAGGCGTGCGCCGCACAGCTCGTGAAGACTGCGCATCGCCGACTCGTCCTCGGCACCCGGGTAGCGATAGCCGAGGTCGTTTCCCAGGTCGAAGCGCAGCCGCTCGGCAAGCCTTTGCGTTTCGGCCACCGCCTCGGGGTACTCCGGGAAGCGGGCGGCCATCGCATGGGGCGACGCGAGCACGTGGCTGAAGTTGCCTCGGCGCTGGGGCTCGGAGGCGTCGAGCGCGGTGTGTAGGCGCACGGCGACGAGCGCGTCCTGGAGCGGCGCCCTCGCGCGCGTGTGCGCGTGGACATTGCCGGTCGCTACGCAGGCCACGCCCAGTCTTTGGGCGCGCCGCTCGAGTCGCCGGTTTCGCGCGCGGTCGCCGGGCAGGAAGGGCCTTTGCAGCTCGATCCTCAGCCGGTCGCGGCCGAACGCCTCGAGTAGGCGCTCAAGGGTCGGCTCGTCGTGGATCCCACGCAGCGCGCAACCGCTCAGACAAATGAGCCCCTCCGCGTGCTCGAGGATCGTCTCGAGCGGGGTCTCCGGAGGTGTTGCCGGGGCGCCCTGTCTCCCCTCGCGCGTGCGCGCGTGCGCGCGGGTCAAGATGCGGCACAAGTTGGACCACCCCTTCTCGTTTTCGACGAGCAAAGTCAGATGCCGCCCGTCGTCGAGGTCAATCTCGGCGCCATGGATCGCGTGCAGCCCGAGTGCGTTCGCGGCGACGGCGAACTCGATCGAGCCCGAGACCGAGTTGTGGTCGGTCAGGGCGAGCGCTTCATAGCCCAGCTCGAGCGCGGTCGCGACTAGCTCGTCGGGGAGCGAGGCGCCGTCGAGGAACGAGAAAGCGGAATGGCAGTGAAGCTCGGCGTAGACCACCGAACATATGTTCGCATCCAGATCGGGCAAGTGTCAAATCACGACACGTACGCCGTCGGGTGGTTTTCTGGCCCGCGAGGCCTGTGGCTGACTAGCTTGTAGACGGAGCGCTTGGGGCTTCGGTGATCACTCGCCAGAATGCCCCGCGTACTTCGTGCTTGAGGTCTTGCCGCGCGCGAAGGGAGCCGAGTGTTTTCTCGGCTTCGACGATCAAAGCAAGATCGAGTTCTCGTGGGATGCGCGGGAACTGGGTCCTGAGGTCGTCGATCTCCTCGCTGCTCACACTGCTCATCCAGCTCGCGGCGAATGCCCGTCCTGCTGTCTGGGCGTCAGCAGGCCCAGCCTGTTTCCCTACGGGTTCAGGGTCAGATTTTTTCGGCTCTCCTTTCCGCGTAAAGAACGGCTCCCAGAACTCCTTCGGGAGGACAACATGCTCGTCGGCTTCGCGGATCAACGCCGCCGACTGATTGGTTCGCTGGTGCGTGGGCACGCCGATCAAGACGACCTGGATGCCCATGTCTTGGGCCGCCACAACCCCTTCCCGCAAATCCTCGTCGCCCGAAATGAGGTACGCGCGCGCAACTGCACGCTCGCGTGCGAGAGTCATCAGGTCGCGATAGATGAGGGCATCGACTCCCTTTTGCTCGCCGTGGATGACCCGGCCCAAGCGGACCTTCACATACGCGAAGCCGCCGATCTGCTCGTGGTCGGCGCTCGGAACGCCTCGCGCCGCGCCGTCATACCAATAGGTGCGAAGCGATGCCATGCCGCTGTGCTCGCGGACCCACTCCGCGAGCTTGTCCGTGAGGGACCTGTACTCGCACGTAAATGCCGGCCTACTTGTGGTCCCACAGGTCAGACGCCCACCTTCCGCGAGCAGGTATCCAGCGTCTACAAATATCGCGCTGCGGTCCAACTCGCTCCCTTAACAAAAAAGCTCCCAACCGGGAGCTTATCAGAGCGCCGGGCCTCGTAGCCCCGGCGAGTGACACAGTATATCGCGGGGGGTCGTCAGGAACGTTCCGCACCTTTAGATCGCCCGGCCGTAGACAGCAAAAGGGCCCCCAAAAGGGGGCCCATCAAGAACCACCGGTTTCCCGGTGGCGACCAGAGTTTACCCAGTACGGCGGAACTTTCAACTCTGGGACGCTTGACGTATACGTGCAACTCCTTTATAGTAGTAGCTATGGCCGCAAGAGGACCGGAACTCGCTGGAAGCCTCCCCGTCGAGCGAATCGCAGCTGACCTACACCCGGTTCATGCAGCGGTTCCCGGACCACGACTCCTGCTTGGAGTACCTGCGCCAACGCTTCCATCCGGACGGCTCCGAGTGCCCCGGCTGCGGCCGCGAAACAAAGTTCCATCGGATCAAGTCACGCGCCGCGTACTCGTGCCAGTTCTGCGGCCATCAGGTCTACCCGACAGCCGGAACGATCTTCCACAAGAGCACGACGAACTTGCAAATGTGGTTCTGGGCGATCTTCCTAATGTCCTCGACCCGCTGCGGGATCAGCGCCAAGCAGCTCGAACGCGAAATTGGCGTGAGCTACCCGACCGCTCACCGCATGTTCAAGCAGATCCGGACGCTCTTGCAGCAGGGCGGCGACTTGCTGACGGGCGAGGTCGAAGTGGACGAGACGGCTGGCGGCGGGAAGATTCGCGCTGGAGATTCGCGCAAGGGTCGTCAGCATGTGATCGCGAAGATGAGCCAGCGGCCGACGATCTGGGGCGCGGTGGAGCGCGGCGGCAGGTCCGTGCGAAGGTGGTCAAGTCGCGCGGGACGCTAGATGTCGAGCCGGCGATTCACACACATGTCCTACCGTCCTCGATGATCTTCACGGACGAGTGGAAGGGCTACTCGCACCGACTCGGACAACGGTATGTGGCGCACCATCGCATTCGGCACCTAGACCGCGTCTACGTGGATGGCGACGTTCACACGCAGACGATCGAGGGATTCTTCGGCCTCTTGAAGAACGGCATCCGAGGCGTGTATCACTCCGTCAGCAGCCGGTACTTGCAGTCCTACTTGGACGAATACGCGTGGCGATATAACCACCGCGACGACGCTACTCCGATGTTCTGGACGATCCTCGATCAGGTCCGGAAGGAAGACCTAGCCGCTTCCTAGCCTCGTCTGAGGTTGCTTTCTCTAGATCGCGTAGGAAGTCGTGGTCGGTGTGCTCGGGATCGAGCTTGCGTACCACGTCCTCGCCGGGCGGGCTCGGCTTGTCTTTGGTTGGTCGTTTGCGTTCAGCCATTGCGTTCGACGCTACGATTCTACGAGCGGAGCGGGGCGGACTCGAACCGCAACCGACTTCCCAGGTCGATCCCCTCGGGTCTAATTCCGGGCTTCAACCTTCGAAGTTCCCGCTCCAAGCTAGGTGCCCCGGGGACCCCTCCGGGGCGCTTCCCTTTAACCCCCGGCCAGGGTCCTTTCGGGTTAGCAGCCGAGGGTGTTATTCCCTCCTAACCATCGCCACCTGCGCGCTTAGGACTGGGTGCCAAGCCAAGCTCCTTGCCGTCCTTCCAGGTGTAAACCATGTTGAACGTCATCCGAGCGATGCCCAGCCAGTACTCAGCTTTGTCGGCGTCCCACTCTGCTCCCTCGGGCGGCAGTTGCTTGAGGAGGTTCTGAATCAGTTCGGGTGCGTCGGTCGGTGGGGGCGGAGGGGTTTCTTCACCCTTGCCGTTCTCGGGGTCCTGCTTCCTGCGCGTCCGAGGCTTCCGCGTTCCAGAGGCGGGGGCCTTTGGCGTCTTGAACAGTGGACTCAATTCGATTTCCGCGTATTGCGCGGCGTGCAGGAAGAAACGCACTGCCTTTTGGAGCGTGAACCTTTGACGCCGAGCTTCTTGAAGGCCTCCTCCAACTGATCGCTGGTTGCATTCTTTCCGAGAGCCAGGGGGCCCGGATACCGGCGGTGCAGCAGGTCGGCCATCCGCTGCTTGCGTTCGTCGGGCTTGAGCGCCAAGTCCTTCAGCAGCTGAGTGGGCGCATCGTTCTCGTCCACGAGTCCCAGAGATCGGCACGCCTGCTTGAACTCGTTCTGGGCACCCCAGGGCAGATTGCTCAGTAGCTGCCGTCCACGCGCGCGGGCGTGTCTTCCTCCTTTTCCATGCGATCGAGCACGCGGAGGATGGTCGCGAAGGGGACGTAGGGGGGCGAGAGGTCCGTGGTGTCGTTTGTCGTGGTGACTTCCATGAGGGTTCTCCTCTCGCTTCGGCAGAAAGTTGTCTAACGCAGAGTTAATCTAGCAGAAGCAATGGCAGAAGGAGCAGAAATGGCAGACAGAACGCAAATTGTACCCGGAGCGCACGTCAAAATTCGTGGTGGTACCGGTAAGGTGCTGTTCAAGCGTGCGGTCACGCCCGTTGTCCAAGGTCGCGACTTCCGAGTAGTTCGTGCATGCAGCGAGGAGGAATGGGAGGCCGCTCGGCGTGAGGGTCGTGAAGCCGACAGCGTTGCGTGGCCTGCGGAGAGTGTGACGCCAGCGTGACCCCTACGTGTCGTGATTTGACACTCGTCCCAGATCGGACGGTTATGCCGCCGCCCGGCTGGAAGCGGGGACGAGTGTGTCGAGGAGCTCGCGTGTGTAATCGCGCAGCTCGGCGTCGTCAATGCTGTCACCCAGTCCGGCTCTCAAATAGTCGAACAGCCCGACGTAGGAGGAGGAGAGCAGCAGTATCCGCCGCCGCGACTGGTCCGGTGGCAGTCCCATCTCGATGCACACTTGGGTCATGTACTCGAGTCGGCGCTTGGTGACGCGCTCCACGAAGGGCTTGACGAGCGGATGGGTCGCCGAAGCGATGAGCGCGGCGTCGCGGATCGCTCCCGCCCGGTCGGCGAGCGCGGCGGCCATGATCGCGCGGAGCCGCTCTGCCGGATCGGGGATCAGCGCCATACCGGCGATGACGGCCTCTGTTTGCTGTCGCTCCCAATCCTCGAGCGCGGCGACGATCAGGGCGTCGCGGTTCCGGAAGTGGTGGTAGAAGCTGCCCTTTGTGGCGCCCAGCCGGGCGGCGAGCGGTTCAACGGCAACCGCGGCAACGCCCCCCTCGCCGATGGCGTCCATCGCTGCGTTGATCCAGTCGGTCGCCGACAGTGGCCGGGATGGTGGTTCTGGTTTTGGGATTGACACGGGGATTGCCATACCTTATCGTACTGTGAGCATACGGTAGCGTACGGCTAGCGAGGAGGACTATGCGCGCTCTATTCACAGTCCAGCCATCGACCGGGCATCTGCATCCACTCGTGCCGGTAGCCAGAGCGCTTGAGGACGCGGGGCACGAGGTCGCGGTGTGCTCGGCGCGGTCGTTTGGCCCGGAGGTCGAGGCGTTCGGTCTGACCCACATCGCGGCGGGCCTGGACTGGCTGACCTCTGATCAGTCGACGTGGGGCACGTTTCCGCCGATGCCGCCGCCCGGCCCGGAGTTCGGGCGCTTCGTCGTGGCGATGTTCGCCGACATCACGACGCGGGCGATGGTTCCGGATCTGATGGCGATCGCCGAGGCCTGGAAGCCCGACCTGATAGTCCGTGAGGGGATGGAATACGGCGGTTGCATCAGCGCCGAGTGCCTCGGAATCCCGCACGCCTCGATAGCCGGCAACGCTTACGCGGCTGTCGATTCACCCGAGGTGCACTACTTCACGGGCAATCGTCTGCTGGTCGCCGAGCCCCTCGCGCGCCACCGCGAGCAGTTCGGGCTGCCGCCCGATCCGGAGACGAGGATGCCCTTCCGTTATCTGCACCTCTGCTTCACGCCCCCGGCGTGGGACGCGCCTGACGCTCCCAGACCGGCCAACGCCCGGTTCGTGCGTCACACAAGCGCAGAGCTACACGGCGCCCAGGTGCCTGAATGGTTTGCGAAGCTCCCGGATCGTCCGACGGTACTCGCGAGCCTCGGCACCGTCTTCAACAAGACCCCGGGCGTGCTGGAAGCGATCATCGAAGCCCTCTCCGAGGAGCGGCTGAACCTGGTCGTTGCGATCGGACGCGATCAGGACCCGGCCAGATTCGGCTCACAACCGGCGAACGTTCGCCTCGAGGCATATGTGCCCCAGCCAGCACTGCTGGCGCACTGCGATCTGTTCATCACGCATGGCGGGTTCAACAGCGTCAAGGAATCCGTCAGCGAAGGTGTGCCAATGGTCGCCATACCGATCACCGCAGATCAGCCATACAGCGCCAGCCGCTGCGCGGCGCTCGGAGTGGCCGAGGTGATCGAACCCGACCGACGCTCGCCCGAGAAGATTCGGGCCGCCGCCCGCACGGTGATGGCAGATCCGAGCTACCGCGCCAACACTGAGAGCCTCCAGGCCGAGATGGCGGCGCTGGCTGGGCCAGAGGAGATCGTCACGATGCTCGAGGCGCTCGACCGCCAACCGGTCAGCACCTGAGCCGACAGATCCACGCGTCTGGACCGTCCGTCCAGGAAGGTCGCGTGCTCAAGCTTCAAGCACCCGAGCGCGGAGCGGATGCAGTGTCAGCGTAACGAGGCTGCGGTGCGCTGCCAGATCGCGACGTCGATTTCCTCGATGTCGTATTTGAGCCGCAGTTGGTGAAGAGCCGGTTGGCTTCCGGTGTCCGCGGCGCCGAGCGCTGCCTTTTCCTCGAAGTACCTGTCGAGCCCGGCCGGGGAAGCGATGATCAGAAGCCGCGCGTTGCCCGGGCCAGGGTTGCGAAAGGCGTGAACGACACCGGGTGGCACATCGATGAGCGCTCCGTTCTCCAGCCGGACCAGTTCGTCGCCCAGGAGGAATTCGAATTCTCCGTCGAGGCCGTAGAAGAGCTCCTCGTGAGTGTGGTGGACGTGTGGTCTTGGCCCTGCGTAACCGGCCTGGGCGGCGAGCTCAGCGACGTCGTAGTCGGCGGCACCACGATCGTTCCAGACCTTGAACAGCATCGTCGCGCCAGATGGAAGAGAGATTCGCTTACCCTCGGTGCGTCCGATCACAGCTGCCCCAGCCACTGTCGAGCCCTTTCGGGGCCACTGTCATTCGCCCTCGTCGACCAGTTCGAGTCCGTAGCGGCTGGCGATCGAGGCGAGGATGGCGGGATCAGGCGGTGAGTCGGCGGGGAGTGCGGCGGCCGCTTCTGCGAAGTAACCCTCGAAGCCACCCGGTGCGTAGATGTTGACCCAGCGGGCGGGCTCCTCGCCGCAGCTGCGGAACGCGTGCACCACCCCAGGTGGCACGGCAGCGACGTCGCCGGGGCCGAGCTCGAGCAGCTCGCTCCCGCGCCGTAGCTCGAGCCGTCCCTCGAGGATGATGTACAGCTCGCTGAAGCCGGGGTGGCGGTGGGGCGGCGGGCCGGTCAGCCCCGGATCGGCGACGCCGATGATCGCCGAGCACTGCCCGGACGTTTGATCGGCCGGAACGATCACCGTCACCTGTGCCCCTGCGCCTAGTTCGATCGTGTTCATGACGCGAAGGATGCCCCTTCGGCACCATCAGCGCAATGCTGATTCTCGCTGATTGCATAAGCTTTACTGATGCTCAACGTGCGCCGGCTCGAGGTTCTCCAGGCGGTTGCGACCCATGGCTCGTTCTCCGCCGCAGCGAGCGCGCTTGACTACACGCAGTCGGCCGTCTCGCAGCACATCGCCGCGCTCGAACGCGAGACCACGATGACGCTGGTCGAGCGCGCCGCGAGGCCTGTCACGCTGACCGACGCGGGCGCGCAGCTGCTCGAGGACGCCACCCCGGCACTCGAGCATCTGCGCCGCGCCGAGCGCCGACTGCGAGAGCTCGCCGAGCTCCACACGGGACGGGTGCGACTCGGAGCGTTCCCCACCGCCCACGCGGTGCTCGTTCCCCCAGCGCTCGCCAGGTTCAGGGAGGCCCATCCAGATGTCGAGGTAGTGCTCGAGGAAGCCGAGCCCTCGGCCATGCTCTCCTCACTACGCGCGGGGCGCTCGACCTCGCCGTCGTGTACACCGTGCCCGGCCGCGAGCACCCCTTCCGCCCCCCGGTCGCGCTGCGCCCCCTCGCCGATGACCCCCTCGTCGCCGTTCTCCCCGCCCATCATCGCCTCGCCAGACGGCGCGCGATCCGCCTGTCCGAGCTCGCGCACGACCCGTGGGTCGCCGCCAAGCCCCCCAACGACTTTCGCACCCTCTTCGACGAGCTCTGTCACACAGCCGGATTCGAGCCGCGCATCGCGGTCGAAACCGCCGACCCGAACGTCGGCGTCGCCCTCGCCAACGCCGGCATCGGAACGCTCCTAATCCCAGCGCTCGCTCTTCACACCAACACCCACGCAAAGGCTCTGCCAGTCCACGGCATCCCCGCCGCCCGCACGTTGTGCGTCGCGACAATCGCCGGCCGCCGGCACCCAGCCATCACCGCCCTCTCCGACGCACTCGCCACAAGCGCCCGCTCGGTAGCGGCACACACATGATCCTACGGCCATAAGAGACCCTGGCCGCACCAGTGCTGCTCCTCGTAGAGTCCGCGTAATGGCAAGGCCGAGTTCGGAGATCCGATCACGCTCTGTCGTCACGAAGCTCGCGTTCCGCCCCCGACGTCTGCGGGTGCGGACCCTCGATGAGCGCGTGGCGATCCGGTTCCCTGCTCTGCTCGGCTACTTAGCGCGAACGGTGACCGGACTTCCGTTGCGATCGCGGGTCCGCCGCTATCTGGTCGCTCGCCGCACATGCCAGGGGTTTGAGGCGGTCAACCGCGGCGACCTCGACCTCCTGCTCACCGTCTACCACGAGGACGTAATCACCCGTTTCGACGCAGCGGGTGGGTTTGTTCCCATCGATCTCGTCGGCGAGCACCGCGGCAGGGATGGCTTCAAACGACTGTTCGAGAACTGGCAGGCGGCTTGGGAGAATCTGCGCGTGGAGCCGCGCGAACTCATTGACGCAGGCGACCGGCTGATCGTCACAGTCAGACATCACCGGCACAGGGAAACTGGGCGGCGTCCCCGCCACGCTCCGGTACTTCGACGTCTACACGCTGCGCGACGGCCTGATCAGCGAGCACGAGATGTACGCCGACCGCCCCACAGCGCTTACCGCGGCTGCCGTTACGCTCGACTAACGCGGTCACACAGTGCCGCGAGGCAGTACCGTCCGAGGCAGGTGGCCGGGGTTCTGGATCGAGGGTGAGCCTCAAACCGGGTCGCGAACAGGAGGCGCTGGCGATGATCCGCGAACGCGGGGTCGCGATGCTCCAGGGCATGGCAGGCTCCGCGGGCGGCTACTGGGCACGGACGCTCGGCGAGGGCAAGCTAATCCAGCACTCGTTCCGGTTGTTCGACACGGAGCGCAACGCTCGGAGTGCCGAGGCCACATTCAACACGCTCCGCCACCGTCCGCACCAGACGCGTGAACCGGGGAGGAACGGTGGCTGACATCTACGCGACGACTGAGCACGCCGACGAGGAGATGGTGCTACGGCTGGCGGACGTCCTGGAACTGCGCGCGGCGTGACGGTCGAGCCCGATTGCTGGTTTGCGGCGGCGACCGCTGGCGCGCGCCTCGGTTTGCCGAGCGGACCGATTAGTTTCGGCGGCGAATAGGCTCTTATCCCTACAAAACCCCAACCCACGAGGAGGACCTAACGATGAGCACCACCGCAACCAGGATACCGCGACCTCGGCCTCGTCTGCGCGCCGACGCCCGACCAGGACCGCGCGATCAAGTTCTCCGAGTCACTCGGCTTCGAGAAGCGCGTCGACACGCCGTTCGGCAACGGATACCGCTGGATCGAGGTCTACCCGCCCGAGGGCACGGCCGGCATCGCGCTGGCGCCGCCGCGACCGGGGAGCGAGGTCACGCCGACCGAGACCGGCATCACGCTGAACACCGACGACATCGATGCGACTCACGCTGAGCTGAAAGACCGCGGGGTCGACGTCGACGCCGAGGTCTCACGGATGGGCGACCCGGTCCCCCCGATGTTCTGGCTCCGGGACATAACGGGTCACTCGCTGATGGTCGTCGAGCAGCGCTAACGGACGAAGACGATCGTCACCAGATGGTGGATGACGAGCGCTCTGACGAGGTGCGGAGCCACGTACACCTCCCAGAGCGCCGTCATCACCAGCACCGGGACCGCGATCCCTACTGTGACGACGGTGGCCGCGAGCAGCTTGTCCCACTCCCCCCTGCGGCTGGCGATGATCCAGGCTGCCAGAGGGAGAAACAGCGCGGTGAGCTCCGGGAGCGCGTGAGGCAGGAGCGCGACGAGCAGCAGCGCGGGGGACACGCTCAGCCCGTGCGCAACGCCCGCGACCTCAGACCCCAGGACCCACGCCTGGGCGCTCAGCGAGAAGATCGTCGCGGCGCAGACGAACAGGATCGCAAACCTGGCGCCGCGCTCGTGAATGAAGCGGCTGAACCCCGTCTGCATTCGCGCTTGCATCGGTAGCGAGCTCCCGGCCATGAAGCCGGCGACGCACGCCATCGCGTGGAGCGCGAGGACAAGCGAGTTGCGGACGAAGATCTGGACGACGTCGCTCGGCCGGCCGACGCCGAGCGGCGGCCGGTGGAGGGACACGAGGCCGCTGCCGGGGACGACCTCGGAGATGACCAGCACGGCGAGCAGCAGGACGCCCGCGGCGGCGAGGCTTCCCAGCACCCAGCTGCCGATCACCCGCCAAGGCCGCCCATTCCATTCCGAGAGCGTGGCCCGCGTCGCCTTGACGCCGTGCACGAGCGCGTATGACGAAGCGTCCATCTCTACGTCATCGGCCGGACGGCGCGGGAGATTGAGCCGGACGGTACGCTCCCGTGCGAGGAGGCGACCGGCGAGTCACCGGGGGAGGATCGCTGGTCGCCCACGTTCGATCTATCAGGAGGAGTCATGAAACGACTGCTCACAGCACGCGGAACTTCTGCTGCAGCGGTGGGCACTTTGGTCGTGCTCATTGCGGGCGGCGGCTATGCGCTCGGCAGCGGCGACAGCAAGGCCATCCACGCGTGCGTGCACCGGCACGGCGGCGGCCTCTACGTAGCCAAGAGATGCGCTAGCCACGACAAAAAGCTCAGCTGGAACCAAGTCGGACCGACGGGAGCGGCCGGCCACACGGGCGCGACCGGGCCGCAGGGCCCCGGGGCAACGAGCCTCGTCTACAACGCCACCAGCAGCACCTCCCCCACGCGGACCACGATCGGAACGATCGGCCCCTGGACGGCGGCCGGACTGTGTACTCAAAGTGGGAACACCACGACCACGGAGATCGACTTCACGGGCCCCGGATTCCAGGGCGACGGATTCAACAACTTCGACAAGAACACATCGACGGCCGTGAGTACGACGAACCCAGGACCGATCACGAACGCGGAGTTCGCCGGCACCAATCCAACCGCCAACCAGACCGTCGGAAGCGGGCAGTTCCTACTCACACCCGTGAGCGGGTCGCCCGTCGAGCTGTTCGCGACGGTTGCCGCCACCGGCGCCTCGGCCCCCAACGGCGCCACCCCCAACAGCTGCCATTTCGCCGCCACGATCACGCCGGTAGCCGCGGCGTCGGGCAGCTCGGCTCACGTATTGAAGCCGCGCGGCGCATCCGGTCCGCTGCTCGCGGAGCGGTAGGGCGAGCGGCTCCGTCCGATACGCATAGCCCTCGTTAGGGGCGTACTTGGGGAGTTGATGGTCGGGCCGGCCGAGTCGCCGCGTTCAAAATCAACAGGAGGGGTTCATGCAGACGACTACTCGCTCGCATCCCGCGGCATGACAGCCGCAGCATCGGGCATCCTTGTGGCGCTTGTCGCCGGGGGACGCTACGCGCTCGCCAGCAGCAGCAAGACAATCAAGGCGTGCGTGCACAAGCACGGTGGCGGCCTGTATGTCGCCGGCAAGTGCGCAAAGCACGACAAGAAGCTCAGCTGGAACACGGTCGGGCCGAAAGGGGCGACCGGTGCGACCGGTGCGACCGGCGCCACCGGCGGCACCGGCGCGACGGGTCCGCAAGGACCGGGCGCGGGCTACCTCGTCTACAACGCGACCCGGACGGCCTCGACCACCGAGACCCCGATCGGGACGATCGGCCCGTTCACGTTCACCGGCACCTGCCAGGCGAGCGCAGGCAACACGACCGAGACGATCAGGGTGACCGAGCCCGGACGCACCTCGATGGGTTCCTTGTCCAAAGCGGGAGTACAGGGCCGGTGAGCCAACCGGTCCCATCACTAAGCGACGCCCCTTGGGACAGTTCATCGAACACGACCACCACGCCCGTGACGGTTTCGGACGAGCTCCTCATCATCCCGAACAGTGGGAAGACGATCCACTACCAGGAGACCCTCTTCGGTCACGGGTGGAGCGACGAACACGTGCCACTTCTCGGCTACCGGGACGCCGACCGCCGCCGGCGGGGTGCCGTCGACAGCGCGCGCGGTGCATCCGGGCACGGGGACGCCTCGCCCGTCTTCGGGTGTGCCCAAGGGGTTGACGATCCTCGGTAGGTCGATCGGCTAACGCGTTGCGGCAGCCCGGGCCGCCCCCGTGCCACAAGCCGGGGAGAGGCCCGGCGGGCGCCTAGTTCCTACGACGACGGAATCCCGCTTGCCGGGGGCGTCGTCTGGGCGGCGGTGGACGGCACGATCGGACTGCTCGCCGTCGGATCTGGTCGTCAGCGGCTGACCCGAACAAGACGATCTTGCCGCCCTGGATTGGCCCATCTGGCGCCGGCCCAGCCGCCGTGATCGGTCTTCGAGAAGCGGAGCGGGACCAGCCCGGGCCCTTCCACGATGCGCCGACTTGTCGACCGCGTTGACGAGGTCCTGGCGGGTCAGGTTCTTGCCCGCCGCCTCGAGCGCCTGCACGAGCATGTAGGCGTTGGCCATCCCGTACTCGGTGTTGAAGTCAAACGGTGCGCTCGGGTCGTACTGGGCCTGGATCTTCGTGAACAGCTGGATCCACGGGTTCGACGTATCCGCTGACGACGGCAGGTAACCGTCAGTGATCGCGCCTTCGATCAGCGCGGTCCCCGACGCCTTGCCCTTCGACACCGTCTTCAGCAATCCGGCGACGGTCGTCGGGTCGATGCCGACGTTGGAGACCACCAGCTGGGGATGCCACCCGAGCGTGAACGACGTCAGCTGGGCGATCGCGGTGTAGATCGGCACCGTGAATCGACCAGCATCTTGCGCCCGAGGCCTTCAGCGCCGTGATCTGCGGCGCCAGTGTCGTCGTCGTCGGCTCGTACGGCTGCGTTGAGACGATCTGCGACGCCGGGACCTCGTCCTTGATGCCCGCGAGGCCGCCCCGCCGAAGTCGTCGTTCTGGTAGAGCACGCCGACCTTCTGGCCGGCGAAGTGCTGCTTGATGTACTGGCCGAGGATCTTGCCCTCGATCGTGTAGTTCGGCTGCGAGCCGAACGTGTATGGCTGCGTCGTGCCGTTGTCCCAGCACGGGCATCCGGAGGCCACGAACATGTCCGGCACCTTCTAAGCGTTGAGGAACCCGACCACCTTTGTGTGGGTCGGCGTTCCGAGCCCCTCGAAGATCCCGAACACCTTGCTCTGCAGCACCAGCTGATGGACGTCGTTGACCGTTTTGGTCGGGTTGTAGGCGTCGTCCTTGATGATCAGGTGGATCTTGCGCCCGAACACGCCGCCGTGGGCGTTGACGTAGTCGAAGTACGCCTGCGACGCCGGCGCGATCTCGCTGTAGCCGGGCGCCGCCGGCCCGGTCAGCGGCTGGTGGGTGCCGAACGTGATGCTGGTGGAGGTGACGCCCGGGCTGCGAGCTGCTGCTGCCCGATGAGCCGCACACCGGCGAGCCCGAGCACCATCAACACGATCACGGCCAGCGTCGGCAACGAGCTGAGGCGCTCGCAGCAATCTCATCCTTCTCCTCCTTCGTTGGGTTGATCCGATCAAGTCTGAGGGTCCCGGTCCGCGCCGAGCGGACGCAGCCGGCACGCGCCGCCCTGGATCCCGCTGGGCCAGACCAGCATCGCGACGATCAGGATCACCCCGTAGATGGCGAGCGGAAGGTTCGCCGAGACCTTCTGCGAGAGCGAGAACGAATGGGCGATGTCGTTCGACCAGCCGGGCAGCAGCACGAGCAGGCCGCGCCCCAGATCGCCCCGGTCAGGACCCGAGCCCGCCGAGCACGACCGCCGGTGAGCAGCGACAGCGACAGCTGGAGCGAGAACGCCCCCGGCGCGGCGAGTTGGGTGACGACCGCGAACATCCCACCGCCGAGCCCGGCGCATGCCGCGCTGATCACGAACGTCAGCGTCTGCGTACGCCGGCGACGTGCAGGCCGCACAGAGACGCCGCGATCTCGTCGTCGCGAACCGCTCGCAAGCGCGCGCCCGGTGCCGCTGTGGAGCAGGTTGTAGAGCACGAACATCACGACAAGCGCGCCCGCGCAGGCGATCCAGGCTTCCCAGCGCTCCAGCGGGAACGACGAACCGAACCCGGACGGCGGAGTCGGCGGATTGATCGCGATCCCGTTGTCGCCGCCGAACGGTCCAGAGAACTTGCAGCGCCAGCGCCGGGAGGCCGATCGCGAACGCGAGCGTCACGCCCGCCAGGTACGGACCCGCAGCCGCGTCGCCGCGAGCCCCGACCAGCAGCCCGCTGATCGCGTGGCGAGCACCGCCGCGACCAGCGCCGGCACGAGCGCCCAGCCCTCGTTGCCGATCAGCAGCGCCACCGTGTAGGCGCCCACGGCCATGAGGCCTCCGTGCCCGAGCGAGATCTGGCCGTTCGAGCCGATCAGCACCGTCAGCCCCGCCAGGACCATGAAGTAGTAGGCGCCGTCGGCGAGCTGGAGGTCGTTGTACGCGCTCAGCACTCGCTGAGCAGAAGCAGCACGAGCCCGGCGGCGATACAACAGCGAGCGACCGCACGAGCGTGCTCTCGCGGCCACGACGATGCGCACCGGCTAGCGCGGTCATACGCGTCGCTCCTGAGCGACCGAGAACAGGCCCCGGGCCGCACCATCAGAACCAGCCACCAGGATCACCGAGCGCGGCGAGCGTGACCAGTCGACGATCCCTCGTAGCCCGGACACATAGGACAGTGCCAGGCCCAGGACGAGCCCGCCGACCACGGCGCCGAGCGGGCTGTCGAGCCCGCCGAGGATGGCCGCCATGAAGCCGAAGATCAGGATCGGATCGAACGTGTTCGGACCGACGAACACCGACGGCGCGACGAGTACGCCGGCGACCGAGCCGACGAGCGCGGCGAGCGCCCACCCGAGGTCAGCATCCGGCCGACGCGGACGCCGAGCAGCCGTGCGATCTCCGGCTGAAACGCCGCGGCGCGCATCTTCAGACCGAGCGACGTGTTCCGAAATAGGAGCGCCAGCGCGATCGCGACCCCGATCACGAGCAGCACGATGAACAAGTCGTTGGGCGCGAACAGCAGGTCGTCCCGCCGACCTTGAAGCCGCGGATCGAGAACGCCGCCGGGAACGATTTCGGCGTGTTGCCCCAGATCATCCCTGCGATCGACTGGAGCAGGATCAACAGGCCGAGCGTCGACGATCACCGCGTTGAGCGGCGGCGCCTGCTTCGACCGCGACGGATCAGCACGCGTTCGACCACGGCGCCGAGCACCAGTCCGACGCCAGCGCGACGATGAACGCCTCGACCATACGAGGCCCCCGCGTTGACCACGGCGTAGGCGATGAACGTGGTGATCATCAGCATCCCGCCCTGAGCGAAGTTGACGATCCGAGTCGCGCGCCAGATCAGGACCAGCGCCAGCCCGACCGCCGCGTAGATGGCGCCCATCGAGACTCCGTTCAGCGTCAGGTCGATGAACTTGGTCATGCCTCAGAACCCCAGGTACGCGTGACGGAGGCGCTCGTCGGCGCGCAGGGACTCGGGGTCCTGATCTGCGACGACTCGGCCGAGGTTCAGCACGATCCCGCGGTTGGCGATCGACAGTGCGCTGCGGGCGTTCTGTTCGACCAACAGCACCGCTAGACCGAGCGAGTCAGCCAGCCTGCGGATCAGCGCCATGATCTGGGCGACCAGCGCTGGCGCGAGCCCGAGCGACGGCTCGTCGAGCAGCAGCACCTGCGGCCGGGCGACCAGCGCGCGGCCGATCGAGAGCATCTGGCGCTCGCCGCCCGAGAGGTTCGAGGCGGGCTGGTTGCGGCGCTCGCGGAGACGAGGGAACAGGTCGTATATCGTCACTCGAGCGGGGCGGGCCTCGCGACCTCGCCACAAGCCGCCAAGCGGAGGTTCTCCTCGACGGTCAGCTCGCCGATCACGCCACGGCCCTCGGGCACGTGCGCCAGCCCCAGACGCACGATCTCCTCGACGGGCATGGAGCTGATCTCGCTGCCCGTCGAGCTTGACGCTCCCGCCACGTGGGCGGACGAGGCCGGAGATGGTGCGCAGCAGCGTGGTCTTACCCGCGCCGTTCGCGCCGAGCACGGCGGTGACCGTGCCTCCCGGTACGCGGAGGGACACATCATTGACGGCCCGCACCGGGCCGTAGTCGGTCGTCAACGACGCGACCTCAAGCATCGGCAGCTCCCGCGGCCGCGGTGAGGGTGTCAGCTTCTTCAGCCTCACGGCCCAGGTAGGCGTCGAGGACCTTCGGGTCCTGTCTGATCAACGGTGGTGGGCCGCTGGCGATCACCCGGCCGAAGTCGAGCACGACCACCCGATCGCAGACCGAGGTCACGAAGTCCATGTGGTGCTCGACCACCATCACCGCGATCGGGCGCCCAGAGAGGCGACCACTTTCGCGAGCCCGGAGAGCTCGCTTGCGTCCAGCCCGCCGGCGGGCTCATCGAGCATCAGCAGCTCGGGCTCCGCGACGAGCGCGCGCGCCAGCGCCGCGCGCTTGCGGACTGCGTAGGGAAGGGTCGCGGGGAGACGGTCGGCGGCGTCAGCGCAGTCGAGCCGCCGAAGCGCCTCGAGCGCCCGTTCGCGAAGGGCCCGCTCGTCGCGATCGGCGCGCGGCAGCCCGAGCAGCCCTGTGAGGGCTTCGACCGGCGGAACCGCTCCGCTCCCACCATCACGTTCTCCAGCAATGTCAAACGCTCGAACAGGCCCACCCCCTGCAGCGTGCGCGCGATGCCGAGCCGCGTGAGCCGGTGAGGGTGGATCCGCGTGAACGGCTCGCCGCGCCAGCTGATCGTCCCCGCGTCCGGTACGACGAACCCGCAGATGACGTTGAACAGCGTCGTCTTGCCGGCGCCGTTGGGACCGATAACGCCGAGCACCTCTCCCCGGCTGACCTCGAGGGACACGTCATCCAGCGCTACGACGCCGCCGAATGAGACGGACACGCCGTTGACGCGCAACGCCGCGGGCCCGGCTGCGTGGTCCCTCTCCACGCGCCTAGATATACAGATCAGCGATCTGCATCACAAGCAGCACTAACGTAATCTGTACATATGCGTGCGGTCGTTGGGCCGGGGAGCAGGGCACACGGGGGCCTGCGCGCGGTCCCGCTTCGGATCGAGGAGACGATCGCGTTCCGGGCCGCGAGCGATCCCGAGGCGACGCCAAGCCGGATGCAGGCAACGCCGGCAGGCGCGTTCCGCGCGGCACGTCGGATGTTTCTCAGCGGTCGGCGTCTCGATATGCAGTCGCTCGCGTCAGAGCTCGAGATTTCGCGTGCGACGCTCTACCGCTGGTGCGGGGATCGCGAGCGGCTGCTGAGCGACGTGCTGTGGTCGCTCTCGCACCGCCTCTTCGAGCAGGCCAAGGCCGACCACCCACGCCATACCGGGGCGAAGCGCGTGCTCGCGGTCTTTCGCCAGCACGTCTCAGAGATCGTCCGGGCCGAGCCGCTTCAAGTGTTCCTGCAACAGGAGACGCACGCCGCATTGCGACTTTTGACTTCGGAGGGTGGGGGCGTCCAGCCACGGACGGTCCAGACCTGGCCCTCCTGCTCCGCGAGGAGCAGGAGGCCGGTCGCTAAAGCTGCGGGCAGACGTCAACAGCCTCGCGTACGCGATCGTGCGGATCACCGAGGGGTTCATCTACCACGACACGGTCGTCGGGGCCGAGCCTGACGTCGAGCGGGCCGCGTCGATCGTCGCTTTGGTATTGCAGTAGGCGGGAGATCACACGTCGCCGGGCCGCAGCCGAGGCGTTTCGCGCCCCCTTGACAAGATTATTAGTGACTGCTAACTTCTTATTAGTTAGTACTCACTAAGAACTTGAAGGGGCCCGTCCCCCGGGAGATAGACCAATGACAAGCTCATCACGCACAAGCAGATGGACCCTCCTGATTGTCTCGGTGGGGCTGTTCATGACGGTGCTCGACAACCTGGTCGTGAACGTCGCGCTGCCGAGCATCCATCGGGAGCTCGGTTCCTCGATCCAGGCGCTCGAGTGGACCGTCAACGCGTACGTGCTCTCGTACGCGGTGTTCCTGCTCACCGGCGCGGCGCTCGGCGATCGGTTCGGGCGCAAGCGGATGTTCACGGCGGGCATCGCGCTGTTCACGCTCTCCTCCGCTGCCGCAGCGGTGGCCCCCACAACCGGGATGCTGATCGCGGCTCGCGCCGCGCAAGGACTCGGAGCCGCGATTGTCACGCCGCTGACGCTCACGCTCCTGGCAGACGCGTTCCCGCCGCAGCGGCGAGGTGTCGCGATCGGCGTCTGGTCAGCGATCAGCGGCATCGCCGTCGCGCTTGGGCCGCTCGTCGGCGGCGCGGTCGTCCAGATCGCCTCCTGGCACTACATCTTCTGGATCAACGTCCCCGTCGGCGCCGTGCTGATCCCCCTGTCGCTCACCCGTCTGAACGAGAGCCATGGCGCCTCTCGCCGGCTCGACCTGCCCGGGCTCGGCGCTCGCATCGAGCGGCCTGTTCGGAATCGTCTTCGGTCTCGTTCGCTCGCAGTCACTCGGCTGGGCCTCCATGCAGGTACTCGCCCCGCTGGCATTCGGCGCAGCGCTGGTGATCGCCTTCGTCGCGTACGAGCTCCGGACCACCGACCCGATGCTCCCGATGCGCTTCTTCACCAAGCGAAGCTTCGCAGTCACGAACGCCGTCTCGCTGGCGATGTACTTCGGAATGTTCGGCTCGATCTTCTTCCTGAGCCAGTACCTGCAGAACGTGCTCCACAACACCCCGCTGCAGGCCGGCGTGAAGCTGCTGGTCTGGACCGGCGCCTCGATGGTCGTCTCGCCGCTGGCCGGCTTCTTCTCGGAGCGCTACGGCAGCCGGACGTTCATGGCCGCGGGGCTGACGCTCCAGGCGGTCGCACTCGGGTGGCTCGCGACGCTGGCCAGTGTCCACCAGAGCTACGCGAGCATGATCGCTCCGTTCATCCTCGCCGGCTCTGGGATGGCGCTCGTGTTCGCGCCCTCGGCCAACGCCGTGCTCTCCTCGGTCCGGACGGACGAGGCGGGCCAGGCGTCGGGCGCGACCAATGCGATCCGCGAGCTCGGCGGCGTGCTAGGGATCGCGATCCTGGCGACCGTGTTCACAAGCCACGGTGGCTACACCTCGCCCCAGGCGTTCGTCCACGGGCTGACGCCGGCGATGTGGGTCGGCGTGGCCGTCCTCGCGGCAGGCGCGCTGATCGCCGCGGCGCTCCCCTTCAGCAGCACGGCCGTGGCGGCGCGCGCAAGTCGATACGGTGGCCGTGCCGGCATAGCACATGAGCGCAACAGCGAAATCGACCCCCCGTCGCCAGCGTGTCCCGGCGTCCGAGCGCCGGGACGCGCTGATCGATGCCGCCGTGCACGAGTTCGCGCGGCGCGGCCTATACGGAACCCCGGTCGACGGGATCGCGCGGCGCGTCGGTGTCGCACAGCCTTACGTGTTCAGCCTGTTCGGCTCGAAGAAGGAGCTGTTCCTGGCGGCGGTCGAGCGCGGCTTCGAGCTGAGCGCCAAGGCATTCACCCGCGCGGCGGCCGAATACGACCCGGCGATCGCCAAGCCCGACGCCGACGTGCTCAGGGCGATGGGCCACGAGTATGTGCAGCTGCTCCAATCAGACCGTCGCGACTATCTGATGCTCCAGCACCAGGCGTACGCGGCCTGCGACGACCCCGAGATCCGCGAGCGGGTGCGGTCGATTTACGCGGGGCTCGTCGCCCACGTCGAGCGGCTCGCGCGCGAGACGGCCGAGCGCGATGGCACCCCCGTTCCCGACTCGGAGCGGATCGATGAGTTCTTCCGCTACGGCGCCTGGATCAACCTCGCAGCTGCGCTGGGGGTGGACGACATCTCCGCCGGCTGCGAGTGGATGCGAGAGGACGCGAAGTCGCTTACGTAGCTTGGACGAGGTCGCGCTCGGGCTCGATCTGCCACCGGCGCGCAACCTCCTCGAGCCGCTCGTCGACCGTCCAGCGGTCGGGGCGCTGCTCGCCCGAGTAGTCGGGGCTGGCGCCCTTGAGGACCATGCGACCGGTGTTGTCGCCAAGCGCGCGGATCTCCTCGACATCGGCGTCGGAGATCCTTGTCTCGGCGGGCAGCGCCGCGAGCTCGGCGCGCTTGTCCTCGATCGGCCGGGCGCCGGGTCCGATCTCTTGGATCAGCGTCGGCGCGACGCAGTGCACCGGCACGTGCGCCAGGTTCCATTGGCACGCCAGCTGCAGCAGCGTCAGCCCCGCGCGCTGGGCGATCGGCCACATCGACTCGAGCCGCTCGCGTCCGGCCTCTATCCATCCGGCGGGCCGGAATCCGCGGTGATCCTGGGGCGGGAACTCCTGTCCCGGACGAACGTCGTCCCAGAACAGGCCGCCGTAGTCAACGACCCGCGTGATCAGCTTGATCCCGGCGTCGGCGGCGGCCGGCAGGCACAGTTCGCCGGGCCAGGGCTCGAGCGGATTGAGAATGATCATCGCCCAGTCGAGCAGGTCGCCGAAGCGCTCGAAGCAGTCGATCAGATCGAGCGTGAACCCGTTCGCCGGGCCCGGTGCGACCCCGATCATGCGCGTCAGGCCCTGGTCGCGGATCGTGGCCATCGCGCTCCAGACGGCTTGGCTCGTGTATCCGATGCGGTCGGGGTTGTGGAGCAGGAGCAGGTCGAAGCTCTCAATTCCGCAGCGCGCGAGGCTGCGTTCGGTCGCCATCCGCAGGTAGTCGCCGTACTCGCTCTCGCGACGGAGGCTCGGATCGGTGAACCGCGGGAAGCCCTTCGCCCCGTCGCGCTCGCCCGCGTAAAAGTCGTGGCCGATTGCGCCGACGATGCACATGTCCTCGCGCGGTCTGCCGTCGATCGCCCGGCCCAGCATCGTGTCCGCCTCGCCGGCCCCATAGGCGTCGGCAGTGATCACGGTTCGGATCCGGTCGTCGGGGGTGAATAGAGCGATCAGGCGCTCGTCGTCGAGCGGCTCACCAAAGCGCATGAAGCGGCCGCCGCTCCAGGTACCGATGC
>CAVPKT010000011.1:0-23589 GCA_963705775.1 uncultured Solirubrobacterales bacterium | reverse complement strand
GTTGGTGGAAACCTCATCAGGACCGGAGATACGGCCCAGCCCGATCAGGTCGTCGAGTAGCGACAGCATCCGAGGAGGGGAATGGCCGATCGACTTGATGACGTAGTCGGCGATCGGCCGCGGCTCGGAGTCCTCCGGCGGGCAGACGCGTTCGGGAAACAGCCGTCGCCAGCCCGTGCGGCGCGCGGAGCTACCTGCGCGGGCGTGGGCGAGTGCAGCAGCGGCCCGTCGCCGTTCCAGCGCGTAGTCGATCCTCGTGCCGACGCAATCGGATGCGTAACGGCGCAGCGACTGGCGCCGCGTGTCGTCAAGGAAGTCGTTGTATGCCCGGAGCACCGCGGCCAGCACCGGACAGACCGACGCCGGGCGGTCGGTAAACCGCTCCCCGGAGAGCATCGATGCCAGTTCCATCACGCAGACCCTCTTCAGCCGGGGCCGTTGTGGCGACCCTTACCGAGGCGAGTCGTTTGGTGGTGCAGGCGCTCGTTAGAACGGGTCGCCTTGGTGGCGTCCGCCCCGAGACGGGCGCGCGGGACGCAGGCGATCGCGCGGTGAGGGCGCCAAGATGCCGGCTCGGGCGCCGGCGCCGGGCGCGTCGTCGCCACCTCCGTCACTCCAGTGCCAGCACCGCCAATCCGACGTCGTGCCTGTGAGCCGAGAGCCTCGATACCTCTGTGACGATTGCTGTGACCATCTGCCTCTCCCGCCGATAGACTTTATGTGTTGAGGCCACGGTAGGTGGGCCGTCTAAGGGTGAAAAGTCACTCCGCCAAGTGGGACATCCATCCCACTGGGGCATGCCGCGAGCGCCGATCTTCCGATCGAGGGGCGGCCGTCCCACCTTCGTAGTTGGTCCGGGCCCCTGACAAGCTTGGCGCTGCCAGAACCCCTGAGCTTCGATCCGATCGCAGAGGCCGGCCGTCAATGGCGGAAGCACTGGGGCGCGGGGAGCGCGCCGCCGATGATGGCCGTCACCTCCGTGATGCGCGTGCAGCAGATCCTGCTGGCTCGCTTGAACGAGGCGCTCGAGCCGTTCGAGCTGACGTTCCCTCGCTACGAGGCTTTGATGCTCCTGTATCTGAGCCGCGCGGGGAGTTTGCCGCTCGGAAAGATGGGAGCGCGGCTTCAGGTAATCCCACGAGTGTCACCAGCCTGATCGACGGTCTCGAGAAGCTCGGGTACGCGATCCGCGAGGCTCACCCCACCGATCGCCGGACCGTCCTGGCAACGATCACTGGCCGGGGCCGAGACGTGGCCGCACGCGCGACGGAGACGCTGAACGCGATTCGCTTTGGGACCACCCCGCTGGCCCGGGCGGAGGTCGAGCAGGTCACAGACGTGCTGCGTCAGCTGCGGCTGGCCGCCGGGGACTTCGAACCGCAGCGGGCCCCACCGGGCAAATAGTTTGACATCCAACTATTGCATCCTCTATCATCGGTACTCCTATGAGTGCCACGACGGATCGAACCACGGAGTACGACCGCTCGGCTGAGCGGGAAGCCCCGTTCACCACGCTTTCGGGCAAGTCCATCAACTCGCTCTACACCGAGGCGGATCTCCCAGCAGACCCGGATGCGGCGATCGGCGTCCCTGGCGAGTACCCGTTCACCCGGGGCGTGTACCCATCGATGTACCGAGGCCGGTTGTGGACGATGCGCCAGTTCGCGGGCTTCGGCACGGCCGAGGAGACCAACGCGCGCTTCCGCTACCTGCTCGACCATGGCCAACCGGCCTGTCCACCGCGTTCGACATGCCCTCACTGATGGGCCACGACTCCGACCACCGCTCTCGCTGGGGGAAGTCGGGCGCGAGGGTGTGGCGATCGACACTGTCGCCGACATGGAGACGCTGTTCGCCGGGATCCCGCTCGACGAAGTGACCGTCTCGATGACGATCAACGCGCCGGCGGCGATCATGCTCGCGTTCTACGTGGTCGCCGCGGAGCGAACAGGGATCGCCGGCGAGCAGCTGGGGGGGACGATCCAGACCGACATCCTCAAGGAGTACATCGCGCAGAAGGAGTGGTGCTTCCCGGTCGATCCGGCGATGCGGCTGGTCACCGACATGGTCGAGTGGTGCTCGCAGCAGATGCCGCGCTGGCACCCGATCAGCATCTCCGGCTACCACATCCGCGAGGCCGGCTCGACGGCGGCGCAGGAGCTGGCGTTCACGCTGAAGGACGGACTCACCTACGTTGAGCACGCCGTCGCGCGGGCCTCGACGTCGACGATTTCGCGCCGCGGCTGACGTTCTTCTTCAACGCCCAGATCGACTTCTTCGAGGAGATCGCGAAGTACCGGGCCGCACGGCGGATCTGGGCGCGCGAGCTGCGCGACACGTTCGGCGCGCAGGAACCCGAAGTCGCTGGCTGATGCGGTTTCACACCCAGACCGCGGGTGTGTCGCTCACCGCCCAGCAGCCGCTGAACAACATCGTGCGGACCGCGATCGAGGCCCTTGCAGGCGTGCTGGGCGGCACGCAGTCGCTGCACACCAACCGCTTCGACGAGGCGCTGGCGCTGCCAACCGAGGCGGCAGTCCGGATCGCGCTGCGGACGCAGCAGATCATCGCCCACGAGACCGGGGTGACGAACACCGTCGACCCGCTCGGCGGGTCGTACTTCGTCGAGGCGCTGACCGACCGAATGGAGGAGCAGGCGTACGAGTACTTCCACGATCGACGAGCTCGGCGGGATGGTCGAGGCGGTCAAGCGGGGTTCCCGCAGCGCGAGATCGCCGACGCAGCGTTCGATTCCAGCGCGAGATCGACTCCGGCCGCCGGCTCGTGGTCGGCGTCAACGGCTTCACGGAGGGCGACGACGAGCAGACGCCGATCCTGTCGGATCGACCCGGCACTCGAGCGCAAGCAGGTCGACAGCGGCTGAAGGCGGTCCGCGGAAGCCGCGACGCAGGGCCGTCGAGGCCGTGCTGGCACGTTTGAAGGCGGCGGCCGTCAGCGGACGCAACCTGATGCCGCTGCTGATCGACGCGGCTCGGGTGCACGTGTCCGAAGGCGAGATCGTCCACACGCTGCAAACCGTATGGGGCGATTACCGCGAGCGGCCGATGTTCTGATGTCTGCGACTGCAACGAGCACCAGCCGGATCCGCGTCGTCGTCGCAAAGGTCGGACTCGACGGTCACGACCGCGGCGCGAAGATCATCGCCCGGGCGCTCCGGGACGCCGGCATGGAGGTCGTCTACACGGGTCTTCATCAGACGCCGGAGCAGATCGTCCGAGACGGTGATCCAGGAGGATGCCGATGCGGTCGGGATCTCGATTCTCTCCGGCGCCCACCTCACGCTCGTGCCCCGGGTCGTCGATCTACTTCGACAGCAGGGCGTGGTCAACGTGCTGATCACGGTCGGCGGCACCATTCCTCCCGCCGACGTTGAGCTGCTGAAGCAGGGTGGGGTGGCGGAGGTATTCACCCCCGGGGCGACGACCGAGTCGATCGCGGACTTCATCCGCGTCTCCTGCCGCTAGCTCGCGGCTTCGAGTCCGGCGAGCAGCTCCCTCTCACGCGATCGACGTCGCGATGCATCTCGGCGATCAGCGCGGCCTCGCCGTCGAATTTGAGCTCGCCACGGATCATCCCGTGGACCCGGACGTTGATCGTCTTGCCGTACAGGTCGCCGTCCCAATCGAGGATGAATGCCTCGAGCAAGGGCTCGAGGCCGTCGCCGAACGTCGGCCTGACCCCGACGCTGATCGCCGCGGGCAGCCCGTCGACGTAACCGGCGTAGACGCCGTACTGGAGGGGCGGATCTCTCTGGTGAGAGCCGCGCGTTTTCAGTCGGGAAGCCCGGCTCCCGGCCCCGATGGTCGCCGTGAATGACTGTGCCCTGAATCTGCGTATCCACTAGCGCTCAGTGCGGCTTGATCGCGTATCTCGACGGCGCGATCGGGACAACCGGTTCGGGGAGCTGACCGAGCCGGTTGATCAGCTGGATCCACTGGCCCGGCTGGAGAACCTGGGCTACTTGAGCGGAGATCTTCTTGTTGGCGCCGAACTGGGGTGTGTACGTGATCTGGAGGCGGTTTTGGTGGTCGGGGAGCGCGAGTGTGTTGTTCTGGCTCTTGTAGCTCATCGTAGGAGATGATCTCGTTGGGTTGGAAGGTCCCCTGGAGGGTCAACAGCCGGCGAATCGTTATGTCGGTGATCGAGCCCGAGCCCTGGTGGCCGAGGATCGGGATTCCGTTGACCTTTGAGATGTCGAGGCTCGAGCCGGTCTTGCCCTCCGGGTCAACGCCGGTCGTGGCGTTCGTGCTCGCGCCGCACACGAGGCCCGAGACGGTGGGGTCGAGGCCGGACGCGGACAGGAATTCGATCACGGCGAGGATGCGGCGGTCGACGAGCCCGGCCTGGATATCGCGCTGGCCGCAGGCGTAGATCTGGACGTGCGGGTCTTGGAGCACCTGGTTCTGCAGCTGCTCCTTCGACTCGAGCAGGATCTGCCCGATCGACGGGTTCTTACCGAGGAATGGGTTCACGCCGGCGGCGCGGTAGACGGCGGTGGCTTCGAGCAGCTTCCAGCCGTCCAGGACGGGCTTGGGATCGATGTAGGGGCTGCTCGCGCCCGCCGGTTTGATCATGAATTGAAGGTGCGAGGCGCGGGTGCTCGTGTTCGGTCCGATCCGCCCGAGGATCGTGCCCGCGACCACGGTCGCTCCGGGCTTCAACGGCTCGAGCCTGTACTGACTCTTGCCGAGGTGAAGGACGTCCGAGAAGTAGTTCTGGAAGTTTGTGATCTGCTCGGTGACCGACTGAAGCTGCTGGCCCCCGCCAGCCCGGTAGGCGCCCGGACGCGCCGGGTAGGCGAACAGCCTTTCCTTGACCTGTGGCGCGGAGATCGTCGTTTGCGCGCGAGGGGCGCTGGTTACCGGGAGCGAGATCGGCGCTGCTTTCGCCGTCCGAGTGGCGATTGCGGGCGCCTGCTGGGTTCCGGCGGTCGCTGACCCGGTCGGTTTCGGCGCCCGCTGATGGGAGAGCTGTTTCGCGATCTGCGCCGCGGTCACGTGCACCGCCTTGGGCACCGGATACCCCTTCGGGACGCTCCCGAGGTTCGCGTACGTATAAACGTTCCCGTTTGAGTCCTGGACCTGCACGTAGCGGCCCCACTGGAGTTCTGACCGAGGCCGACGACCTTCCCGTCATTGACCGCGATCACCGGCGAGTTCTGGGCCGCGTAGATCGCGACCGCCTTCTGCGACGGGTTCGACTCGATCGGGACCGCCGCATTCGCGGTCTTCACCCGGCGGGTCGCGAGCTGCTCCACATAATCATCGGCGTACTTCGCCTTCGCCGCGACCGGGAAATGACCCTCCACCAAACCCGACAGAGCGCCGATGAACTGCGACGGCAACCACCGATCAGCTTCGCGCGCAACAACACCGACTGCACATACCAACCCGCGTGGTTATAAGCAAAAATCGCCTGACCCACATTCTTCGACGCGCCCGCCGCCTGCAAATACCTGGCCGCGGTGAAGATCGCGTCGACCGGGTTATACGGATCCGCGATCCCATTCCCCGTCGCCGCGACCGCATAACGCTTCCACGTCGACGGCAAAAACTGCATCCACCCAACCGCCCCCGCAGTACGGACCGACAGGTTGCGCCCATAATCGGTCTCGATCTCGTTAATCGCCGCCAACACCTGCCACGGCACGTCGTACTCGATCCCCGCCGCCTGATAGATCGGCAGCAAGAACGGCGGGATCTGGAACGAGTTGATAAAGAAGTTCGGGACCCCCAACGGCGCCGCGCCCGGCAACGAAAACGAATACGTCGGATTCGCTCGAGGACGGCACCCCACCAGAACCACGCAAACCCCCGGGCTTGGCTCCGGGCGTGGGCGCCGCCAACCCGCCGGTCGCGCCCGTGCTCGTGCCACCCGATGTCGACGAACTCCGATGGAACGTGCGGCCGCTGCGATGGGAGGACGGCTGCTGCGGCTTGGGCGCGGCAACCGAGCGTGGCGGCGCCGCCGGCGTCCGCCGCACCGGCGCTGACCTCTTCACGGGCCGCGCGGGGGCACTCGGCGTCGTTGCCGTCGCGGGCGGCGGGCACGACTCGCTCACCGACGCAACCCCTAGCGGCAACGAAATCGACGAGAGTGGCGTTCCGGGTGGCACCTGCAGCGTCAGGACACTGCCGCCGAGGAGGGTCACCGTCAACGTGCAGTCCTGCGCCGCCGCGGTGGCGGGAATCAGCGCAACGCCTGTCCCCACCGCCGCCACGCACACGACCGCAGCGACGAGCGCCGTTGCTCGGGCTTTGCGACCTGTTCGGGATTGCGCGCGCATTGACCTGGATTCCCTCTTCCCCCGAGCCGCAGATGCCCGGTGATGACGCGGTATTCAAGTCTCAGGTCATCGGCCGCACAATCCCCCGGGGGGCAGATTTCGCTCCCCCTTCGAGGTAGCGAGAGCCCGGCTCGCGCTTGCGCGAACCGTTTAGTCCATGCCGAGCGGGCCGTCCTCCGTCCCGGCGAGGAACTGGCGCACAAACGGGTTCTCGGAGCCGAACATCGCCTCGCGGTCGCCGGACTGCACGATCCGCCCTTTCCAAAGCACCGCGAGGTATTCGCCGATCCGATGGGCCGAGGCGATGTCGTGGGTGATCACGATGTAGGTGCCCCCGTTCTGCGCATGCACCTGCTGGATCAGATGACAAAGGAGCGCAGTTCGGACGGGGTCAAGCCCCGAGTCCGGCTCATCGAACATCACGATCTCCGGCTCGAGCACGAGCGCACGCGCGAACCCTGCCCGCTTGCGCATGCCGCCCGAAAGCTCGTTCGGGAATTTGCGCTCGGCGGCCGAGAGTCCGACCTCATCGAGGCGGCGGTGGACGATCTCCGCAATCTCCCGCTCGCTCAGGCCGGTGTTCTTCCTGAGTGGATAGGCGACGTTGTCGAACACGTTCATCGAGCCGAACAGCGCGCCGTCCTGGAACAAGATCCCGAACCGCTTTCGCAGTTCGAGCAGCTCGTGCATGGTCATCTTCGGGACTGACCTGCCATGGACCTTGACATCGCCGGAGTCGGGGAACATCAGCCCGATCAGGTGCTTGATCAGGACGCTCTTGCCCGTCCCCGACGGCCCGAGGACGACGGTGATCATGCCCTCTGGAATGGCGAGATTGAGTCCGTTCATCACCCTGTTCGATCCGAACGCCTTGAAGCAGTTCTCGACCCTGATCGGCCAGAACTCTCCGGGTTCCTCCTCCTGGAAGTCCATACACCCCTGGTGGTACTCGTAGCCGTACTCGAGCGCGAGGTCGAGCGGGTGCGGGGCGCCTGCGCCGTCGCTGGCGCCGTTGCTCGAGCGGCGGTGCAAGTGGAGTGGTGCGACGTGCAACGAGGGCCTCCCGCTGCGCCCGAGCTTACTCCCGGGGACAACCAGGCCTGCTTGTGGACGGTGACCAAACCCGCCGGGTGAAGTTTGGAGCGTGGTCCGAGGACGCCTCCGCGGCCGGACCGTAGCTTGAGCCACCCTCGTGCACGACCGCAAAGGAGTCCGAGATGGCCACCAGCTCAGAGCCCACCACTCAGCCAAGCGATGCCAGCAGCGCAGCAGTGACCAACCTGGTTCAGGCGTTTCAGGCAAACGTCGCTCGTTGCGGTGAGGCCGCCGCGCTCCGAACTCCCGGTGACGAGGTCACGATTTCCTGGCGCGAATACGGCGAGCGCGTGCGCGCGCTGGCGGCCGGCCTCGCGGCTCACGGCATCGGCCCCGGGGACACCGTCGCGATGATGCTTGCCAACCGCCCCGAGACCCATCTCGTCGACGTTGCGGCCCTGCACCTGCGGGCAACGCCGTTCTCGGTCTACAACACCTCGTCCCCGGAGCAGATCGAGTACGTCGTCCGCCCTCGGACGCTCACCTGATCGTCACCGAGCGTCAGTTCCTCGACCGTGTGCTGACCGTGCGGGAGAAGGTGCCGGAGCTCAAATACGTGTTCGTCGTAGAGGGCGCCGAGCCCGGAACCGCGGACCTGGACGAGCTGATCGCCGCTGGCGATCCGGCCTTCGACTTCGAGGCGAGCTGGCGCGCGGTCACGCCCGACGACGTTGCGACGCTGATCTACACGTCCGGCACGACCGGTCCGCCGAAGGGCGTTGAGTTGACGCACGACAACCTGCTCTGGACCGGAAGAACCTGGATGAAGGTCACCGGGCTGCCGGCCGACGGACGGCTGATGTCTTACCTGCCGATGGCACATCTCGCCGACCGGGTCTGCCCCACTACCTGGCATGATGACGGGGGTGCATCACCTGCGTGGCCGACGCCAAGCCGCCGTGCCGGCGCTCGCCGATTGCGGCCGACCCTGTGGCTCGGGGTCCCGCGGGTCTGGGAGAAGCTCAAGGCGTCGTTCGAGGCCGGTTCGCCGCGGAGCCGGACGAGGGCCGGAGGGCCGCGATCGCCAAGGCGGTCCAGGCTGGCATCAAGCGCGTCCAGCTCGAGGAAGCCCGCAAGCCTGTACCGGACGAGCTTCGCCGAGAATGCGAGTTGGCCGAGGCTGAGGTTCTCCGCCCCGTCCGCGAGGACTCGGCTTCGACGATGGGGTGTTCCTGCTGAGCGGCTCGGCGCCGATCGCGATGGACGT
The DNA here is from genome assembly GCA_963705775.1 of uncultured Solirubrobacterales bacterium. Lineage (GTDB taxonomy): Bacteria > Actinomycetota > Thermoleophilia > Solirubrobacterales > Solirubrobacteraceae > Palsa-465. The sequence goes on along the minus strand of CAVPKT010000011.1, from coordinate 14,980 downwards.
GCTCGAGTTCTTCGCGGCGCTGGGCATGCCGATCAACGAGGGTTACGGAATGACCGAATCCTCGGCGGTGGTGACGATGAACCGCGAAGAGACGCGGCGGCTGGGGACGGTCGGCAAGCCGCTGCCGGGGCCGAGGCCAAGCTCGCAGACGATGGCGAGCTGCTCGTGCGCGGCCGAATCGTGATGCGCGGCTATCGGGACCTCCCAGAGAAGACCGCGGAGGCCGTCGACGCGGACGGGTGGCTGATACGGCGACATCGCGGAGATCGACGATGACGGCTTCGTGAAGATCGTCGACCGCAAGAAGGAGCTGATCATCAGCTCGGCGGGCAAGAACATGTCGCCGGCGAACATCGAGGCGGCGATCAAGGCCGGGAGCCCGCTTGTCGGGATCGCGGTCGTGATCGGCGACGCGCGGCCGTACAACACGGCGCTCGTCCTGCTCGAGCCCGAGGCCGCGGCGGCTTTCGCGCGGAGCACAGGATCGCCGATGACTCGCTCGAGGCGATGGCCGACAACGAGCTCGTCAAGGCCGAGGTGGCCGCTGGCATCGAGCGCGGGAACGCGAAGCTGAGCCGAGTCGAGCAGATCAAGAAGCACGTCCTGTTGCCGGGCGAATGGGTTCCCGGCGGCGACGAGCTGACGCCGCGCTGAAGCTCAAGCGCAAGCCGATCGCCGAGAAATACGCAGACGTGATCGAGGGCCTGTACGCCAAATAACCGGTCAGACCGTGAAACGGCGGCGGCGCAGCTGGATCGCGATCGTCAGCAGCAGGACGTCGGACAGGCTGCGGACGCTTAACCCAGTCCGCTCCTCGATTCGCGAGAGGCGGTAGTGGACGGTGTTCGGGTGCACGAACAAGCGCTCAGCTGCGAGTTTGACGTTCATGTCGCTCGAGACGAACGCGACCACCGTGGCGCTGAGGGCCCCGCCCTGGCGCGCATCATCCCCGGTGAAGTCGCGCACCGCGGCGGGTATGAGGCGCCAAGCCGTGTCGTCGCCGCCGCGGAGGATCAGATAGTCGGCCGCGCCGAGCTCGCCCAACGCGAACACGCCTCCCGCGCTCGGGAGCTGCTGGAGGGCGAGGCAAGCCTCGTGGTAGGCAGCCGGCACCTCGACCAGATCGGCGTGCACGGTGCTCACCCCGACTGCGATCGACAGCCGTCGCTCGTCCAGCCGCTCGACGGCCGCGCGGAGTGCTTCGCCCAGCCCCACGGCATCCTCACCCTGCGTGACGCGGATCACGATGACCTCGTCTCCGCGGACGAGCGAGAGCGGTTCGAGCGCATCGCCTGCCGCTCGCGCGAGCGCTACCGCTGCCACCCCCAGCGCCGCCTCGTCGAGACCGTCACCGGTGGGGCGGGCCACGATCACGACCACGGGAGAGCCGACGTCGAGGCCCGCGTGGCGGGCCGCGTTCAACTGCGCCCCGGGGGCGAGCTCAGCGCCGGCGAGCAGTGTCTCGATCACACTCTGGCGGACCACACTTGCGCGCGACGACAAGGCCTGCTCGGCCTCGTTGAACGCTTCCGTGACGACACGGCTGAGGACGTCGATGTAGCCGATCAGCGGCCGGGCCAGGGTCAGCGCGGCGGTGTGGCCGTCCTCATCGCCCCCGGCGAGCTCGACGATCGCTTCCCACAGCGCGCGCTGAAATAGCCGCACGACCGCGAGCATGTCGCCCTCGGGTACCCCGGCCGCTGCCCGCGTGCGGATGTGGGGCCACAGGAACGCCACGTCCGGCTCGGTGAACGAGCGCTGGTCGGGAAGCGCGTCCAGGATCGCATCGAACCCCTCCCGTACGGTGGCCGCGAAGTCCGCCGCCTGGGGGTCGGCGAGCTCGGCGTAGCCGCTCAGCTCCGTCGCTTCGGAGACGACCGTGTGGACGAGCGCCTCGCGTCGCATAGCGAGGCCATCGAGCACTCGCTCGAGCGCTGCCGGTTGTGTCACCAGTTGCACGCGTCCTCTCCACTCTCGGGTAGTGGGAGACGGTAGGCGAGCCCGAGCCACGCGTCGTCACCCGTCGGGGGGAAAACGAGGATCCGATCGGAAGACAATCTCTCTCCCGATCGAAGTACCAAGCTCCCCGAACAGCGGATGGTGGGCGCGGCGGGCCAGATCTAGGCTAAGCGCCGACACTGAGGACTTGGAAGGAGAAAGCGATGGGCCAGCTAGACGGGCACTGCCTTTGCGGGAACGTGACCTACCACTCCGACGGAGAGCCGGTCGCGACGCTGATATGCCATTGCACCGACTGCCAGCGAGCGAGCGGAAGCCCGTCGTCCACGGTCGTCGGCGTTGAGCGGGACACGTTTCAGATCGATGGGGACACGCTCAGCGAGTTCACGACGACCGGGGAGGACACCGGTGAAGCCGTGCATAGGCATTTCTGCTCGGCGTGCGGATCGACGCTCATCAGCGTCGCCGAGGCCACGCCCGACATGGTGTGGATCAAGGCCGGCACGCTCGACGACCACTCGTGGCTCGAGCCCGAGATGGAGATCTGGGCTCGCTCGAAGCACCCCTACGTGATCCCGGACGAAGAGAACCGCGGGGTGTTCGAGCGCAGCGTGCCGTTCTAGGCGCTAGGCAGCTGGCCGTACCGCCAGGCGTCGAGCGCCGTCCCGACGGCGTCGACGATCGCCTCGAGTCCTTCGATCTCCCCGTTATCGAGCTCGCGCTCGGCGGCGATCCGCTCGAGCTCCCGGACGCGAGTGGCGTGCTCCCCCAGCGGCCGGAGGTCGGGCGCACCATGCTGCCCGCTCGTGCGCGCCTCTGCGCCCAGCATGCTGATTGCCGCGCCCACCTGGAACGCGGCTGCGCGCGGGCGGCGATTGTCGAGGTCGACCAACGCGCGGGCGAGCAGGTCCTCTGCACCGAGGACCGTCGTGTGTCCTGAGAGCACGGATGCGACCGCCTCCGCTGGGCGCAGCCGCTCGATTCGCTTCGTCCGCCGTTGGTGCGGTGGAGGAAGCTCGACGGCGTCTTCCCAGCGCCCGTCCTGGACCTGCTCGGTCGTCCCGTAGCCGATCCGCACCTGCCGCGCATCGCGTCGCGTGACCTCAATCGCATAGGGGTCGGGGGCACCGGCGCGGTACGCCCTGATCGCGAGGTTCAGCACCAGCAACGCATCGTTCACCCAGCGATTCTGCCGCTCCTCGGAAAATCGGATCTCGTCCAGTCGTCTCCCGGCATCGCCTCGGTCTCGGAGCGGCTGGGTGCCCTTGATGAACGTCACGATCGACAAGGGAACCTCGGACGGCTCGGCGTTCGGTTTTACGTGTCGCGTCGTCCGCAGAAGCCGCATCCGGCCGGCAGGCGCACCTGCGACGCCGATCGCAAGAACGTCGGAGTCACCGACGCCCTTGCTGACGCCCGCCACCTCTTGATTGCGGCTGTCGAGCGCGGGATCGGGAGACCCGTCACTTGTAGGCGGCCCAGCGCCCAGCAGACCGGGCTCGACCACATAGCGTCCGGCATGCGGCCCGACCGCGTGCGTGAACTCCAACTGCGCGAATAGGAAGAACAGGCTCACGATGCGATTCTCACACCGCCACCGCGCGGATGCTCAGCTGCCGTTGCCCGCGACCGCGACCAGGCTCACGCCCGGACCCTGGAGCGCGTGGCCCAGCCGGTTCGCTTTCGTGCGGAGGTACTCGCGGTTGTGCTCGCTCGCGGGGTGCTCGATCGGCACCTGCTCTGAGACCGGGATCCCGTGGCGCTCGAGCCCGGCGACCTTGCTCGGGTTATTGGTCAAGAGACGAACGGTTTTCACGCCCAGGTCCGCGAGGATCTCCGCCCCGATCCCGTAGTCGCGCATGTCCGCCGGCAGCCCGAGCTTGAGGTTGGCGTCGACCGTGTCGAGTCCGAGCTCCTGGAGCTCGTAAGCCTTGAGCTTGTTCAAGAGCCCGATCCCGCGCCCCTCCTGTGACAAGTACAGGACGACTCCGCGGCCCTCCGCTTCGACGCGGCTCATCGCGTCCTTCAGCTGCTCGCCGCAGTCGCAGCGGAGTGACCCGAACACGTCGCCGGTCATGCATTCCGAGTGCACCCGAACGAGCACGTCCTCGAGCCCGCGGACATCTCCCTTGACCATCGCCACGTGATCTTTGTCGTCGGACCGGGAGCGGTATCCGATGGCGCGGAATTCCCCGTAGGTGGTCGGCATCGTCGTCTCCGCAACCCGCTCGACCAGCCGCTCCGATCTGCGGCGATACGCGATCAGGTCCGAGATCGCGATCATCTTCAGCCCGTGCTCGGCGCAGTAGCGCTCGAGGTCGGGCACGCGAGCCATCGTTCCGTCCGGGTTCATGATCTCGCAGATCACTCCGGCCGGGTACAGCCCCGCCAGCCGCGCGAGGTCGACCGCCGCCTCGGTCTGCCCCGTCCGCTCCAGCACGCCGCCCGGTCTGGCCCTGAGCGGAAACATGTGACCTGGTGAGACGAGGTCCGACGCGCCTGCGCGGGGGTCGATCGCGACCTCGATCGTCCTCGCCCGGTCGTGCACCGAGATGCCGGTGTCGACTCCGTCACGGGCCTCGATCGAGACGGTGAAGGCTGTCTGGAACGGCGCCTCGTTTTGCTCGACCATCGGCCCGAGACCGAGGTGCTCGCAGCGCTCCGCCGTCAGCGCCAGGCAGATCAGGCCGCGCCCGTGGGTGGCCATGAAGTTGACCGCCTCGGGCCCGGCGAACTGTGCCGCGATCGTGAGGTCGCCTTCGTTCTCACGGTCCTCCGCGTCGCATACCACGACCATCTTCCCGGCCCGCACGTCCTCGAGCGCGTCCTCGATCGAACTGAACGGTGTCGACCGCGGCAGCCGCATCAGCTTGCCGTCTCGATCTTCGCGGGAGCCAATCATGAGCCGCAGATTGGACGCCGCGCGGGTGCGGCACAACGCACCGTGGAGTGATCGCGGTCCCCCTACGGGGATAGCGCTTCGATGGAGTCGGGGCATGTTCCCTCCAAGGGGGGAGGCATACCGCCCCATCGCCCTATAGAAGGGGATCTGGTCCCAACTTAGGATGCCTCACCAGGTTCCGCGGCGTGCGGAATCGGTGCTGAGCGAGGAGAGCATCCGATGCAGGCAGGGACAGTTTAGATGGAAGCCGCGACCGTTTCTGGCGGTGCCGCGACCGGCGCGCCGCTCGCGCCCGAGGAGCAGTTCAAGCGCCCGAAGCAGATCCCGTCTGCGCTCGGCTGGGTCGAGCAGCTCGCCGGGATGGCGATCCTCACGGCGCAGACCGCGGTGTCGTCGGTCACGCCGCCGTACAGCTGGGGCGGAGAATTTCTGGAGCAGTGCTGGCTGTGCGTCAAGCGCGCGTTCATTCCGCTCATGTTCTGCACCGCGGTGTTCTCGTGGGGTGCGCCCGGGATCACTGGCGGCAGCATCATTTCGACGCTCGCGACCCCCGACCGGCTCGGAGCGTTCGCGATCATGGCCTCCGTTCGCGAGCTCGCCACGTGGATCAACGGGATGGTGATCGCGGGCGTAGCGGGCACCGCGATCTGCTCTGACCTCGGAGCCCGCAAGATCCGCGAGGAGCTCGACGCGCTCGCCGTGCTCGGGACCGACCTCGTCAAGACGCTGATCGTCCCCCGGTTCCTGGCGCTGGGGCTGATGACGGTGATCTTCAACTACTGGAACACCGCGATCAGCATCCTGTTCCAGATGGTCGCCGACATCACGGTCTGGCACCAGTCGGCGGCCGGGTTCATCGCCACGTTCTCGTCGAACTTCACGATCGCGGAGATCGTTTTCAACGGCATCAAAGTGCTGTCGTTCGGCTTCATCATCGCGGTCGTCTGCTGTTACAAGGGCATGAACGCGAAGGGAGGCGCCGCGGGGGTGGGGAGAGCCGTGAATCAGGCAGTCGTCATCTCCTTCTGCCTGATCTACGTCTACAACTACATGATCAACTCGCTGCTGCTCGCGGCCTTCCCGCAGACCGCGACGCTCCGATAATGGAAGCTCACGCACAGCCGGCTGCGTATCAGCGAGGTGAAGGCCCGCCTTCGGTGTCGCCGGTAGCGCGGATTGCCAGGGGCTTCGTCGATCCCGTCCGCTCCTCACTGGAGGAGGCGGGACGGATCTCCGGCTTCGGCGTCCAGGCGTTCGTCGAGATGCGCGGAGTGTTCCGGTACACCGCCGAGACCCTGCGGCAGGTCGGGATCCTGATCACCGGCTCAGCGCTCGTCCTACTCGCGATGCAGTTCATGTTCGGCCTCACGTGCGGGAACGAGTCCGTCTACGTGCTGCGTGGCTACGGCGCGAGTAGCTATGAGGGCGTGTTCGCTGCGCTATGCCCACTGCGCGAGGCGACGCCGTTCATGTTCGCCTACATGGTCGGGGCCAAGATCGGGTGCGGCTACGTTGCCGAGCTCGGGTCGATGCGGATCAGCGACGAGATCGACGCGATGGAGACGCTCGGCATCAACTCGATGCGGTACCTGGTGTCGACGAGGCTGCTCGCCAACATCCTCGTCTCGGCACCGATTTTCATCATCGGCCTCGCAGTCTTCTACCTGGGCGAGGAGTTCGTGATCCTGGTCCAGGTCCACGACATCTCGAAGGCCACCTTCAGCTCCGTCTTATGGGAGTTCACGAACGCCCAGTCAATTCTCTTCAGTTACACGAAGACCCTGATCATGTGGGTGTGCATCGTGATCTCCTCGCTCTACTACGGCTACAGAGCGAAGGGAGGGCCGGTCGGGGTAGGGGTCGCGACAGCGCGATCGATGGTCGCCGCGCTGGTGCTGACGATGGTCCTGAACGAAGGCTTCACGTTCTTCTTCTGGGGCCTGAACCCGAGCATTCCGGTGGGAGGCTGACCGGCGATGGTTGGGAGCGGGCACCGCGCGCGCCGTGCGCTGCACTGGCTGCTCGACCACCCCTGGTACGTGGTGCTCGTGATCGGCGCCGTCCTGTTCACGAACTGGATCATCGGGACGCGCTCGGAGCCGCATCACGTGCGCGCCGAGTTCACGAGCGCGTTCAACCTCGTCACCGGTCAACCCGTCGACGTCGACGGGCTCCAGGTCGGGAAGATCGCCGGTGTCAAGTACGACAACAGCACCCCGGGCGGTGCGCCGATCGTCACGATCGGGATCAGCGACAGTCACTTCTGGCCGCTGCACCGAGGCACGACCGTCGAGAGCCGGTGGGGCTCGACGATCGGTAACGGCACCCGCAGGCTCGACCTCGTACCCGGGCCCGCGAGCGCGCCCGCGATCCCCGACAACGGGATCATCGAGACCAAGGACGCGCTTCCGGCCGTCGACCTCGATCAGGTCCTCAACGCGTTCAACCAGAACACGCGCGGCCACCTGACGAATCTGCTCACCAACCTCGGTTCCGGCATCAACGGGGAGTCGACGGCGCTCCACAACGGGATTGCGTCCTCGGCGGGAGCGGCGACCGCCGCCGACGGCGTGTTCACGGACCTCGCGAGCGACACGTACGCCCTCCAGGGGCTGATCATCAACGGCAACCGGCTCACCTCGACGCTCGCGACCCGCGCGCCGGCGATCAGCGACCTGGTCACGGTCGCGGGGCAAACGTTCGGGACCACGGCGGCGCACGCCAACGGCGTCCAGCAGACGATCCAGAACCTCCCCGGCGCGCTCTCCGAGGCGCGCGGCACGCTCAGCCAGCTCGACGGAAGCGTCGGCATCCTGACCACGCTGATCAACGACCTCCGACCGGGCGCGGCAAAGCTCAGCCCCCTCGCGGTCGCGATGCGCCCGGCGCTCGCCGAACTACGCGACATCGTGCCCACCGGCGTGTCAACGCTCCAGCAGGCGACCAAAGCGGCGCCCTCGATCACCAAGCTGCTGACCGTCGGCACCCCGTTCATGCCGAAGCTTCAGTCGGTCTCATCCCAGCTCGCACCGATGGTCGGGTGCATGCGGCCCTACTCGCCCGACCTCGGCAGCGCGCTCGCCAACGCGGACGGCTGGATGAACGACGTATGAGCTCGTTCGCCCGAACGCCGCTCCAGGCATCACATTCGTCGGTGCGAAGGACGGTCCGTTCGTCCGCCAGGGCGGCGTCCGCGCGATGCCGCAGGCGAGCGCGACGACGCTCCACGCGGTTCCGCCGGGGATCACGACGCAGGAGTTCACTCAGCTGACCGGCAAGCAGTACGCCGAGCCGCGACCGCCCGGGCTGTCCGTCGGTCAGCCGTGGTTCCTGCCCCAGTGCGGTGCAGGCCAGAACTCCGTGAACCCGGCAGCCGATCCGGAGCAGCATCCATGAGCCGCATCCGCTCACTGGCGTACGGCGCGCTCGGCCTCGCCGTCGTCGTCGTCGGCTACCTGCTCCTCAGCTCCGGCGGCGGCACCGGATACACCGTCCGCGCCGAGTTCGCGGACGTGGACGGGCTGCGCAACGGCTCCACGGTCAAGGTCGACGGTGTGGCGGCGGGAACCGTTTCGTCGATCTCCGTCACCCGCAGGGACACCGCGATCGTGACGCTGAAGCTCGATCCAGCCGCCGCGCCGATCGGCGCCGGGGCGAACATCCACGAGCGGCCGACCGACCTCCTCGGCGAGCACTACGCGGAGCTGAATGTGGGTGATCTGACCAAGCCCCAGCCGTCGGGCACCTTCATCTCGATGTCCCGGACCGGCGCATCGGTCGAGCTCGACGACATCCTGAACACGCTCAACGTCGACACCCGCACCCGGCTGCGGATCCTGATCAACGAGGCCGGGGTCGGACTCGCGGGGCGTGGGGCCGACTTCAACAGGTTGCTCTCGGACCTGCCGCCGAACCTGAACCAGGCGCAGCAGCTGCTCGCCCAGGTCGCTTCCCAGAACGTCACGATGAAGAATCTGATCAGCGAGGGCGACCGGATCACCGCCGCCGTCAATGGCAAGCGCGACGACCTCGGGAACCTGATCGGCGTGGCCGATCAGGCACTCGGCGCGGTCGCCGCGCGGCAATCGCAGCTCGGCGCGACGATTCAGGCCGCGCCCGGCGCCCTGACCCAGCTGCGGACGACGCTCGATCAGCTCGGCACCGCCTCGCAGGCGATCACCCCGGCGGCGCAGAGCCTGCAGGCGACTGCCGGACCGCTGACCACGACGCTCCGTGCGCTGCCTCCGTTCGCGAACGCAGCCGACCCCACGCTGGCGACCGCACGCACCGTGGCCCCCGCGCTGGAGCGGCTCGGTCAGAGGCGCGCCCGCCGTTGCGCGCGCTGCGCCCAACGGCGCTGAACCTCGAGTCCGTGACCCGGGCGGCGGCGCCGATCCTCACCGAGGAGGACCAGCGGGGCATGCGCGACCTGCTGTGGTTCGTCGAGGTCTGGGCGCTCGGGCTGAAGGGGCGCGACGCGCTCGGGCACTTCATCGGTGCGAATCTTCAGATCGACTCATCGGTCATCGTCAGCGCGCTCGACTCATATCTGAACGACACCGGGCTCTCGAAACTGGGTCTCGCGCGCGGAAAGACCGCTTCGGCCGCGGCGGTCAGGAAGCTGCTCGCCGGAGCCGGCGCGAGGGGCCCGTCCGCGGCTCCCCAGCCGTCGGCGCCAAGTGCGTCCGGGTCGACCGCTCCCTCGGTCGGCGGCGCGCTCGGCGCGGTCTCCTCGCTCGCCAACGCCGTGACCAACAACGTCAAACAGACCGTTGGGAAGCTGACCGGCGCGAGCTCGCCTGGGAGCCACGGCGCAGCACCGCCCAGTTCGTCGAGCTCGCCCACGGGCAACGCACAACGTCTCCTTGACTACCTCCTGGGGCAATGAGCGTGATTCGCTCCGTCACCAGAGGCAGGTTGTTCCGAGGCCGCGCCGCGGGCAAGCAGCGCAGCCGCGGCTTCACGCTCGCCGTCGGTTTCGGCGTGGTCGCGGTCGCGACGCTGCTGTTCTACGTCGGCTACGAGGCCCCGGTGACCGTGCCAGGACGGTCCTATTACACGCTGTACGCGTCGATGAACAATGCCGACAACCTGGAGGACCACGACCAGATCAGGATCGGCGGGCAGTACGCGGGCCAGGTGCTCAACCCCCACGTCCAGAACCACCGGGCGCGGCTAGAGCTCCAGCTGTCCTCGTCGTTCAAGCCGTTGCGGTCGGACACCCGGATTGAGATCAGGCTCCGCAGCGCGGTCGGGATCCGCTACGTCGACATGCTCCCTGGAACGCGCGGGCGGCCGCTGCCCGACGGCGCGACGATTCCGCCGTCACAGACCACGACGCCGGTTGACCTCGACCAGGTGCTTTCCACCTTCGACCCGCAGACGCGGGCCCGGACGAGCCAGTTTCTCGGGGAGCTCGGCACGGGTGCTGAAGGACGCGGCCAGGCTGTCAACCAAACCCTCGGCCAACTGCCCGGGTTCACCCAGACCCTCGGCTCGGTCTATGCAGCGATCAACTCCCGCCCTGGAGCATTGCACGCGCTCATCTCATCGAGCCAGGGAGCGGCCGCGCGCGTTCGACCCGGTCCGGTACGACCTCGCGTACGGTTTCCGGCCCGAGACGCGGGCACTCCAGCCGTTCGCCGACGACCCGGGCAACGTGGAGAGCACGTGGACCAGGCGCCATCCACGCTTGGTGAAGTGCAGAGCGGCCTGCCGCCGGTGCGCGCGCTCGTCGCGCAGGTGCAGGGGCTGGCCCGAGCCGCGCCCCCGACCCTGTCCGCCGCGCCGGCCGCGCTGAACCAGACCAGCGCGCTGCTGAACACCGCCCGGCCCGGGTTGCGCAACGCCGACGCCACGCTTCATCTCGCGTCGCGCGCTGTGAACCCGGCGCTGACATTTCTGCAGACCGCGCAGCCCGCGCTGCCAATGATCAACAGCGCGCTCTCCTCCGTCCTGCCCACGGTCCAGTACGTCGCGCCGCGCGCCTGTGGGCTCAGCGACGCGTTCACCGGCTGGAGCGACATGATGAAGTTCGGCACCGCCTACAGCAACTTCATCCGCTTCACGATCACGACGACCGACGTCGTGGCGGGGCTGCCGGGTGCGCCGCAGTACTCGATCCCGTACCCGGGTCCTTGCAATGGCAACGTCGGTGAGGCCGGCGGTCCGAAGCCGACGCCCGAGCAGCAGGTGGCGAACCCGGAGCGCCACCCGACGCAGAGCGCCGTCGAACGGCACCGGACCGCGGGGGCGGGTCAAGCGCCCGAGCCTGCTCGACATCCCCCGGGCAAGTACAAGCCGAAGCTGGTCCGCAACGGCGCGATCTTCGCCGTGTTCGCGGCGATCTTCCTGTACGTCATCTACACCAAGCCGTCGATCCCGCTGATCAGCGGCGGAGGCACGACGGTGAAGGCCGACTTCGCCTACGGGGCGGACGTCGTTCCCGGCCGCACACCTGTGCGCGTGGACGGCGTCGACGTCGGGTTCGTCACCGGGCTGTCGCGGACGCCGAGCGGCCGCGGGGCACGGTTGAGATGACGCTCAACCAGGGGTCAGGCGTCAAGGTCACGCAGAATGCGTCCGCCGAGCCTGCGGGAGAAGACGCTGCTCGGGCCTGAACTACTACGTCGACCTCGTTCCAGGATCGAGCAGTGCGGCGGGGCTTGGCGACCGCGTGATCCCCGAGAGCAGACCTCGACAGCCAGGTCGAGCTCGACCAGGCGCTCGAGCCGCTGAACGCGACCGGGCCGCCTGGCGGTTCAGACGATGGTCGACCAGTTCGACGCCGGCTTCTCAGACCCCTCCGCGGTCAGACGCACGATCGACGCCACGTCCGCGCGATGCGATCGCTGGCCACTGGCCTGCCCGGGGCTCCGCGGCACCGTCCCCGGACGAGACCTACCGGCGCTCGTCTCGAGCACAGGTCAGTGGATGGGCGCGGCGGCCCGCGATGAGGTGGCCCTCGGCGGGCTGATCGACAACGGCTCGACGCGCGCTCGGGGTGACCGCCGCCCAGCAGCTCGATCTCGGCTCGACGTTCGATCAGGCGCCGGCGGCGCTCTCGCAGACCGAGGCGACGATGGCGCGCTTGCGAGCGACGATCGCCACGCTCAATCCGGTCGCCCAGGCGCTCGAACCAGGAGCGAGAAAGCTCGGCGAGGCGGCGACGCTCGCCCGTACCGCCCTGAACGCAGCGACGCCCGTGCTCGCCGATCTGAAGCCGACGCTCGCGGCGATCAGGCCGAGCGTGAACGCACTCTCGAAGGCCTCCAAGGCGGGCGTCCCCGTGATCAACAGCCTGACGCCGACGTTCAATCGCGTCCAGAGCTCGTTCATCCCGTTCCTGAACCGGATCGACCCCGAGACCAAGCTCAAGAACTACGAGGCGGTCGGCCCGACCGTCGCCAGCGTGGATTCCGCAACCGCGTGGGGTGACCAGTACGGCGGGCTCGCGGACTTCGAGGCCGGGTTCGGAGAGAACACCGCCGGCGGGCTCGCCGGGTGCAGCTCGTTCCTGACCAACCCCACGGCGACCCAACTGCTCGACTGCACGGCGCTCGAGCAGCTGCTGAGGAACATCCTCACCGGCCAGAGCCTTACGACGCCGCTCGCCAAGACCCCCTCCCTCGCGAACAAGGTGACCGCTCTGCTGAAGGGACGCAAGCCGTGAGCGCTACCCGGGACAGACTCAAGCTCGAGGTCAAGCGGTCGGCCGGGCCGGGGCTCCTCTACGTGCTGCTCGTGATCGCCGGCCTGCTCGTGGCGGCCGACATCATCTCGAACCTCTCGGGAACGAAGCCCTGGGACTCCTACACGAAGTACCGCGCGGCGTTCACCGATGTCAAGGGCGTGATCCCAGGCTCGACCACGGTCCGGATCGCCGGCGTCGAGGTCGGCACCGTCACAGGAGCGAACCTCGTCGACGGCCGTCCGGTGCTGACCCTGAGCCTGCAGCAGCGGTACGCGCCGATGTACCGGAACGCCTCGCTGCGGATCCGGCCCGTGACAGCGCTCGAGGACATGTACGTCGACATCACATCCCGGGGCACCAAGCGGGCCGGCGTGCTCAAAGGCGGCCAGGTCCTGGCGGCCACGCAGACCTCCTCCCCAGTCGAGATCAGCTCCGTGCTCGACGCGCTGAACGCCAACACGCGCGGGCGGCTCGCGACCCTCCTTGACGAGCTGGGAGCCGGCCTCAAGGACGGCGGAGCCAAGCTCGCGCGAGCTTCGAGGCGATCGCCCCGTTCCTCGTCGTCACCGACAGGATGAGCTCCGCGCTCGCGCAGCGGCACGCCGAGCTCGCGAGGCTGGTGCACAACTTCGGCTGCCTCTCTCAGGAGCTGGCGCTCAGGACACCCAGCTGACGGGGTTCGTCAACAACGCCGACGCCGTGTTGGGCGCGCTGGCCCGCAACAACGCGCCGTTCGCTCCACCATTCAGCAGCTGCCGGGCACGCTTCAAAGCATTCGAGCGCATTCTCGCAGCTGCGGACGGCCGAGGGCACGCTCGACCCGGCGCTGCATTCGCTGCGGGCCGGTCGCGAGCGCGCTCCCGGCCGGGCTGACGCGCTAGGCCGATTCTCGCGTGACGCCACGCCGGCGCTGAAAGCGCTGCGCCCCGGGGTGAAGTAGCTCGTGCCGCTCGCACAAGTCGCTGAAACCGACGGCGCAGTCACTCTCAGGCCGTTCAACCAGCTCCAGCCGGAGGCGCCCCAGATCGACCGGATCACGGCGCTGGCCGCCAAGCCTGCGTGCCTGACGTACATCGGCCAGTTCCTCAACCGGCTCTGTCGCTGACCAAGTTCGGCGACGGCCAGAACAACATCGCCAACGCCCGCGCCAACGTGACGGTCGACTTCTGCAACCTGACCAGGCGTGCCGCAGCCCGGCGTGGCACGATGACCCGATCTGTTACTCGCAAAGGGAGCTGGCGACGCGATGAAGACCCGAATCCTGCGGTCAAGATCATCGCGCTCGGCCTCCTGCTCGCCTCGGCGCGCTCATGATCCTCGCCTACTACTACGTGACAGCCGGCGGCCGCCTTCCGTTGGCCGGGCACCTGTACACCGTCACGGCCCAGGTACAGGATCCGCAGGGGCTGCTCAAGCACGCGGACGTCCGGTCCGCCGGGGTCAAGGTTGGCAGCGTGAGCGACCTCAACAACGTCGCCACGCCGAACGGGACCATCACGGACGTCCAGCTGCAGCTCGACTCGGGCTTCGCGCCGTCTACGAACGCGACGTGCTCGTCCGTCAGAAGACGCTGGTCGGCGAGAACTACATCGATCTCATGCGCGGCCATCCCCAGGACGGGAAGCTCGCGGACGGCGGCACACTCCCGATCTCCCACGATCTGGAGTCGGTCCCGCTCGACAAGATCCTGAACGCGCTCACGCCCGGGGTGCGAAAGGAAGTGCAGGCCGACCTCCAATCGCTCGGCGGGGGCTCGACGGGGAGGGCAAGAACCTGAACCAGTTCCTCGGCGCGCTGCAGCCGACTGTGTACAACGGTGGCGGGGTGCTCGCGTGCTGAACGCGCAGCGTCCGCAGCTCGCCGGCGCCGTCTCCCAGACCGGCACCGTGATGCAGGCGCTCGCGAACCGCAGCGGGCCTGCGGAGCTGATCACCCGGCGAGCAGACCGCCCGGCGCGGTCCGACCGCGACACGCGCTGTCGCAGAGTCTCGTCGAACTCCCGCCCACGCTCGCGCAGGCCCGCACGAGCGTCGCACCCTGTCTTCGTTCTCGGGGCTCGCGACGCCGGTGATCGCCAACCTCCGGGTCGCGGTCCAGAACCTCGCACCCAGTGATCCACGACCTCGAGCCGACCGCCGCGGCGGCCCGCAGCTGTTCAGTGACCTCCCGCCTTCCTCCGGGTCGCGAACCCACTGCTCGGCGAACTGAAGACGTTCTCGCGGGCCTCGACACCGGCCGTGCCCGCGCTCGAGGCGCTCCTCCGCCAGGCGGACCCGGCGCTCGCGTACCTCAAGCCGTACTACAAGGAGGCCGGCAGTTTTCTCGAGAACTTCGGCACCACGGGCCAGATCACGAACGCCACGGGCGACTACCTGGGCGCTGCCTGTGCCCGATCTCAGCACAGAGCTACTCGGGCTACACGCCGG
>CAVPKT010000010.1:0-74698 GCA_963705775.1 uncultured Solirubrobacterales bacterium | reverse complement strand
TGGATGCCGTGGAAGGCGTTCTTCCGCCATCGCGAGCTTCGCGACTCCGACCGAGACTGGATGGCGAGCGGTCGGATTCCCCTGAACACGATGTACCTCGAGAGTGAAGTCCGGACGAAGCGCGAGGCCGCGTTCGTCGCTGACGCGGAACACGATCCCCGCGCGTCGAACGCGTTCGTCGCCGCGACCGGCACGACGTCCTACGCGGTGGCACCGATCGTCCTCGCCGGCCGCGTTATCGGCTTCCTGCACGCGGACCACTATCCGCCCGGACGTCCCGTGGACGAGGTCGATTGCCACATCCTGGGCGAGCTTGCCGAGGGATTCGGGCGGATCTACGAGCGGGCGGTGCTGCTCGATCGGCTACACGGGCAGCGCGACCACGTCCGCGAAACGCTCAAGGCCGCCGAGACGATCATGGACAACCTGGCGCGAGCCGAAATCGAGCTGGTCAGGCGCGCCGACGAGCGCTCGTCGGCCAGTACCGCGACGACGCTCGCGCTGGCGGGCGAGACGCCCGCGATCGACGAGCTGTTGACGCCGCGGGAGCGAGAAGTGATCGCGCTGCTGGTCACCGGACAGACGAACAGCGCGATCGCCGAGCGGTTGGTGATCTCCGAGGGGACGGTCAAATCCCACGTCAAGCAGATCCTCCGCAAGCTCGGCGCGGTGAACCGCTCCGAGGTGATCGCCCGCTACCTGGGCATGATCGCCTCGGAATAGGCCGGGGCGCGCGAACACCCCAGCGCGCAGCTACTCCATCCCGAGCGGGCCCTCCTCGGCGCCGGCGAGGAACTGACGCACGAATGGGTTCGGCGAGGTGAACATCGCCTCGCGGTCGCCGGACTGAACAATTCTTCCCTTCCACAGCACGGCGAGGTACTCGCCGATCTTGCGCGCCGAGGCGATGTCGTGGGTGATCACGACGTAGGTGCCCCCGTTCTGGGCGTGCACCTCCTGGATCAGCTGGCACAGCAGCGCCGTACGGACGGGGTCGAGCCCCGAGTCGGGCTCGTCGAACATCACGATCTCCGGCTCGAGCACCAGCGCGCGGGCGAACCCGGCCCGCTTCCGCATCCCGCCCGAGAGCTCGCCCGGTGCCTTGTGCTCGGCGGCCGAGAGGCCGACCTCGTCCAGCCGGCGGTGGACGATCTCGGCGATCTCCTTCTCGGTCATGTTCGTGTTCTGCCTGAGCGGAAACGCCACGTTGTCGAACACGTTCATCGAGCCGAACAGCGCTCCGTCCTGGAACAGGATCCCGAACCGCTTGCGCATCTCGAGCAGCTCTGACATCCGCATGTTCGGTACCGACTCTCCGTGTACCTTGACGTCGCCGGAGTCAGGGAACATCAGCCCGATCAGGTGCTTGATCAGCACGCTCTTCCCCGTTCCGGAGGGACCCAGCACGACGGTGATCATCCCCTCAGGAATCCCGAGGTTGAGCCCGTTCATGACCTTGTTGGAGCCAAACGCCTTGAAGCAGTTCTCGACGCGGATCGACCAGAACTCCCCGGGGACGTTCTCGGGAAAGTCCATCTGGCCCTGGTGGTGCTCGTAGCCGACCGCGCGATCAAGGAGTTCCCGGGTGGCGGCGTCGAACTTCGACTCGTCGGCCCCGGCTTGCATCTGTTCGTCGAGCATTGGCTCTCTCCTCAAGGCGCAACGGCCAGGGAATCCTGGCCGATCAGCTTCGGTAGCGAGGCGTGGCGCACGACCGGAGTCACTCTCAGGAACTTGCGCACCGGGCCCGTGTACCGGACGCGGCCGCGGCTGATCGCCATCGAAAGGTGGAAGTCCGGGGAGTAGAGCCGCGCGAGATCCACGCTGACGATCCATATCTCGACCTCGGCGGCGCCGCCGTCCACGACCTCGATCGGGTTTCGGTCGAGCAGTAGCGTTACGCACAGCTCGGGATCGTCGGCGAGACAGATGCGGACGGTCGTGTTCGCCCTCGCGAGCACCGAGCTCAACCGCTCATCCTGCGCGGCGGCCTCCATCGCGGCGCAGAAGCGCTCGAGCGCGGTCTCCGTGTACGCCCGTGCGGCTGCGCCGACCTGCGTCTGCGCGCGCTCCTTGACGCTTATTTCGCCGATGAAGCGGTTGACCTCCGCGACTGAATCCGGGTCGTGCCAGATCGGGTCGTTGGGGTCGGCGATCCATCCTTCCCGCTCGGTCCCGTATTCGGCCGCCAACCGCTTGGTGATCTGGTCGACGTACTTGAACAGGAAAGTGCTGAGCGGCGCCGCCATCGCTTCGGCCGTCGCCCGGTCGGGCGCGACCCGCTCGAGCTCGTGCAGCATCAGCGGACCGAACATCGACATACCCACGTGGTAGAAGCGCATCAGGGAGTTCATGCCAACGCCGCGGGCGTGCAGGAAGCGAAGATGCTCGAGCGCCTCAGGTGAGGTCTCGATCACGGCGGGGTCGCTCAAGCCCGCCCGTGCGATGCAGATGAACTCGTACATGCTGCCGAGCGCGCTCTTGCGGTTGGCTTCGAACGCCTCCGGGTCCTCGGCCGAACCGAGCTCGGGCACTTGCTTGAGCAGCTGGCGCGTGAACACCGGCGCGAAGTCGTCGACGACCTCGAACATCGCCGACGTGACGCGCTCGACCAGCTCCGCACCGGTACCGGCGCTCGCAGTCGAGAGCCCTCCTCCCGCATCGTTCTGAACGAACTCGTTCACCGCGATCGCAAGCCTACGCATCGCCTGCCGGAGGCTCGATACTCGATCGGATGATATCCGTCCCTCCGTTGGGACGGACCACCCTGCCCGGCCGCCCGGACCGATGCTCGTGCAGGGGACGAATCTCCCACTGTCGGAGGATTGGCGAGTCCGCTGCGCGCGCGTACCGTGGGCAATCGAGCAATCGTTTCCAACGCGGGAGGAGTTCAGATGGGCTACTTCAAAGACGCCGATGAGCTGTACGAATACGTCGGGGGCGTGTTCCGCCGAGCCGGTGAGGATCCGGAGGTCGGTCCGAAGCTCCGGGCGGCCAACATCACTGCACAGTTCACCTACAGCGATCCCGACTCGACCCTGACCGTCAAGTTCCGCGAGCCCTACGAGGTGATCGACGGCGGTGTTGACGAGAACGCCGACATCAAGATGACGATGCCTGCAGACATAGCCCACAAGTACTGGCGCGGTGAGTACAACTTCGCGGTTGGGCTCGCCAAGGGACAGGTCAAGGCCAAGGGCCCGATCAACAAGATCCTCAAGCTCGTGCCGATCACCAAGCCGCTGTTCCCCATCTACAAGGAGATGACGGACCAGAAGGACAGCGTGAGCACGTCGGCGTGATGCCCGAACGCGTGCAGGTCCGGGAGGTCGGACCGCGAGACGGATTCCAGAATGAGCCGGATCAGATCGCAACTGAGGACAAGGTCCGCCTGATCGAGGCCCTCGCGGCCGCTGGACTCAAGCGCCTCGAGGTGACGAGCTTCGTCCGCGCCGACGTTATCCCGCAGCTGGCCGATGCGTCCGACGTCCTCGCGCGAATCAGCGTGCCCGCCGACGTGTCACTGAGCGTCCTTGTCCCGAACCTACGCGGGCTGGAGCTTGCGCTGCGCGAGCGCGAGCGCTTCCACGAGGTGGGCGTGTTCGTGTCGGCATCCGAGACGCACAACAAGCGCAACGTCAATCGCTCGATTGCGGAGTCGCTCGCGGAGCTCGAGCGGATGATCCCGGCCGCACGCGCCGAGGGCTTGCACTGCGAGGCGGTGATCGCCGTCGCGTTCGGCTGCCCTTACGAGGGCCCCGTGCCCCTCGCGCACGTAACGGAGCTGGCGTCGCGGTTGACGGCGGCCGGGGCGTCGGAGATCGGCTTCGGCGACACGACCGGGATGGCAAACCCGCGCCAGGTACGCGAGCTGTTCACCACCGCCGCCGAAGTGCTTGAGGGAGTCGAGCTCACGGCGCACTTCCACAACACGCGCGGTCAGGGCCTCGCCAACGCGCTGGCCGCGTTCGATGCCGGGATCAGGAGCTTTGAGTCGAGCTTCGGCGAGCTGGGTGGCTGCCCGGTGCCGCCCGGCTCGACGGGCAACATCGCGACCGAGGACCTCGTCTCGATGTTCCACGAGATGGAGGTCGAGACCGGCGTGGACCTGGAGGCGCTGCTCGACGCTTCGCGCGACGTGCAGCGGGTGCTCGGACGCCCGCTCGGGAGCCACCTGCTCACCGCGGGTCCGATCCGCTGGGAGGGCATAGCGGCCGCCGAATGAGGCGTCCTCACCCCAACGTGGCTCCAAGATCCTCCTACGGGTGGTGGTCGGCCGCAGGGGTCCGCGTGAGGATGTGCTCGCTAGCCACGACGAATTCTGCGAGGAGAGACTGACGTGTCAACAGTGTCCGTAAAGCACTTCCAGATGCTGATCGACGGCGAGTGGGTCGACTCCGATGAGCACTATGAGATCCACAACCCGGCGACCGAGGAGATCGTCGCGACGGTCGCCAAGGGAGGTGTGGAGCACGCCGACCGCGCCGTCGAGTCCGCCAAGCGCTCCTTCCTCGCCGGGGACTGGGCCGACAAGACACCCGAGGAGCGCTCGCAGGTCATGGTCGCGATTGCCGAGCGCCTTTCGACGGACCTCGAGGAGCTGCTCGAGCTCGAGACGATCGCCAACGGAGCGACGGTGCGCCAGGCGAGCGGCTTCCACGTCGGGCTCGCGTCGCCCCACTTCATGTACTTCGCCGAGCTCGCCGCCTCCTACGCATTCGAGCAGGCGACGCCGCCGCTGACCTATCCGACCCTGTCGATGAACAAGGTGCGGCGCGAGCCGATCGGCGTGTGCGCGGCGATCGTGCCGTGGAACTTCCCGCTGGTGCTCGGGATCTGGAAGATCGGTCCAGCCCTCGCCGCGGGCAACTCGATCGTGGTCAAGCCGGACGAGCACACGCCCCTGAGCTTGATCCACCTGGCGAAGATCGCGCTCGAGTGCGGCGTTCCGCCCGGCGTCTTCAACATCGTGCCGGGGGACGGGCCAGACGTGGGCGCTCGCCTCGCGTCACATCCGGACGTCGGCAAGGTGGCGTTCACGGGATCGACCGCGGTCGGCCGCGAGATCATGCGCCTCGCCTCGGGTACGGTCAAGAAGGTCTCGCTCGAGCTCGGCGGGAAGGGACCCGCGGTCGTGCTGGACGATGCCGACCTCGACGCGGCGGTCGATGCCGCACTGTTCGGGTCCTGGCTGTTCTGCGGTCAGATGTGCGAGTCGTGCAGCCGGCTGTTGCTGCCCGACTCGATCCACGACGAGTTCGTGGACCGCTTGGTCAAACGAGCGCAGACGGTCAAGGTCGGCGACCCGACCGATTTCGACACCGACATGGGACCGGTGATCAACGAGGTGCAGCGCGACCGGGTCCTCAGCTACATCGAGGTCGGTAAGCAGGAGGGCGCGACCGTCGCGTTCGGAGGGACGCCGCCCCAGGGTCCCGGTTTCGAGCACGGGTACTGGGTCGGCCCGACCATCTTCACCGACGTGAAGAACAACATGCGGATCGCCCAGGAGGAGATCTTCGGCCCGGTGCTCGTGGTGATTCGCTACTCGGACGACGACGAGGCGGTTGAGATCGCCAACGACACCGAATACGGCCTGTCCGCGGCAGTGTGGAGCTCCGACTACGAGCGGGCGCTCGAAGTCGCGAACCGGCTGAAGGCCGGGACCGTGTGGGTCAACGACGTTCACATGGTCAGCCCCGCCCATCCGTTCGGCGGCTACAAGCAGAGCGGGCTGGGGCGGGAGCTCGGGCCCCACGCGCTCGACGAGTACACCGAGGCCAAGCACGTCCACGTCGATCTGACGCAGAAGCTGGAGTCGCGGCTGTACGACCTCCTGCTCTCAGAACCACCGGCGTAAGCGCGAAAGGCGCCGGTCAGCAGGTCTCTCGAGCGAGGCCCCGGAAATCCGGGGCCTCGCCCTTTGTGGGGTGTACGTCTCCCGAAAGGGGGAACCACCGGGCCGCTCTGTGAGCGAGCCCACATCGGCTCGGGCCGGCTCGGCATATCAAGTACTCAGGAAGTGAGGACACGACGAAAGGAGTTGCAATGTCAGTCGTTCCGATCACCCGAGGCCTTGGCCGCGCGCTTGCGCGCGCGGAGCGGAACAGGTCGGTCGTCTCGACCGACCTGATGCTGACTCACACGGATGATGGCCGGATCGCGCTTCATGCGGAGCACGACGGCGCGATCTCGGCGGTCGGCACGTTCGAGAACGCCGCCGACGCGTGGCGGGCGCTCGACGAGCTCGATGCTCCCGAGCGGGTCCCAGTGGCGGCGCGAGCCGCGCTAAGCCAGCGCCGCCCGCGCGCTTTCGACGTCGTCGGTGGCGATCACGAGCTTGATGCCGCCGAAGGTCGTGTACAGCAGCTCGATGTTGACCCCGGCTTCGGCGAGCTCCCGCGCCGCCTCGCCGAGTGACCCCGGCCGGTCCTCAACGTCGACGACCAGCACCTGGCGCCCGTCCGCGACGCCCATCCCAGCTCCCTCGAGCACCGTGACAGCCCGCTCGGCCGCGCCGTCGGCGACGAGCAGGTGGATGATCCCGCGCCCCTCGCCGGTGAACGCGCACATCCCCTGGATGTTGATCCCCGCCTCGCCGAGCGCCCCGCCGAGCTTCGCGAGCTCTCCCGGCTCGTCGGTCAGCACCACCGTCAGATCGGTCGGCATCGCATGCCGATCCTACCCGGGGTTAGGCGCCTTCCGCATCTTGAATCGATCCGCGTTGATCAGCGTGCGCTCGCGCGCATTGACCACCGCGATCACGACCAACCCGCAGGTGGGACACCTCACGATCGTTCCCGGAGGCCGGCCGTATACGACCAGTTCGCCGACCATGCGAGTAGTGGCGCAGTGGGCGCAGGACCCGATCGCCTTCGTCATGTCGGCGCCGAAGTGCTCGAGCAGTTGGCCACCGATCGCGTTTCCGTCAAGCGCGTCCATCACTCATCCTCCTGTCGGTCCGAATCGCTCGGTCCGGATGCGTCCCGGGTTGTGTCCGCTCCTCACTAACGTCTCTGCGACGGCCTCGACGAAGCCCGTGGGCCCGCAGATGTAGACGAGCGGCCGATCCGACGCCGGCCACCCGACTTCGTCGAGCAACTCGGGGTCGACGCGTCCGCGATGGCCGCTCCAATCATCGGGCCACTCGCGAGTGAGCGTCAGCTCGACCGTGTCTCCGAACCCGTCCAGCTCCTTTCGGTAGATGACCTCGTCGAGTGAACGAGACGAGTACAGGAGCCGGATCGGCACGTCGCTGGCGGTCGCGGCGTGGTGGCGAAGCACCGAGCGGAACGGAACGACGCCCGAGCCGCCGGCAACGAGCAGCACCGGGCCGCCGAGCGAAGCCTCCCATACGAAGTAACCGCCGATCGGGCCACGCAGCTCGAGTTCGTCGCCGGGGCGCAACTCCTCAGTCAGGTAGGGGGAGACCTCGCCGTCGTCGAGCCGCTCGACTGTCAGCATCAGCTCGTCGTCCTCGGGCGCCGACCCGATCGAATAGCTGCGCTCGGCCTCGTATCCGTCCTCTGCCGTCAGGCGCACGTCGACGTGCTGACCGGCGCGATGCCCCGCCCAATCGGGAAGCTCGAGTGACAGGCTCCTCGTGCGCGCCGTCTCATCCACCACTCCGACGACGCGGCCGAGCTGCCAGGTCAGTCTCCCTGGTAGCGCTGCTCTTTCCACGGATCGCCGTGGTTGTGGTAGCCGTAGGTCTCCCAGAAGCCGGGCTCGTCGTCGAGGGTGAGCGTCAGCCCGCGCACCCACTTCGCGCTCTTCCAGAAGTACAGATGAGGAACCAACAGCCGCGCGGGACCGCCGTGCTCTGACTCCAGCGGCTGGCCGCCGTACTCGTATGCGACCCACGCCTTGCCGTCGGTCACGTCCTCGAGGGCGAGGTTCGTCGTGTAGCCGCCGTCCGACCAGGCGGTCACCCACTCAGCCTCGGTGTTGACATCGCGAGGAGGGTGTCGACCGAGACTCCCTTCCAGCCGGTGTCGAGCTTCGACCACTTGGTGACGCAGTGGATGTCGATCGTGATCGTCTCGGCGGGGAGCGCGAGGAACTCCTCCCACGTCCACGACACCGGCTCGTCCACCTCGCCACTGACCAGGAAGCTCCATTCGTCGAGTGGCGTATGCGGCGTCGGGCCGGCGGACAGCACAGGGAAGTCCGGGGTTACGTATTGGCCAGGCGGGACGCGGGAGGGATCCTCGACAGGGTGCCGGCGGCCCGTAAAGCCTCGTGAGATGGGGACATACCCCTACATCGACGAATCCGTCAAGCCAGTAGGGTCCGATTTCCCAATCAAGCGATCTGAATGAGCGATTGAGCGATCTGATCTATGCCGAGCGCCCCGCAGAGGCGGAGCCAGCGGGCCTCCTTGTCCTCCACCACGGCCGCGGGACGAGTGAGCAAGATCTGCTCCCGCTCGCCGACCTGCTCGACCCCGAACGGCGGCTGCACGTCGTCGGACCCGCGCTCCGCTCCAGCTGCCGGGGCGCCTGGCTACCACTGGTACAGCGTGCCGCGGGTCGGCTTTCCCGATCCCGACACGTTCTGGGCGGCGCACGCTGCGCTCGCGAGCTTCCACGACGGATCGTGGGCGCGGACCGGCATTACATCCGAGCAGACCGTGCTCGGCGGCTTCTCGATGGGCACCGTGATGAGCTACGCGCTCGGGCCGACCCGGGAGCGGCCGATCCCGGCGGGACTGCTCGCGTTCTCGGGCTTCATCCCCACCGTCCCCGACTGGCAACCATCGCTCACCGACCGCCGCGCCGTGCGAGCGTTCATCGCACACGGTCGGCTCGACAACGTGATCTCGGTCGACTTTGGGCGCGCCGCGCGAGACCTGCTCTCCGACTGCGGGCTCGAGGTGGTCTACCGCGAGCACGGCGGCGGCCACGAGATCGATCCCGACCACCTGGCGGCCGCGACCGCCTGGCTCGCGGAAACGCTCTAGAGGAACGTCTTGCCCTCGCCGCGGTAGGTCGGGAGCTCGTCGACGATGCGCTTGCCGCGCACGAGGTAGAGCCGGTCGAAGTGCTCGCACAGCTCGCCCGCCTTTGCGTGGCGGAAGTAGACGCGGTCGCCGACGTGGAGGCGGTCGGCGGCTTTGCCGACCAGCGGTGTCTGCACCTCACCGGTGCCCTCCATCGGGTCGAGCTTCAGCCCTTCCGGCAGGTACGGCCGGGGCATACGGTCCTTGCCGCCCGGACCCGAGGCAAGGTAACCGCCGCCCAGCGCGGTGACGATGCCTCGCCCGGGGCGGCGCGAGACCGGCTGGGCGAAGATCGCGGCGGGCTCGAGCCTGAACGCCGAGTAGTTGTCGAACAGCGTCGGGGCGTAGAAGCCCGATCCCGCGGTGGCCTCGGTGATCGCCGGCTCGGTGGCGACGCGCTCGAGGTCCCCGGTCCCGCCGGCGTTGACGAACTGGAGGTCCGCAAGCGCGGAGACCTCGGTGACGGCCCGTGCCCGGCGGGCACGCAGCTCCTCGTACGAAGCACGCTGCATCCGCCTGACGGCGAACGTCTTCAGTGGGTTTCCCGGAGCTACGTCGCCAAAGCCAGCGATGTGCCCCTCGTAGCACATGAGCCCAACCAGCCTGAAGCCCCGTCGGCGGGCGATCTCCTCGGCCATCGCGCGCGCCTGCGCGGGCGCGTGGACCGGGGTCCGCTTCGGTCCCACCTTGACCCGGTGCCGCCGAGCCAGAACGAAGCGTCGAAGTCGAGGCACAGATGAATCGGCGCGCTCACGGTCCCGACGGCCGACTCGATCAGGTCCAGGTGCTCGATCGAGTCGACCATGATCACCGGCGCGCGCTCCGGCGCCAGGTCAGCGAGCTGCTCGAGCGCGGCCCGGTCCGCCGTGGGGTACGCGACGAGCTGATCCTCGAAGCCGAGGCTGTGGAGCCATAGCGCCTCGGGCAGTGTGAAGTTCATCAGGCCGTGATAGCGGACGTCCGCATCCAGGATCGCGCGGAGCAGAGGCCGGCAGCGAACCGACTTCGACGCGACCCTGATCCGTTTCGTCCCGGCGCGCGCGAGCATGTCCTCGGAGTTGGACCACATCGCGTCCAGATCGAGGAACGCGAACGGCGGGTCAAAGTCCGCGAACGCCTCCTCGTACCGGGCGAGGCGAGCTTCGGGAGTGAGAAAGGCGCGTGAAATAGTCTCGAACGGGATGAATCTGCTGCGTGGACGACCGTTGCTAAGATTCCAGCAAATGAGCGCAATCGTTGCCAACGAAGTCATCCCCACCGAGATCGAGGAATGCCCCGAGTGTCTGATGGGCAACCTCAACTGGCTCCTTGCCCAGGCGCACTATGCGCTCGCGAGCGAGCTCGCAGCGGCGTTTGAGCCGCTCGGCCTCACCCCTCGCGGCCATGCCGTGCTCGCGGCCGGGATGACCGGTTCGCACACGCAGAAGCAGCTGGCGGAGATCGTCGGGGTCGACAAGACAACGATGGTCGTGACACTGATGAGCTCGAGGCCGCAGGTCTGGCCAAGCGCGTCGCCTCCCCCAACGACCGCCGCGCGCGCGTCGTCGAGGTGACGAAGGCCGGGGCCCGCAAGGTGGCCGAAGCGAACGAGGTCGCCCAGCGCGTCCAGGAGGACGTGCTCGCGTCGCTCGAAGACGCAGACGCAGAGACGCTGCTGGACGGCCTCGGCGAGCTGGTGCGCGACCGCCTCTCTGAGCCCTCCGCCTGCAAGGGCGTTCGCCGGCGCGAGCCGCGCGCGTAGGGCCCATTAGGTAAGTTCCGGTCCGCACATGCGGCAGACGGCAGCCCGGCACATGCGCCGGGCTGAGGGGCCGGCCATGAGCCGGCCCCAGGGGCGCATGCGCGCCCCTGAACGATAATCATTACCTCCATGATGATCCCGTACGGGACGATCTGATATATTTTCGTTCTCGACACGAACGGATGGGAGCTCGTATGACTGAAGCCACCGGAACCGAAAGAAGCCGTTGGATCGCGCTCGTCGTGCTGTGCGTCGGGATGCTGATGATCATTCTCGACTCGACGGTCGTCAATGTTGCGCTGCCGTCAATCCAGCACGATCTGCACTTCTCCCAGCCCAACCTCGCGTGGGTCGTCAACGCCTACCTGATCACGTTCGGCGGCCTGCTGCTGCTGGCCGGCCGGCTCGGTGACCTGATCGGCGGAAGCGCCTGATTCATGGTCGGTCTGGCCGTGTTCACCGTTGCCTCGCTCGCCTGCGGCCTGTCGCAGAATCAGGGCATCCTGATCGCCGCCCGTTTCATCCAGGGCATCGGCGGGGCGCTGACCTCGGCCGTGATCCTCGGGATGGTCGTGACGATGTTCCCCGAGCCGGGGGAGCAGGCCAAGGCGATCGGCGTCTACAGCTTCGTCGCCTCGGCGGGCGCATCCCTCGGCCTGTTGCTGGGAGGGGTCGTCACCCAGGTGATCAACTGGCACTGGATCTTCTTCATCAACATTCCGATCGGAGTCGCGACGGGTCTGTTCGCGGCGCGGTTGGTCGATCGCGACGGGGAGGTTCCCGGACTCCACCGCGGGATTGACATCGCGGGCGCCGGGCTCGTGACGAGCGCCCTGATGCTCGCCGTGTACACGATCGTGAAGGCATCCGACTTCGGCTGGGGATCCGCGCGCACGCTCGGCTTCGGCGGTGGCGCGCTGGCGCTGCTGGCGGCGTTCGTGTGGCGCGAATCCGTGGCGCGTGAGCCGCTGATCCCGCTGCGGATGTTCCGCTCGCGCAACGTCTCGGGCGCCAACATCGCTCAGCTGCTGATGATCGCGGGCCTGTTTGGGATGTTCTTCCTGGGCGTGCTGTTCATGCAGCACGTGCTCGGCTACAGCGCGATCGGCACTGGCGTGGCATTCCTGCCCGTGAGCCTCGGGATCGGGGTACTGTCGCTCGGCTTCTCGGCCCGGCTCAACGGCCGGTTCGGACCGAAGGCGACGTTGCTCCCGGGCCTGGCGTTCCTCGTGCTCGGGCTCGCCTGGCTGGCCCGCGCGCCGGTCGGCGCCTCGTACGCGACCGACCTGCTGCCCTCGATGCTCCTGCTCGGGGTCGGCGCGGGTCTCTCGTTCCCGTCGCTGATGACGCTGTCGATGTCCGGCGCGACCGCGAGCGATTCGGGCCTCGCCTCCGGCCTGGTGAACACCACGATGCAGGTCGGCGGCGCGCTCGGGCTCGCGGTGCTGGCGACGCTCTCGACCACCCGCACCAGCCATCTCCTCGCCACCGGCTCCTCTCATGCCGCCGCGTTGACGGGTGGATACCACCTGGCCTGGGTGATCTCCGCCGGCATCGCCGGGGCGGCGTTCCTGGTCGGGCTGCTGGTGCTTCAGGGCGAACGCGTGGCGACGGAGACCGAGGACGAGGTAGTTGCAGCACAACCTGCGTATTCGGAGGTTTGAGTCATGACCGATGAATGGGTTGTCGATACGTGGATCACGGAGCTCGCGCTCTCGTCGAGGCACCAGGCACAGCGCCGGAGGCGGGGAAAGGGGCCCCGCCGGGATCAGTGCGATGAAGCGACGAAGAATCGGGTAAGAAGGTTCGACAACCGTCGAACAAGTGCTAAAATAAGCGAACAATTGGCCCCACGTACTATTGGAAAAGAACTTGAAGCAGTCTGATAACGGACGCCGTCCGTCGAGCAGGGCGCGCGGCGATCAACACGAGTCAAATAAAGAGACGCGCAGAAGCCGGCCTCGGACGAGGCCGGCTTCGGCTGCGAGTCGCACCAGGGCGGAGTCGGCGACGACACGCCCGAGGCCGGCCGCAGCCGGGAGCGCAAACCGGCGTCAGCGGCGCCGGGCGGCAAACGCGAACCCCGCCGATGAGAGCGGTCGCGCGCGCGAGTCGCTCGAGGTGTTCTTCGAGCAGGCACGCGTGCACCCGCTGCTGACCGCGGCCGAGGAAGTCGAGCTCGCCAAGCGCATCGAGACCGGCGACCTCGAGGCCAAGGAGCGGATGATCAACTCCAACCTCCGCCTCGTCGTCTCGCAGGCGCGGCGCTATCAGGGCCTGGGTCTCGAGATGGGTGACCTGGTCCAGGAGGGAATGCTGGGCCTGATCCGTGCAGTCGAGAAGTTCGACTGGCGGCGCGGGTTCAAGTTCTCCACCTACGGAACGCTCTGGATTCGGCAGGCGATTCAGCGCGGCCTCCAGAACACCGGCCGGACAATCCGCGTCCCGGTGCACGTTGCGCAGCGCCAGACCAAGCTCCGCAAGCTCGAGAGTGACCTCGCGACCAAGTTCGGCCGTGATCCGACCGACGAGGAGCTGGCCGACGTGCTCGAGTTCCCGATCGAGGAAGTGCGCGAGCTGCGGGAGCTCTCCCGGAGCCTCACGAGCCTCGATCAGGGCGTCGATGACGAGGGCGAGACCCCACTCGGGGCTCTGCTCGCGAGCGACAGCCCCGGTCCGCTCGAGGAAGTCGCCGACGCGCAGGTGAATCAGCAGCTGAGCGCCGTCGTCGAGAAGCTCCCCGAGAACGAACGCAACGTGATCCGCCTCCGCTTCGGGCTCGCGGGCGATGAGCCCCGGACGCTCGGGCAGGCCGGCAAGGAGCTCGGCATCTCCGCCGAGCGCGCCCGGCAGCTGGAGGAGCAGGGCCTTCGCCGGCTGGCTCGGACCCCCGAGCTGGCGGCGCTTCGCGAAGCGGCTTAAGCCCAACTCCTCCTCTCTCCCTGAACGGCCGCCCTCTGGGCGGCCGTTCGGCTTTGGAGCGGGTCTCACGCGCGTCGGGGTGCCAGCGTTAAGTGCTCCGGTGCCGCTCCAGAACCGTGTGACGCCGCTGGGCGAGCTGATCGCGACGCCTCATCGTGGCCTTGTATATGCCAACCGCGGCTGTCTCCACGACGCCCAGGGACGCATCCGCCGACGGTATAACGGCAAGCGCTGGATCGCGTGCCGCCTTCGGTTCCGGGGATCGCAGCGTGGTCCGCTGATGCAGCCCGGGCGGTTCACGGAGCTGTTCTTGCTCGACGAGGCGACCGCGATGGCCGCCGGCCACCGGCCGTGTGCGCTCTGCCGGCGTGAGGACTACCGGCGGTTCATGGAGATCGTCCGCCTTCGGGGCGCGGATGTCGTCGACGCGCGATTGCACAGCGAGCGACTTCCTGAGCCGTTTCATCGGGCGCCATTCGCCTCACTCCCGGACGGGGCGTTCGTGCTGCGTGACGGCGAGCCGTGGCTGGTGGTTGGCGATGCGCTCCTGCGCTGGACCCCGGGCGGGTACACGTCCCGCGTGGTCCGTCCGGGACGCGGACCGGCGACCGTGATCACGCCGCCGTCGCTGCTCGAAGTTCTCCGCTCGGGCTGGCGCGGGGTCGTGCCGCTGCTGCACCCATCGGCCACCGCAGCCTGAACTTCCGCGGCTCACGCCTTGGGCAGCAACAGGATCTTCCCGGTCGTCTTCCGTCCCTCGAGATCCTCCTGGGCCTGGCGGGCCTCCGCGAGGGGGTAGCGATGACCGATTCGCACCTCGAGCCTGCTGCCGGCGAGCAGGTCGAACAACGCGGCTGCACGCTCCCGCAGCAGCTCCGGCGTGCGGGTGTAGGTGTTGAGCGTCGGGCGCTGCACGTACAGGGACCCGGCGGGGGCGAGGATCGCGACCTCGAGCGGGTCCGGCTGGCCGCTCGCTGCGCCGTAGAGGATCATCCGGCCCGTCGGGCGCAACGCGCGGAGCCCCTCGTAGAAGGTCGTCCTCCCGACGCCGTCGTACACCGCGGCCACCCCATCGCCGCCGGTGATCTCCTTCGCCCGCGAGGCGAAGTCGTCGTAGCCGATCACCACGTCCGCGCCCGCCTCCCGCGCCAGCGAGGCCTTCTCGTCGGTGGAGGTCGTCGCGATCACCTGCCCGCCGCGCAGCTTGATGATCTGGGTCAACAGCTGACCGACACCTCCGGCCGCGGCGTGGACCAGGAGCCAGTCGTCCGGCTGCACGGCGTAGGAGTCGGTCGCCAGGAAGTGGGCGGTCATCCCCTGCAGCATCGCGGCCGCCGCAAGCTCGGATGAAAGTCCGTCGGGTACCGGGACCAGGCGGTCGCGGCCCGCTGCCACCCGCTCGGCGTAGCTCCCGGGCACCGCGATCCAAGCGACGTGCTCGCCGGTGTCGTGGATCCTTCCCGCGCCCTCGACGCCGATGATCCTGGGGACCTCGCCGCCATAGTTTCCGCGGCCCTCGCGCTCGTAGACGTCGCGGTAGTTGATCCCGACTGCCTCGACGTCAACCAGGACCTGACCGTGGCCGGGCGCCGGCTCGGGGACCTCCTTGTATTCGAGGACGTCCGGGCCGCCGTTGCGCTCGATCGTCACGGCGTGCATGCCGGAGAAGATAGGGCTAGCCGCGCGCGGGAACTACCGTACGTCTCAGAAGTGTTCGATCCACGCGAACTTGAACAGCCGATCGTCCAGGCGCCGCTGGCGGGCGGGCCGTCGACGCCCGAGCTGGCGATCGCCGTGTGTGAAGCCGGCGGGCTCGGGTTCTTGGCCGCGGGGTACAGGCGCGCGGCCGCCGTCAGGGAGGAGATCGTGGCCGTGCGGGCCGCCACCAAGCGGCCGTTCGGCGTCAACGTGTTCGTGCCCACGCCGCGCCCGGCGGACCCCGAGCGGGTCCGCGCATACCTGGAGCAGCTGGCGCCCGAGGCCGCGCGCCAGGGCGCAGAGGTGGGCACGCCACGCTTCGAGGACGACGACTGGGAGGCGAAGCTCGCGCTGCTGGAGGAGCTGGCCCCGGCGGTCGCGTCGTTCACCTTCGGCTGCCCGTCGGCCGACCAAATTGAGGCGTTGAAAGACCGTGGGATCGCGGTCTGGGTGACGGTGACGAACGTGGAGGAATGCGAAGCGGCGGAGCAGGCCGGCGCCGACGGACTCGCGATTCAGGGGATCGAGGCCGGTGGGCATCGGGGCGGCTTCAGCGACACCTACGACATCCCCGCGGGAGCCTGGGGGCTCCTCGCGCTGCTGAGAGTGGCCACGGCCAAGGTGTCAGTCCCGCTGGTCGCCGCCGGCGGGATCGCCGACGGGGCCGCGGTGGCCGCCGTTTTGTGCGCGGGTGCATCGGCGGCACAGGTGGGGACGGCCTTCATGCTGGCGCCGGAGGCGGGTACGACGCCCGCTCAGCGAGAGCTGCTCAGAGAGCCGATTCCGACAAGGCTGACGCGCGCCTTCACGGGCCGGACGGCGAGGGGGATGGTGAACCGCTTCCTCGACGAGCACTCCGACGCGGCTCCGATCGCGTACCCGGAGATCCACCACGCCACCAGCCCGCTGCGCGCGGCCGCACGTCGCCGCGGCGACGCGGAAGCGTTCAACCTATGGGCGGGACAGGCGCACGAGCTGGCCGAGGAGCTACCCGCCGCGGAGATCGTTCGGAGGCTCGGGACCGATGCCCGGGCCGTGCTGCGAGAGCTGGCCGGCTAAAGCTCGCCATTACTCCATATTCCTTGACATTGGAGCTGGTCCTGGGTTAAGGTTCGCTCTCAACCGGGGCCCGCGGCATTGCGGGAGGGATGGGCTCCCGGACCGGCCGCGGTGAGCGACGGACAGCGTGACGGGGCGAAACAGCCGCTTTTGAGCGGCGAACTAAGCAGGGGGTTAGTCCAGTGCTTAAGCACTCCGTAGGACCGACGATCGGTGCGCTCGCGCGTCGCCGGTCAGCATGGCTGGCGCTCGTGGGTCTCGTTGGCGTTCTCGCACTTCCGGCGGGCGCGTCCGCGGACTCGGGGTTCCGGTATTTCGGCAGGGCCTACAACGTAAAAGCAACCGTTCTAGGCTCGATCCACGTGTCGATCGGAACGGACACCGGTGAGATCTCGACTACGTCGGACACGCCGAACACGACCTCGCTGAATGCCGGCTCGCTGACGTCGCCATTCGGATTCGGCTCCGTGTTCAACTCGAGCGTCAAGACCGGAAACGGCCAGACCGAGAGTGACGCCAGCATCGCGAAACTGACGCTGACGTTGCCGGGGCTGCCGATCATCAAGGGCTCGGTGCTGAAGGCCGAGTCTCAGACGCAGTGCGTCGGCGGTGCCCCGTTCTCCGGGGGCAGCTCCATTGGCACGCTCAGTATCGGCACCCGCTCGTACTCGCTGGCCGCGCCTCCGAACACGACGATCAACTTGAGCCCTGTGGCCAAGATCGTGATCAACCAGCAGTATCCGGTCGACGACGGGCTGGTCGTCAATGCAGTGGCCGTGTACAGCCCGCTGGCTACGGCGGTCGTTGATTCCGCCAAGAGCGGCGTGGAGTTCTGCGGGGTCTAACCACCGCAACGACATGTCTGGGGGTGTGGTGCCGACCCCCAGACACCGTCGCTCGAAGCATGCGTCGGCCGGCGCCGCGTATCACCTGCATCGCGGCGCCGACCGACGTGTCATCTTTAAGGTGCAGTGCGGGCATATTTATGTCAACGGATCGGGCACGGTGGCGCCAGTGCACTCGCTCCCGCCAACACGCTGGCGTCGTTCGACGTGGCGCGGGAGATAGGCGTGGACGTGGTCGAGTTCGACGTGCGCGCCATCAATGCGGAGCTGGTGCTCGCCCACACGATCTTCCAAGCCCGTCGCGGCGGGAGCCTCCGCCTCCGAGCGGCGCTCGACCATCTCTCCGCTCGGTGCTTCAGCGGCATCGACCTCAACGTCGACGTCAAGCACGGCGGTTGTGAGGGCGCACTGCTTGATTCGCTCCGCAGCGCCGGGATGGTGAAGCGGACCGTGATCTCCTCGCAGGTGCCGGCCGTCCTCGACCGGATCAGATCGCTCGAGCCGCGGGCTCGGTTGGGGATCTCGATCGGCGGACGGCTCGCACGGGTCGGCGCCCGCTGGCGCGACTGGCGCGAGCAGGTTCTCGCGGGACTCCACGCCCGGCGCTGGGACGCCGTGATGGCCCAGCACCGGCTCGTCGATCCCTGGCTGCTCGAGGACGTGATCGACCGCAAGGGCCTGCTGTACGCCTGGACCGTGAATGAGCGCCGTGCGATCGACGCGCTGCGGTCACTCGGTGTGCACGGAATCGCCACGGCCGATCCGCGGCTGTTCAGCGCGTGGGGCGCCCTCTGAAGACGATCTTCCCCAGCTGCTCGCCGGCGAGCATCGCCTCGAATCCCTCCCGCGCGTCTTCGAGCGGCAGGGTCCGGTCGATCCGCGGGCGGATGTCCTTCTCCGCGCACAGGCGGATCAGCCGCCCGAGCTCGTCGCGGGTGCCCATCGTCGAGCCGATCACCGACAGCTGAAGGAAGAAGATCCGGCTGAGTTCGGCCGGCGACGCATCGCCGGACGTCGCCCCCGAGATCACGATTCGTCCTCCCGGCTTGAGCGATCGGACCGAGTGTCCCCAGGTGGCCTTGCCGACGCTCTCCATCACCGCATCGACGCGCTCGGGCAGCCGCGCCCCGGCCTCGAACACGTCGTCCGCGCCAAGCTTGAGCGCCTCCGCCCGCCCCTTCTCGGAGCGGCCGGTCACCCACACACGGATTCCCGCGGCGTGCGCCAGCACTACGAGCGCGGTCGACAGACCACCGCTCGCGCCCTGGACGAGGACGGTCTGACCAGGCACGATCTCGCCGCGCGTGAACAGCATCCGATATGCGGTCAGCCACGCCGTCGGCAGGCACGCGGCCTCCTCGAACGACAGCTCCGGCGGCTTCGGGATCAGGTTGCGGCGCGGCACGGCGACCTTCTCGGCAAACGTGCCCTCATGGCGTTCGGACAAGATCGAGCGCCGCGGATCGAGCGTCTCGTCATCGCGCCAGTCACTGTCGGAGATCACCGAGTGCACGACGACCTCGTTGTCCTCGTCGTCGATCCCGGCGGCGTCGCAGCCGAGGATCATCGGCAGCCGGTCCTCGGGGAGGCCAACGCCGCGCAGCGACCATAGGTCGTGGTGGTTGAGCGACGCGGCCCTGACCGTGACCGTCG
The DNA here is from genome assembly GCA_963705775.1 of uncultured Solirubrobacterales bacterium. Taxonomy (GTDB): domain Bacteria; phylum Actinomycetota; class Thermoleophilia; order Solirubrobacterales; family Solirubrobacteraceae; genus Palsa-465. Next base: position 55,779 of record CAVPKT010000010.1, on the reverse strand, counting down.
CCCACCCGTCCGGCGGCTCCGGCTCGGGCCGCTCGTCGATCCGGAGCCCTCGAAGGGGGTCGTCCGGGTGAGTCTCGGCGGCGTAGACGGCGAGCATCGCGCGAATCATTGCGAATGCGAGAATGCGCCGATGGCCCAGGTGACCGCCGAAGCGACGAGAACGATCAGCGCCGCTCCGGATCGCGTGCTCGAATTTCTGCGCGACTACAGTCAGGCCCGTCCCTCGATCCTTCCGGACAGCTACAGCCGCTACCGGGTCGAGGAGGGCGGCCAAGGCGCGGGGACGGTGTTCAGCTACCACTTCAAGTCGGGCCCGACCGAGCGCGACTTCCGGCTCCGCGCCGAGGAGTCCGACGGTCGCCTGGTCGAGCGCGACGAGCTCTCCTCGTTCGTCTCGACGTGGACGGTGACCGAGGCCGCGACCGGCAGCACCGTGACGGTCGAAGCCTCGTGGGTTGGCGGCGGCGGGATCGGGGGCTTCTTCGAGCGCACGTTCGCACCCGTCGGGCTGAGGCGGATCTACGGCGAGTTGCTGGACCGGCTGGCCGCGGCGGTCAGCTGAACAGCGCGTCGACGGACACGGTGATCTTGCGCGGAACGGGTGCGTCCGCCGGCGGTTGTACGGGCTCGTCGAGCCTGACCAACTCGCAGGTGCCCTGTACCGAGGCGGTCAGGAAGCGAGACGGCTTGCCGTAGCCGTGCGCGTCGTCTACGCCGTAGGGGCGGTGGTAGTAACGCACGGGCACGTAGAGCCGGAGCTGCCGGCGGGCGCGCGTGACCGCGACATACAGCAGCCTCCGTTCCTCCTCGATCGACTCCGCCGATCCGCACGCCATGTCGGCCGGGAAGTTGCCGTCGTACAGCGCCAGCACGTGCACCGCCTCCCATTCGAGGCCCTTGGCCGAGTGGACGGTCGAGAGCACGAGGAAGTCCTCGTCGAGGTGGGGGGGACCGGCCAGATCCTGGCTTGACTGCGGTGGGTCGAGCGAGAGCTCGGAGGTGAAGTGGCCGAGGTCGGTCTGGCACTGGCGGGCCGCGGCGACCAGCTGGTCGAGGTCCTTGAGGCGCAGCGGGCCATCGGGGTAGCGGTTCTCGATCAGGGGCGCGATCGCGTCGCGGAGGGTCTCGGCCTGCACTCCCGCGGTCGGCTGTGAACGGGCGGCGTCGAGTGCTGATACCAGCGGGTCGGCGTCTGGCCACTCGCGGCCCTCAAGCAGCGCTTCGGTCGCGCGGCGAGCCGTCACCGGCCCCACGCCTTCGATCAGCTGGAGCACCCGGAACCACGCCAGCTCATTGCGCGGGTTGTCGAGCAACCGGAAGAACGCGATCAGGTCCTTCACGTGCGCCGCCTCCAGGTAGCGGAGACCGCCGTACTTGACGAACGGGATCTGGCGCAGGGCGAGCTCGAGCTCCAGCAGGTCGGAATCATGCGAGGTTCGCATCAGCACCGCCTGGCGGCGCAGATCGATGCCATGCTCGCGCGCCTCGAGCACACGCTCGCACACTTCGACAGCCTCGGCGGACGCGTCGCGACAGAACACGAGCTGCGGTGAGTTGCCGCGCTCTCGTTCGGTGTGGAGCCGCTTCCGGTACGCGCGCGTTGCTTCGGCTGCGAGCGCGTTCGCCGTCTCGAGCAATGGCTGCGTCGCGCGGTAGTTGCGTTCGAGCGTCACCGTGGTCGCCTCAGGGAAATGGGACGGGAAATCGAGAATGTGCCGAGCCGATGCGGCGCGCCAGCCGTAGATCGCCTGCAGGTCGTCGCCGACCACGGTCAAGTCGCGGCGCCGGCCGCGAAGCGCCCGCACGAGCTCGACCTGGAGCCCGTTGACGTCCTGGTACTCGTCGATCAGCACGTGGTCGAACGCGTCCTCGATGGTCGGACCGACCACCTCGTCACACGCGAGCGCGCGCCAGTAGACGAGCAGGTCATCGAGGTCCAGGACGCCGAGCGAGCGCTTGCGAGCCGTGTAGTCCTTGAAGATTGCCCCCATTGCCTCGACGTGATCTGCGCACCAAGGGAATGCCTCGGTCACGATCTCCGTCAGCGGGCGGTGGAAGTTGACGGTGCGGGAGTAGATGTCGAGCAGGGTGCTCGGCCCGGGAAAGCGGCGCTTCTCCTGCGCGTGACCGTGCTCCTCGCGGATCAGGTCGATGAGGTCGGCCGCGTCGCCGGCGTCGAGCACCGCGAAGCCGGAGTGCAGGCCGAGCGAGCTCGAGTGGAGCCTGACGAACCTGTGGGCGATCGAGTGGAACGTCCCCCCGAGCACACCTGCCCGGCCGGCGGGAACGCCGGTCATCGTCCGAACTCGCTGGAGCATCTCGCGTGCCGCGCGGCGGGTGAACGTCAGCAGCATGATCCGCTCGGGCGCCGTCCCCTGGGTGACGAGCCACGCGACCCTGGCTGAGAGCGTCATCGTCTTCCCGGTCCCGGCGCCGGCGAGGATCAGCAGCGGCCCGCCCGGGTGGGTCGCGGCGACGCGCTGGTCCGGATTGAGCTGCTCGAGCCAGGTGTTCTCTGCGATCACGGGGTCCGCGACCGTAGGGCGCGAGGCGGACGGACTGCAAGAATGGGGTCATGTCCTATCGCGTCGCGGTAATCGGGGCGACCGGCAACGTCGGCCAAAAGACCCTGCAAGTACTCGGGGAGCGGTCGCTTCCGATCTCCGAGCTGGTCCCGTTCGCGAGCGAGCGCTCGGTCGGCAAAGAGGTCGAGTTCCGGGATGTGACGCTCGCCTGCAGGGCGCTGTCCGAGGACGCTCTGGATGGCTTCGATCTGGTCTTCTCCGCCGCCGGTGGATCCGTGAGCAGCGAGTGGACGCCGCGGTTCGCCGAGCGCGGGGCGATCGTGATCGACAAGACCAGCTTCTGGCGCATGAACCCTCGAGTCCCGTTGGTCGTGCCCGAGATCAACCCCGACGCCACTGAGCTGGCGCTGGCCACCGACGGCCTCGGGATCATCTCGAGCCCGAACTGCTCGACGATGGCGATGGTGGTCGCGCTGAACCCGATCCACCTCGAGACGCCGATCGAGGAGATCGTTGTCTCGACCTACCAGTCGGTGTCGGGAACCGGGCGCGCGGCGGTCGAGGAGCTCGAGAACCAGACGCACGCGTTGCTGCACGGCGCAGAGCCGGGCGAGGCTTCGGTGTACCCGCACCAGATCGCGTTCAACGCCCTTCCGCACGTCGAGACATTCAGCGACGACAGCGGCTACACGACCGAGGAGCGCAAGATGATGGACGAGACGCGCAAGATCCTCGGGGTCGGGGAAGACGACCTCCGGATCACCGCCACGTGCGTGCGGGTGCCGGTGATAACCGGCCACTCGGAGTCGATCCGCATCCGTACCCGCGAGCCGATCACGATCGACCGGGCGCGGGAGGTGCTCGGCCGGGGAGCCGGCGTAGTCCTCGTCGACGACCCGCAGAACGCGCGCTACCCGACGGCGATCGATGGGGCGGAACGCGACGAGGTGTTCGTCGGCCGGCTTCGCCACGACCCCGGCGCGGGCGGCGAGCGCTACCTGAACATGTGGGTCGTCGGCGACAACCTCCGCAAGGGCGCGGCTACCAACGCCGTCCAGATCGCCGAGCTGCTCCACGAGCGCGGGCTGGCGAGCGCCGAGCAGCGCCGAGTCGCGGTCGCCTGAGCGCTCGCCAGGTCGGCGCTCATCGCCCGGGCCTCGCGTGCCCGCTGGGAAGCGGATTGATCGGTGTGACCACCGGGGTCTGCATGTTCGGTCCGGTCCCTTAGGAGAGCGGGGTCCGGCCCCGGCGGGACCGGACCCCCGTGTTGGTCCTACTTGTAGCCCTCGAGCTTGTTCGCGGCGATCGCGTACGAGTTCGTGTAGGTCGTCGCGATGTTGACCGGACCACTCACGTTGCCGGCGAACTTGTCGACGGCATACGCGACCTGCGGCGCGCCGGCGGGCATCATCCCGTTGGGGAGGAACTGGCCTTTGTCCTGGGCGAGCTCGAGATGTAGTCGGCCTTGGTGGTGAGCCCATTCGACACGAACCCGGCGGGCATCGCGTCAGCGATCTGGGCGGCTGTGTGTGTGTTGATCCAGTGCATGGTGGCGACGAGGGCGTCGACCACGGCCTGGACCTCCTTCTGATGCGAGGACACCCAACTCGACTGGGCCAGCACACCGGCTGCGGGGTAGATGCCACCAATCCATTGCTTGGTGCCGGCCGTGGTGGCGAGGTTGATCGCCGTGTAGCCGCTGCCCTTGGTCTGGATCGCTCCGGCGGTGGGCTGGCTCGTCATACCGCACGCGATCCTGCCAGCCTGCAGCGAGGCCACGAAGGTGCTGCCGGCCCCGACGCCGGCCCGGCTGAACTCCTTGGTGGTCAGTCCGGAGCGGTGGGCCAGGTAGGTGGCCAGGTTGTCGGTGCCCGACCCGATGTCGGTTACGCCGATCGTCTTGCCCTTCCACTGGGCGGGCGAGTTGATATTCGAGCCCTGCTTGCACATCACGCGCTCACCGGGCGCGCCGGAGAGATTCACGAGGTCGACGACGTTCTTGCCCTTGGCCTGGAAGTCGATCGTGTGTACGTACCAGGCTCCGGCCATGTCGACCTGGCCCGAGGCCATCGCGGTCTCGGCTCCCACGCCACCGTTCTGTTCGGTCGAGAGCTGGACGTTGACCCCGTACTTCTTGTAGAAGCCGAGGTCCTGGGCGAGCTGGTACGGCAGGTAGATCTGCTTGTCGATCCCGCCGACCATCAGCGTCACGGTCGGCAGGCCTTGACGTTGGCGTTGTTGGCGCTGCTGCCTGGGGAGCTGGACCCGCCGCACGCGGCGAGGCCGGCTGCGAGGACGCTGGTGCCCAGCGCGGCAATTAGTAGGCGTTTGAACATGGTGGTTGCTACTCCTCCCTATGTGGTGTGTGGATGGGTGCGTTTCGAGGAATGGGCTGGCGGCGCTAGATCGCGGCGGCCTCAGCTGTTGACTTCGGGCGCCAGGCGAGCAACCGTCGCTCGAGCAGCCCGATCAACCCCTCCGCCGTGAGGGCCAGGATCGCGATGATCAGCATCGCGGCGAACACGCCGTTGGGGTTGAAGTTGTTCTGCGAGGAGGCGATCACGAGGCCCAGCCCCTTCTGTGCGCCCAGGAACTCGCCAACGATCGCGCCGATGATCGAGAACCCGAAAGCGACGTGGAGGCTGGCGATGATCCACGTCAGCGCTGACGGCAGGACCACGTGGCGAGTGACACCGACGCGAGGCGCCAAGCACCCGCGCGTTGTTGATCAGGTTGCGATCGACCTCGCGCACGCCCTGGAAGGCGTTGAAGAACACGACGAAGAACACCAGCACGGCGGCGAGCAGCACCTTCGGAGGGTCCCGAGCCCGAAGGCGACGGTGAAGATCGAACCGAGCACGATCCGCGGGATCGCATTGAGCATCTTGATGTAGGGCCCGATCACGTCAGCCAGGAACCGGACCTGACCGAGCACAACGCCTGCGAGGACGCCGGCCAGGACGCCGTAGAGGAAGCCGAGCAGCGCCTCCTTCATCGTAATCCAGACCTGGAGCCACAGCGACCCGAACTGGGTCCCATGGTCGATCCAGTCCTTCAGCTGCGTGACGATTCCTGTCGGCTGGCCGAAGAAGAACTTGTCGACGATCTTCGCTTCGGTGAACAGCTGCCAGCCACCGACGATGACGACTGCCAGTGCCAGGCGGGCCGCCCACACCGCCAGCCGCCTCCGCCGCACCCGGCGGCGGGCGTCGGCCGCGATCTCAGTCCCGCTCGACGAGACCGGGACCGCCACTTCCTTGATCGACAGTACGCTCATCAGTTCTCTCCCTCATTGCTCGAGGCTTGCGCCGTTCGTGCGTACGCGCGCTCCACTTCCTCGCGCAGCGATTCCCAGATTTCGTGCTGGAGCTGCCGGAAGCGTGGTTCGAAGCGGATCTCCTGGACCGCCTCCCGGGGCCGCGGAAGATCGATGTCGTAGTCGTCCTTGACCGTGCCCGGGGCGGCCGTCATCACGACCACCCTGTCGGCGAGCGCAATCGCCTCCTCGAGGTCGTGCGTCACGAAGATCACCGACGGGCGCGTGAGCTCCCAGAGCTCGAGCAGCTCGTTGGACATCATCGCCTTGGTCTGAACGTCCAGCGCGCCGAACGGCTCGTCCATCATCAGGATCGAGGGCTCCGTTATCAGCGAGGCTGCAAGGCTGACGCGTTTGCGCATCCCGCCCGAGAGCTGATGTGGGTGGTGGTCCTCGAAGCCAGCCAGGCCAACCCGGCGCAGCCAGTCGCGCGCCTGGCCCTGTGCCTCCTTCTTCGGCAGGCCACGAAACATCGGACCGAGCGCCACGTTGGTGAGCACTGTCTTCCACGGCATCAGCGCGTCGGACTGGAACATGAAGCTCGTTCCGCGCGCGATGCCGTCCACCCTCCTGCCGCCGACCTCGACCGTGCCGGCGCTCGGCCGATCAAGACCGGAGACCAGCGTCAAGGTCGTTGACTTGCCGCACCCGCTAGGACCGACGACGGCACAGAACTGCCCCGGGTCGACCACCAGATTGACGTCGTCCAGGGCGGTGAACGCGGATCCCGACGGAGTCACGAAGCGCTTGGTGACGCCGGTCAGCTCGATCTTCGCCGACCGCTCCACGGATTCCCCGATCGCATCGGACGGGCTTCCGGCAATGATGCTCGCGACCGTCATGCTCTCCTCGCTCTCTCCAATGTCCTCATCCCCTCATGGGTGAGGCCTCATCGAAGGTAATGCGGTCACCTTGCCCCCGGCAATGCTTGTGCCAGTTACCCGAGTAAGCCGCATTTCCTGCGGTTTTGCGCGTTTTGCGCACGCCGGCGAGGCGTAGACTCGCGCCGAAGCCGAAGATGAAACTTAGGCGCACGCTCTCAACCCGGATTCTCTTGAGCGTGCTCGCGATCCTGACCGCGAGCACGGTGGTCGGCTTCGTGCTCGTCACGCTTTCGGAGCGCGGAGATCTCGATCGGCAGTACCAGCAGCGGGCGTTGGCGATCGCCCAGACGTTTGCGGCCAACCCATCAATCCGCGAGGCGCTCGTGCGACGCACCCCGGCCGACCGGCACCTGATCGCCACGCTGGCCCAACAGGTCAGGCGGGAGACGGGCGCGACGTATGTGGTCGTGATCGACTCGAGCGGCATTCGATACTCGCATCCCCGTCCCTCGTTGATCGGTCAGCGGATAACTGAGCCCGTGGTCGCGCTTGACGGGCGCAACCACCTCGGCATCGACCACGGCAACCTCGGGGTGTCCGCAAACGCCAAGACGCCGTTGTGGTCACCCGGTGACCGGCGGATCATCGGCGAGGTGTCGGCCGGGATCCTTGAGCGAAAGGTCAGCGACCAGTTTGTGCACGAGCTCCCGACGTTGCTGTTGTGGTTCGTTTGCGCGCTGGGAATCGGGGTGGTCGCCTCGATCACGCTGGCGCGGCGTTTGAAGCGCAGCACGTTCGGACTCGAGCTGGACGAGATCGCCGCGCTTGTACAGGAGCGCGAGGCGATGCTTCATGGCATCCGCGAGGGCGTGGTCACGGTCGATCGCGACGGGCGCGTGACGCTCGTCAACGACGAGGCGAGACGCCTGCTGCACCTAGGCGGCGGGGCACTCGGTCATGCGATCGAGGAGCTGGTTCCCCCCGGCCGGTTACGAGACCTTCTAACGCTCGAGCACCAGGGACACGATCCAGTGGTCGTAACCGACGAGCACATCCTGGTCGTGAGCCGCCAGGTCGTTACCCGTCAAGGCCGCAAGCTCGGCGCTGTCATGACCCTGCGTGACCGTACCGAGCTCGAGGCCCTCCTCCGCGAGCTCAGATCGATTGATGCGCTGCGCCACGCGATGCGCGCCCAGCAGCACGAGTTCTCGAACCGCATGCACACGATCTCGGGCCTGATCGAGCTCGGTGATCACGAGGCGGCCGCTCGGTACGCACTCGACGTAACGGGGGCCACGGCTGGACTGGCGGAGGCGATCCGAGAGCGCATCGAGCGCCCCGAGATCGCCGCGATGCTGCTTGCCAAGACAACGATCGCCGCAGAGCGAGACGTCGCGCTGACCTTGTCGGAGGACTCGCGGCTGGCCGGAGAGGACCTCGACGTGAACACGTTCCTGACGATCGTCGGCAACCTGATCGACAACGCGATCGACGCGGCGGCCGCGGGACCGGAGCCGGCGGCGGTCACCGTGCGGCTGCTGGCCTCCGAGGGCACCGTGACGATCCAGGTCATCGACACCGGAACCGGCGTCCCGGACGATCTGGCCGAACGGATCTTCACCGACGGGTTCAGCACCAAGCCCGCCGGTCCCGACCAGCATCGCGGAATCGGACTGGCACTCGTGCATCGGCTCGTGCATCGCTCCGGCGGCACGATCACGCTCGACACCTCCGGAGCGACGAGATTCACCGTACTGCTGCCCGTCCGTGTGCCTGCGAATGCCGAGGTCCGCTCGTGATCAGCATCAGCACGCTGGTCGTCGAGGACGACTACCACGTCTCCACCATCCACGCCGCCTATGTCAGGAAGGTGGCCGGCTTTAGCGTCGCCGGCCACGCAGCCACGCTCGCCAGTGCACGTAAGGAGATCAGTCGCCTGGAGCCCGCCCTCGTCCTCCTAGACCTGTATCTGCCCGACGGGCATGGACTTGACCTGGTTCGTGAGACGCTGGAGCAGAAAGAGCGACGACCGGATTTCCTGGTGATAACGGCTGCCCGTGATATGGCCAGTGTGCGCGCCGCGATGCAGCTCGGAACGGTCCACTATCTCGTGAAGCCCTTCACGTTCGGCCAGCTCGAGGAGCGTTTGATCGCGTATCGCGATCTCCGCCGGCGGCTGGCGCGAACCGACGAGGCCGAGCAGCACGAGGTCGACGCACTGTATGGCTTGTTGCACACCGCGACGCGACCGCCCAAGGGACAATCCGCGCCGACGATGACTCGGATCCGCGAGCTGCTCCAGGCCGCCGCGACGGACGTGTCGGCCGCTGACATTGCGTCGGAGATCGGGATCAGTCGCTCGACGGCGCAGCGGTATCTGGCGGAGCTCGCGCGCCAGGGAAAGGTCGAGCTGCACCTGCACTACGGGACGACGGGACGCCCGGAGCACCGCTACAGGGTCGCGGTCGCCTGAGCGCTCGCCTCAGGACGGCTAACATTGGCGGTCCGGCGGATCGCTTACTCGGCCAGGGTGAACGCACCCAGTCGGGCCACGCGCCAGCCTTTGGTTGGCGGCCAGTCCCGGCGGTCGGGAGTGTCGCGCCACCCAGGCAGACACAAAAGTCCTGGGACGTAAGTAGTAAAGGGCGATCCATGACCGGGCGGTTCCAGGGCGGGCCTTAGTGCCCGCCCGGCCGCAGCCGCGGGGCTCGAGGGCCCGGGCTTCAGACGTGGCGCTCGGGTCTCTGTCCTCCAAGGACTCGCCACATTCCGGACCGACCGAATACGCCTTGGTGTTCGCGTCCCCGTGCCGTTCGCCACACCATGTCGCGTGGATCCTCGACAGTGATCCAATACCCATCATCATCGGTGAGCGGAACCGGGATTGACCTCCCCGCTCGATCGATGATCCGGAGATCGTGTCCTCCCGCTGGAAGGACTCCGGCGAACGTCACTGGCCCTCCACTTGAGGACCTAACGTGCCCAAGGCCGTCGATCGAAGCTAGCGCAGTGTCCGTGTGACCCGTCATCGTTTCTTGGGACGCTCTGGCCGAGCACGCGAAAGCCACCGATCCAGGCCCCGGAACAACGTAGATCGTGCCCTGATCGCCGAAGTAGACGCACCGCGCCAGTGCTGGATTGACGACCGGGGGAAGGTGCTCCGCTGCTCTCATCGGCGGCCCGAGTTGGTCCGACTTCTGCGATTGCCGTTGAAACGCGCGAAACGCGGCGATGTGAGCGGCTTCTAGCGCCGTCAGCCGAGTGGGTTCACGTCCCTTTTCCACTCCTCAAACGATAAGCCCGGACGAACTTTGTGGATTCAATCCCACCCCTCGGGACCAATTCAACATCGTTCCGCGCCCTCGGCCCTCCCGCCCGGCCGCAGCCGCTGGGCTCGAGGGGGCCCGCTCGCGAACTTTGTGGATTCACTTCGACCTGTCCGAAGCATTTCCACATCGTTCAGCGCCGCGGCTCCCTCGGCCCTCCGGTTCCCCGCCCGGCCGCAGCCGAAGGGCTCAGCCTCGCCGCCCCCGGAGGCGGCCCGACAGGCTGACCATCACCGCGAGCGCAATCGCCGCCACGAAACCGGCGAACACCAACCCCGCCGGGCGCAGCCCGATCGCTTGGCTCACGACGCCCACGCCGACGATCGGGATCACGAGCGCTAGGTACGCGATCACGAAGAAGGCCGAGGCTACCTCGCCGCGACGCTCCGGTGGGCTCTCGCCGTTGAGGGCTGCCAGCCCGGCCCTGAAGCTGGCGCCCATCCCGATCCCGGCGACGATCGCGCCCGCGATCAGCAGCCCGAGTGAGCTCGCCGCGATCCCCCAGGCGATCAAACCCATCCCGGCGACCATCACGGCGCACCCGAGCGGCATCGCGGTGTCCGCGGCGATCCATTCCAGTGCCAGCTGGCCGACGATCGACGCTTCGAACACGGCGCAAACGACCGCGCCGGTGACCACGTGGCTGCGCTGATGCAGGAGCTCGCCTAGAAACGAGGGCGCCACCGCGGTGAACAGGCCGGTGACCGCGAAACCTGCGAACGCCGCGGCGGAGGCGCGGATGAACGTCGGGCGGATCTCCCGCGGGACGGCGAGCCGCTGGATCTTTAGTGGCGCGCCCGGCTGTGCTCCCTCGACCGGCTCGGGCATGAACCAGACCGCGACCGCGGCTGGGACGAGCAGCGCTAGGTGGACCGCGTAGGGCACTCGCAATGGGTGAGCGACGAGCTGAGCGAGGATCCCCGCCAGCAGTGGCCCAATGCCGAGGCCGCCGATATTCGCCACGGCGGCGATCAGCGTCGCCCGGCTGCGGCGCTCAGGCGGCGCGAAATCGACCAGGGCTGCGGTTGCCGTCCCGGTGAAGATCCCCGCGGAGAGCCCCGAGAGGAACCTGCCGACGAACAACAGCGGCAGGCCGTCCGCAACCAGGAACACCACCGAGCTCGCCGCGGCCAGCGCCAAGCCCGGCAGCAACACCGGCCGGCGTCCGACCTGATCGGAGCGCTGACCGACCAGCAGCAGCGCGGCGATCACGCCGATCGCGTAGGTGGCGAACACGACTGTGACGATCAGGCTCGAGAACCCGAACCGCTTCTCGTACAGCGGGTAAAGCGGCGTCGGCAGCGTCGTGCCGATCATCGTCACGACAAAGGCGTACGCCACCCCGGCGCTGGCGAGCCGGACGCCGAGTCTCGGTGACCGGCTTGGCGCCTCGAGCATGGCTCATATGTTGCCTGGGCCGCGAGGCGCTAAGCAGTCAGTGGCAGCACGCCCGCCTCGAGGTCGAGCAGGAACCGCTTTCGCTCGAGGCCGCCGCCGTACCCGGTGAGGCTCCCGTCGGCGCCGATCACGCGGTGGCACGGCACGATCACCGCAACCGGGTTGCGACCGTTCGCCGCCCCCACCGCCCGCGGAGCGTCGGGGTGACCGATCTCCCGCGCGATCTGGCCGTAGCTGACCGTCTCTCCATACGGGATGCGCGCGAGTGCCTCCCAGACCGCGAGCTCAAACGCGTTGCCTTCGAGCGCGAGCTCGATCTCGAACTCCTGGCGGTCCCCGCAGAAGTACTCGGCGAGCTGCTTGCGGACGTCATCGAAGCTGGTCTCGTCGCGCTCCCATCGAGAGTCGATCCGGAACGGCGACATGTGCAATCGCGCGAGGCCACGCTCATCGCCGGCCAGCAGCAATTCTCCGATCGGGCTGGTAATCGTCGTGTATCTCATGCCGTTACAACGCGGCATCGCCCGCGGGCGTGAGATCCCGATCCAGCCCCACCGCCTCGGCCAGCAGCTCATACGAGCGGCGCCGCGCGGCGTGATCGTGGGTGATCGTGACGACGATCAGTTCGTCGGCGCTGTATTCCTCGGCCAGGCGCTCGAGCTCCCCACGGACCGTCTCGGGGGACCCAATGATCCCGCGCCGGTTCGGAAGCGGACCGTTGGCCGGTTTCCCCTCGGAGGCGAGGAAGGCGAGCGCCTTCTCGGGAGGCGGGACGGGGATCAGCTGCCCACGACGAAGCAGCGTGAGGGTCATGCGGCTGCTCGACGCGAGACGCTGCGCCTCCTCGTCCGTCTCCGCGCAGATGACCCACGCAGCGACGGCCGTGATCGGTGCCCTGATGTCGCGCTCGGGACTGAACCGGCTGCGATATTCGGCCGCGATCGCGCCGTTACCGGGGTTGATGAAATCGGCGAACGCGTACCGCAGCCCGAGCTGAGCGGCCCAGATCGCGCTCTGCGGCGAGGACCCGAGCAGCCAGGCGACCGGAACCTCCGGCCGCCCGGGGAGCGCCTGCGCGAGGCGCGCGAACGGATGGTCCTCCGGCAACGCGTCGTCCAGATACGCGAGCAGCTCGGCCAGCTGCTGTGGGAAATCATCCGGAGAGGCCTGGCGGCGGTCGCGCTGGAGTGCGAAGGTGGTCAGAGGGTCCGTGCCGGATGCGCGACCCAGTCCGAGGTCGATCCGCCCCGGGTAGAGCGCCGCGAGGATCGTGAACGTCTCGGCCACCTTGAACGGGCTGTAGTGGGGCAGCATCACGCCGCCGCTGCCGACGCGGATGCGCTCCGTCGCTGCGGCGATGGGGCCGATGAGCGCCTCGGGACTCGCGCTCGCGAGCATCGGGCCGCCGTGGTGCTCGGCGACCCAGTAGCGGTGATAGCCGAGCTCGTCGGCGAGGACCGCGAGGTCGATTGTGTTGTGCAGCGCTTGGGCGCCGGTCGATCCCTCGGGAATCGGTGATTGGTCGAGGACGGAGAGTCGCACGGCTCTAGAACTCGTCGGGAGGAGCAAACCGGTAGAAGTACTGCGCCATGCCGCCCCCGGCGATCCCGAACCAGAGGGCGACGGCGGCCTCCTGGCTTGAGGCGTTCTCGAGTCCACCCGCGTAGACCGGCTCATATCCGGCATCCCGGTTCAACTGCTCGACCACCGCGCGCGCTTCCTCGTCTCCACACCACATGTTGCTCGGGCGGGTGTTGACCCGGTCGAGCCGGTCGAGCAGCGAGGCGAAGTTGAGGTTGAACGACTTGGCTGTCGGACCGCCGGTCTTCGACTTGACGAACTCGGCGTTGGAGGCGAAGCCCGAGGGTGGCGAGACCCCGACCAGATTCGTGGCGTCGATGACCGTCTTGCCCTGGAGCCCGGTGAGCTTCTCGAGGCTCTCGGCCACCGATCCGCCCGGGATCGCGAGGAGCACCGCTTCGGCGCCCGACACGTCGCCGCCGTCTCGACCGAGCCTCGACACCTCATGGCCCGCCTTCTCCCACCGATCGCCCAGTCCGCCGCCGATCCTGCCCTTGCCGTACGTCGTGATCTTCATCGCCGCTCTCCAGGTATGGGGTCCATAGCAACGATAGCCGCGAGCCCTGCAGGGCCCGAGGCGGGGTCAGCCGATACAGCCCCCTGCGGGGCGAGGGGCGTGAGCGGCGCTGGACGGACTACGCCGGCGCCGGGGGAGGCGGCGCAGCGGCCGTCCCGGTGAGACCGGACCCGTCGGATGCTTGGGTCGCGTCACGCACAGGAACATCCGAAGCCCTCTCCTCCGGCGTGTGCACGATCAGCACCGGGATCGGGCTGTGGTTGAGCACGTAATGGCTGACGCTGCCGAGCACGGTCGCTTTGATCCCGCCCCGACCGCGCGAGCCCATCACCAGCAGGTCGTACTCGCCGGACTTGATCCGCTCGAGCAGCGCCTGGCGGATCGGCTTGTGGGTGAGGATCTTGGTGACCGGCACCTCCTGCGGCACCCGCGCGACTGCCTCGTGCATGACCCGCTTTGCCTCTTTTTCGAAGTCGGCGCCCAGCTGCTCGGCGGCGGCCGCGCTGACGGGGCTGTACGCCCAGGAGGGACAGTGACGGACGGCGGTCAGGAGCGTGAGTCGGGACCGGCCGGCGAGGGCGACGTCGATCGCCTCGGTGAGTGCCTGCTCGGCGTGTAGGAGAGCCATCGATGCTGACGAGGACGTTATGGAACATGGTGGTGCTCCGGAATCCGGATGGCCGAGGCCAAGCCTACGGTCAAAATGTAGTTAGCTTGCTAAATAATAGCATGCTACGGTTATTGCGTGCAAGTATCGGAGCCGCAGACCGGTGTGCCGTCTGCCGAGGAGTTCCTCGCGGCGTTCGACGCATTCGCACAGGCCGTCCGCCGCGCGCGGGGCGCGTCATCCCTGGAGCGCGAGCGCGGGCTGACGCTCTCCCAGTACGGCCTGCTGCAACCGCTCGCCTCCTCGAGCGACGGCGCGCGGGTGAGCGAGCTCGCCTCCCAAGCAGGCGTCGCTCCTCCGACGGCGACCCGGATCCTGGACGCGCTCGAGCGCCGCGGAATCGTCGAGCGCCGGCGTTCAGTCGACGATCGTCGGGGGGTGACCGTCACGCTGACGCCGCTCGGCGGGGAGGTGCTCCGGGGCGAGGATGGGTGGCTCCGCTCCCGACAGCGAGAGTTCTACGGCAATCTCCCGGGCGACGAGCAGGTGTTCGTCCCCGATCTGCTGCTGCGGCTCGCGAATCTGATCGACCAGCTCGCGGCAGGACCGTAGCGCCGGGCGTTCACAAAACCGAAACAAAAATGGCACGAGTCGGCAACGCTCGGAGTTACGGCGACCCATATAACGGGCGCCAGCCCCGAAAAAGGAGCTCCCTCGATGCGTGGAAAGATCGGCGCCCTCGCGGCGTCCGCAGTTGCCGCCGCGGCGATCGTGGTCCCGGTTGCGGTCTCATCAGCCAAGCAAAAGACCCGGCATGACGGCCGGGAGACGGCCAAGTACGTGCTGCTGATCTCGGTCGATGGCCTTCACCAATCCGACCTCGAGTGGTACGTCGCCCACAATCCCGGCTCGCAGCTCGCCCAGCTCGTGAGGCACGGCTCGGAGTACTCGAATGCGCACACTCCGGTCCCGTCGGACTCGGATCCGGGGATGACTGCGCAGATGACGGGCGGCGACCCTCGCGCGACCGGCGTCTACTACGACGTCGCGTACAACCACGCATTGTTCCCAGCGGGGACTCCGAGCACGGGATGCTCGGGGGCGGCGCCCGGCGCCGACGTGATCTACGACTCGCCCGACGACATCGATGTGAGCAAGCTCGATGCCGGCCAGGGCCTGTCTGGGCTGCCGGACAGCATCCTGTCGATGACCGGCCATCCCGAGACGCTGCTTAACCCGGCGACGTTCCCCGTCGATCCCTCGACCTGCAAGCCGATCCCCCCGCACGCGTACCTGAAGGTCAACACGATCATGAACGTGATTCACAACGCGGGTCTGCGGACCGCGTGGTCCGACAAGCACGCTGTCTACGAGTCGTTCAACGGGCCGTCCGGGAACGGGATGGATGACTTCTTCGCTCCCGAAATCGACTCCGATGCACTGCACCACAACGGCTCCGAATGGGCGAACCCGGCGATCGCGTGGACGGGCGACAACGCCGCGACGATGCAGTACGACGATTACAAGGTCCAGGCCGTGATCAATTGGATCGACGGCTTCAACCACCAGCGCACGAGCCATCTCGGCACGCCCGCGATCTTCGGGATGAACTTCCAGACGGTCTCGACCGCCGAGAAGCTCCCGACATCGGATGGCCTCACCGGCGGCTATCTCCCCGGCACGACCACGCCCGGGCCGCTGCTCCAGCGAGCGCTGGACTACATGAACGACCGGATCGATCGGTTCGTCGACGAGATCAAGAAGCAGCACCTCGAGCACTCGACGGCGATCGTGATCTCGGCCAAGCACGGCCAGTCACCGCAAGATCCAAACCAGCTGACGCGGATCGACGACGGCCCGATCATCGACAACATCAACGCGGCGTGGGCCGCCGCTCACCCGGGTGCCGGCAAGCTGATCGTCGCTGGCACGGATGACGATGCGTGGCAGAGTTACGTGGCCCCCAAGACGCAGGAGGCGGCCGACTTCGTCAAGAACTACCTGTGGACGCATGACGCGACCGGCAACACCGCGAGCGGCGGCACGCGAACCCTCCACCACTCGGGCTTGGCGAAGATCTATGCGGGCCAGGACGCGGCGGACTTCTTCGGCGTGCCCGTCTCGGACCCGCGCCACCCCGATGTCTGGGGCACCGTGCAGGTCGGCGTCGTCTACACCGGCGGCCACGGCAAGATCGCGGAGCATGGCGGTAACAACCCGGCCGACCGGGACGTCCCGATCCTGGTGGACGGCCCGGGCGTCAGCCGGGAGTCCTCCGGCCGGTGGGTCGAGACCACGCAGATCGCCCCGACGATTCTGCGCCTGTTGGGGCTCGACCCCGGCGCGCTCGGCGCCGTTCAGATCGAAGGGACGCGGGTCCTGCCCGGACTCTAGGGCCGTCGCGGGCGGCCGTCTCGGCGAGGTGGCCGCCCGCGCCCCCCACCCGGGGGTTAAGTTTGTAGCCGGGCCGCAAGCTGGGCATGCTAAGGCTATGCCTGTGCTCGCAGACACAGCCCGGTTCCGCGCAAACGATCCTGACGCGCTCGTAACCGCGTCGCTCGCTTGCCCATTGTGCCTGCGCAGCGAGGAGGTGCAGTGGAGCGCTGCGTTCGACGACGGCTACGACCCTTCCGTCGAATGCTCCTGCGAGCGGTGCCAAACCCGCTGGCGCGTGTACCTGCAGCCGCTCCAGGCGCTCAGGTTCAGTCTGCTGGACGCGCCCGAGTCGTAGGGCTCGTCAATCCCGCGGGCGGGCGCGCGCTAACTTGGGGCTATGGAGCTCCGCACTCTCGGTCGCACGGGCGTCAAGGTCAGCCCGCTATGCCTCGGTGCGATGATGTTCGGCGACTGGGGTAACACCGACCACGACGACTCGATCCGGATCATCCACCGCGCGCTCGAGTCCGGGATCAACTTCATCGACACGGCCGACGTCTATTCGCGCGGCGAATCCGAGGAGATCGTCGGCAAGGCGCTCGCCGGCGGCCGTCGTGACAACGTCGTGCTCGCGACCAAGGTCCACGGAACCATGGGCGATGATCCGAACGAGTTCGGCAACTCGCGCCGCTGGATCGTCAGGGAGGTGGAGAACAGCCTCCGCCGGCTGAAGACCGACTGGATCGACCTCTACCAGATCCATCGCCCCGAGCAGGACACCGACATCGACGAGACGCTCGGGGCGCTCAGCGACCTGATCCACGCCGGCAAGGTGCGCTACATCGGCTCCTCGACCTTTCCTGCCTCGCAGATCGTCGAGGCCCAGTGGGTTGCGGCGAAGCGCGGGCGCGAGCGGTTCGTGTGCGAGCAACCGCCGTACTCGATCCTCGTTCGTGGCGTGGAAAACGACGTGCTGCCGACCGCGCAGCGGTACGGGATGGGCGTGATCCCATGGAGCCCGCTCGCCGGCGGCTGGCTGACTGGCAGCTATCGGCTGGGGCGCGAGCTCCCGAGCTCGAGGCGGGCGGATCGGATCCCGAGTCGGTATGACATGTCGCTGCCGGGCAACCAGCGAAAGCTCGAAGCGGCCGACGCGCTGGCGAAGCTGGCGGACGACGCCGGCATCACGCTGATCGAGATGGCGATCGCCTTCGTGATCCGCCACCCGGCGGTGACCGCGGCGATTATCGGCCCCCGCACGATGGAGCACCTCGAGTCGCAGCTCGCAGCGCGCCGACGTCGAGCTGTCGGACGAGCTGCTCGACAGGATCGACGACATCGTCCCGCCGGGAACGAACATGAACCCCGCCGACGGCGGGTGGCAGAACCCGGCGCTTGAGCCGAGCGTCCGCCGCCGCTGAGCAGCGCTACTCGGGCAGGGTCCGCGGCAAGCCGAACAGCGGCAGGATCGCGGTGTCGCCGAAGCGGGTCAGCTCGGTGACCCGGTCACCCGCAAGCGTCAGCACCACCACTCCCGTGTAACGGCAGATCGGCGCCTGTGCATCCTCGATGTAGTGGCCGAAGGCCGGCTGGCCATTGGCTCTCGTCCATACGCAGCGCACGCGGCGCCCGGGGTGCGTGGCGAATCGATTGGCGAGGAACTCGCCGATCGCCACTTGCCCCTCGTACTCGCCCGGCTGCGGCGGCATCGTGAGCAGTGCGTCATCGGTGAGCAGCGCGACGATTCCGTCGATGTCCGCGCTCTCGAACGCGTCGGCGAACCGGGCCAGCAGCTCACGCTCGTGCTTGGAGCGCGGGAGCGGGGCTCGCTCCCGGTTCACCGGGATGCGGCCTTCGAGCGTTGCGCGCGCCCGCTGGAGCGCGCTGTTGACGGACGCCTCGCTGGTCTCGAGCATCTCGGCCACCTCGGCGGCGGCGAAGCCCAGCACGTCGCGAAGCACGAGCACGGCGCGCTGGCGCGGCGGCAGGTGCTGGAGTCCCGCGACGAACGACAGCGCGATCGCCTCCTTGGCCTCGTAGCGCGCGTCCGGACCAGGAGCCGTGTCCGCGATCCCCTCGAGCAGCGTGTCCGGGTACGGCTCGAGCCACAGGGGCTCGCCCATACGCGTCGGTACCGGCAGGTCGCCCCGAGCCTGCAGCGTCCGGCGCTCGGGGTCGCGCAGCGCGTTCAGGCAGCGGTTGGTTGCGATCCTGTACAGCCAGGAGCGCAGCGAGGCGCGCTCCTCGAAATTGTCAAGTCCTCTCCATGCGGCCAACAGTGTCTCCTGGAGCATGTCCTCCGCGTCCTGACTGGAGCCGAGGATCCGGTAGCAATGGACCTGCAGTTCTCGCCGGTAGGGATCGGTCAGCTCGCGGAACGCCTCCTCGTCCCCGGCACGGGCACGGCTGATCGTGGCCTGGGTCATCTCTCCTTTAGACACCGCTCGTGCTCGAAATTCATCGGTCAATTGTCCCCCCGTGGCGTGTCTGCACGTCTGCAGTGGAAAACGCCCCACGAGGAGATAGACATGACTTCCAAACAGAGATGGGTGCTCGCGGTGACGGCGGTCGCTTCACTGATGGTCGCGCTCGATGTGACCGTGGTCTCGACCGCGCTGTCGACGATGCGCGTGCACCTGCATGCCTCGATCAACCAGCTCGAGTGGACCGTCAACGCCTACGGTCTGAGCTTCGCGGTTCTGTTGATGACCGGCTCCGTGCTCGGTGACCGGCTTGGCCGGCGCAGGTTATTCGTGGCCGGCCTGGTGCTGTTCTCGGCTGCGTCCGCAGCCTGCGCGCTGTCGCCCGACGTCGGTTGGCTGATCGCTGCCCGGGCCGTCCAGGGCGCCGGTGCAGCGATCGTCGCGCCGGTGTCGCTGGCGCTCTTGAGTGCAGCGTTTCCGCCGGAGCGGCGGGGTTCCGCGCTCGGGATCTATGGGGCGATCACGGGACTCGCCGTGGTCGCGGGACCGGTCGTCGGCGGCGCGGTCACGCAGGGACTCGCCTGGCAGTGGATCTTCTGGCTGAACGTCCCCATCGGCCTTGCCGCGATCCCGTTCGTGCTCGCGCGGATCGATGAGAGCCGCGGCCCGCGCGTGTCGCTGGACCTGCGGGGGCTGACGCTTGTCACCGGCGCCGCGCTCGGCATCGTGTGGGCGCTCGTCCGTGGCAACACGGCCGGGTGGGGGAGCGCCGAGGTCGTCTCGACGCTCGCGGGCGGCACGCTTTTGGCGGTCGGATTCGTGCTCTGGGAGCTCCGCGCGCGCGAGCCGATGCTGCCGCTCGGGTTGTTTCGGTCCCGGTCATTCGCGGCCGGAAACGTCGTCAGCCTGATGATGTTCGCCGGCCTTTTCAGCGCGGTGTTCTTCATGGCCCAGTTCCTGCAGACGGTGCTCGGCTTGTCTCCGTTGCGTGCCGGCCTGGACCTGATCCCGTGGACCGGCACGGTGATGCTCGTGTCACCGCTCGCGGGCGCGCTGACCGACAAGGTCGGCGAGCGGCCGCTGGTGGTCGCGGGCATGCTGATGCAGGCTGCCGGATTTGCGTGGGTGGCGCTCGAGGCTCGTAGCGGGCTGCCCTACTCACATCTGGTCGCACCCCTGATCCTCGCCGGAGTCGGGATCTCGACTGCGATTCCGCCGGCACAGAACGCGGTCGTCAGCGGAGTCGAGCTCGAGCAGATCGGCAATGCCTCGGGCACGTTCTCGATGGCTCGTCAGCTCGGAGGCGCGCTTGGCCTGGCGATCGCGGTCGCAGTGTTCACGGGCGCCGGCAGCTACGTGTCGCCCGATGCGTTCAGCTCCGGGTTCGGCCCCGCGATCGCGGTGTCGGCGGCACTGTCACTGTGTGGGGCGGTCGCCGGCATGGGGCTCCGCGGGCGCGCCCTCGGGGAGGCGGTGCCGGAACCGGTCTAGTGCACCATTAGCCGACCGCCAGCTCGTCCCTCAGTGCCTCGGCGGTGACCTCGTCCGCGGGGAAGAACGCCTCGATCGACAGCTCGGACATCGTGATGTCGAGCGCGGTGCCGAAGGTGGTCACCGTGCTGAAGAAGCGAAGCTCGTTGCCGTCCGCGGCAGCGAGCTTCAACTCGACCATCACCTCACCGGCGGGATCGTGATCGGAGGTGTGATCGAGCTCTCCGCCCGGATATGAGGCCAGCTCCTCCATCAGCTCGCGCAGCCGCGAATCGCCTGACAGCGTGAGCTGGCGCTCGAGCCGGTGAAGGAGATGCGCGCGCCACTCGCCGAGGTTGGTGATCCGCGGCGCGATCCCATTCGGGTGGAGCGCGAGGCGGATGCAGTTGACCGGCGGCTGGAGCAGCTCCTCCGAGGCGCCTTCGATCAAGACCCCAAGCGCGGCGTTGGATGCGACCAGGTTCCAGCCCGCGTCGACGGCAATCGCCGGGTACGGCTCGTGTCCCTGCAGCACCCGCCCGACCGCATCGCGGACCGGTGCCATCGAAGGATCGTCCAGTGGCAGCTCGGAGTACTGCGGCGCGTACCCCGCGGCGAGCAGCAGCTTGTTGCGCTCGCGGAGCGGCACGGCGAGCCGCTCTGCGAGCCTCAGCAACATCTCCTGGCTCGGCTTCGACCGGCCGGTCTCGACGAAGCTGAGGTGCCTCGTCGAGATCCCAGCCTCGAGCGCGAGGTCCATCTGGCTGAGCCGGCGGCGAAGCCGCCAATCCCGCAACAGTGATCCGACGCGATTTGAATGCATTGCCGCAAGCGTAGTCGCGCTCATGACGCGCTCCTCGGCGCGGGCAGCAACCGGGTCAGGGCAGCGACCGACACGAGGATCACGGCCAGCGCCGCGAGGCTGAGCTCGAACGCGTCCGCGAAACCGGAGTGAAGTGCGCCGAAGAAGATCACGCCGATCACCGCGACGCCCAGGGCGTTGCCGAGCTGCTGCATCGTCGACAGCGCGCCGGAAGCGGCGCCTGCCTGTTGGGGCTTCATCCCCGAGAGGATGATCGTGGCAAGGGGCGCGATCCCGAGACCCATGCCCGCCCCGATCAACATCAGCCCTGGAACCAGCGCCGCGATCGAGCCGCCCACGCCGACCGCCGCGACAGCTGCGAGCAACACTCCGTGGCCCGTTGCGAGCACCAGCGCGCCGATGCCAAGGACCCGGCGTCCGTAGCGCTCGGCAAGTGCCGGCGCTCCCATCGACGCCCCCAGGTAGGTGGCGGCGAGGATCGTGAACACGAGCCCGGAGTGGAGCGCGCTCAAGCCCCGGCCCTGCTGGAGATAGAGCGCGAGCACGAGGAAGAACGAGGCCTGTCCGCACCAGAACACCACCTGGGCCAGCAGCCCGCGCGCTGAATGTCCGCTCGGAGAACAGGCTCAGATCGAGCAGCGGTGCCCCGCCCCGACGCGTCAGCCGGCGCTGATGGGCGACGAACGCGCCGAGAATCATCGGCGCGGCGCCGAGCGACAGCCACGTCCACAGCGGCCAGCCGTGCTGGCGGCCTTCGACCAGCGGCAGCACGATCGCCGTCAATCCCGCGGTGACCATCGCGGTCCCGACGAGGTCGACGCGGCTTGCGCCCTCCGCGCGTGACTCGGGCACGACGCGCGGGGTCAGGGCCAGCGCCAGCAACCCGATCGGGACGTTGATCAGAAAGCAGGTCCGCCAGCCGAGTCCGGCGATGTTCGCCTGCACCAGCACGCCTCCGATCAGCTGGCCGCCCGCGGCGGCGAGCCCCATCACCATCGCGTACGCGGACAGCGCCCGCGGCCGGTCTTCGCCGGTGTACGCGACACCGAGGATCGAAAGCACGTTGGGCATCAGCAGCGCGCCGGCGAGCCCTTGCACGAGCCGGCCACAGATCAGCACCTCTGGGCTCCCGGCCGCGCCGCACGCAGCGGAGCTGACGGTGAACAGAGCCAGGCCGGCCGCGAACACACGGCGGCGGCCATAGCGGTCGCCGAGTCGGCCCGCTGTGATCAGGAACACGGCCGACGTGAGGCCATAGCCGGCCGCGACCCACTCGAGCGCACCGCTCGAGGTCTGCAGGCTCGACTGGATCGACGGCAGTGCGACATTGACGATGAAGAAGTCCAGGACGACCATGAACGTGCCGGCCAGCACGATCGGCAATGGGGCCCAGCGGCTAGCGCGCACGCGCGTCAGCGGCGAGGGCTTGGTGGGATGCGTGAGGGTTTCTGTTGTCATGCCGGCAAGGTCCCAGCGAGAGCGAGTCCCGTCGATTACCTGGGAGGTAATGGTGTTCTGGGAGACCATTTGCGAACAAGCGTGTTCTCTATACTCCGGCCATGGCGGCGGGTCGTGTCAGACAACTTCCGCGCGGGCGGCACCACCTTCCACGGGAACAGGTGCTCGCCTCCCAGCGCGAGCGGATGCTCCGGGCGATCGCCGATGCCGTGGCGGAGAAAGGATTTGCGCGGGTCACCGTCGCCGATGTAATCTCGCGCGCCGGAGTCTCGCGAGAGACCTTCTATGAGCACTTCGCCGACAAGGAGGCGTGCTTTATGGCGGCGCTCGACGAGGGCGCCAGAACGCTGCTGCGGATCCTCAGCTCGGTGCTGGCGCATGCCGCGGGCGACCCGATCGAGCGACTGGACCTGATGCTGAACGCGTACTTGAATACGCTCGCGGCGGAGCCTGCGTTCACGAAGGCGTTCCTGATCGATGCCTACGGCGCCGGTCCCACGGCCACCGGCCGGCGGATCGAGCTCCAGCAGCGGTTCGTTGACCTGGTCGCCGAGATCTTCGACGCGTCCGATGCCGGCTCGCCCGGCCGATTCGCATGTGAAGCGCTGGTCGCGGCGCTCAGCTCGATGGTCACGGTCCGCGTTGGGCGCGGCCGGTTCGACGAGCTGCCGGGGCTTCGCGAGCCGATCGTAGGGTTGGTGCGCCAGGTGGCGGCGTCGGCCGCATGAGGCGTCTCGCGGGCGCACTGGCCGCGATCGCCAGCGCGGCGGCGGCGAGCGCGACCACGGCGTCGGCGGCTACCCCACACACACCGGTTCTGCGCGACGCAGGCGCCGTCCACGTCGTCTCTGAGCACACTCGCGACTCGCGGTTGCTTTCGTTGAGCGTCTCGACCACCGCGCTGCCCGGGCCCGCCAACGTCCGCATCCTGCTGCCGGCTGGGTACGCCACCCACCGCCACCGTCGCTATCCGGTTCTCTACCTGCTGCACGGCACGAGCGGCGGCGCGGCCGATTGGACCACATCGGGCGCCGCCGAGCAGACGACCGCCGGCCGTGGACTGATCGTGGTGATGCCGGACATCGCGCTGAACGACAACGGGGGCGGCTGGTGCACGGATTGGTACAACGGCGGCGCGTACGGCAAGCCGGAGTGGGAGACGTTCCACATCGATCAACTGATCCCGTGGGTCGACTCCAACCTCAGGACGATCAGCTCCCGCGCAGGCCGCGCGATCGCGGGCCTCTCGCAAGGCGGGTTCTGCTCGATGAGCTACGCGGCGCGCCACCCGGACGTGTTCGAGACCGCGCTCGCATTCTCGGGCGCTCCGGATACCGCGTACGACCCCCAGGCCCAGTTGCTCGTCACCCCGATCGTCAACGCGACGGAGACCTTCCTCGACCTCGTCTCGCCGAACTCGATATTTGGCGACCGGCTCACTCAGGAGATCAACTGGGCGGGACACGACCCCGCGACGCTTGCAAACAACCTCCGCGGGATGAACCTGTTGATGTACTTCGGCAACGGCCAGGCTGGCCCACTCGACCCCTCCGGGCTGAACGTCGGTGGCGACGCGATCGAAGCCGGCGTTTACCAGCTGAACGTCGATTTCCACCAGCGACTGCAGGCGCTCGGGATCCCGAGCTTCTACGACTACTACGGCAACGGCACCCACACCTGGCCGTACTGGGCGCGCGACCTGCAATGGTCGATCGGGGCGGTCATGGCCGACTTCAAGCATCCGCTGCCGGCGCCCGTCACGATCACCTACATGAGCGCGGACCCGAGCTACACGGTGTTCGGATGGCAGGTGGCGATCGACCGGAAGGTCAAGGAGTTGCAGCACCCTGAAGGACGCGGGCCGTGGCGGGTTCACGCTCGAGGGCAGCGGCACCGCGGTCGTGAAGACGGCCCCGCTCTACCGCCCCGGGCGCCGTTACAGGGTCACGACCGGGGCGACCACGCTGACCGAGCGCGCGGGGCGTTACGGGAGGCTCACGATCGCGGTCCCGCTCGGTCCGTCCGACACCGTGCAGGAGTATCCGCTCGACGGCCCCCCGACCGGAACGACCGTCTACTCGGCGCATGTGGGAATCTCACGCCGTTGAGCCCACAGCCCCGCATACCTCCCGGCAGCGCCCGCGACATCGGCCCGGTCGCGACCGTGATCGCGAAGATGGCCGGCCGCGCGCTCGGGACCGGGCCGCCGAACGTGTTCACCACGCTTGCGCGCCATCGCCGGCTGTTCCTACCGTGGCTGTTCTTCGCGGGGCGGCTGATGCCGCGTGGGCGCCTCCCGCGACGGGACACGGAGCTCGTGATCCTGCGCGTCGCACATCTCTGTGGATCGGAGTACGAATGGCGCCACCACGAGCGCATCGGCCAGCGCGTCGGACTATCGGCCGATGACGTGGCCCGCGTGCGCTCGGGCGCCGATGCCGGCGGCTGGTCGGCCCGCCAGGTGCTACTGCTCCGCGCCGTCGACGAGCTGCATGCAACGCGCAACATCTCCGATGAGCTGTGGGCGGGCCTGCGCGCCGCGTTATCGGACGTCGAACTGATAGAGCTGTGCATGTTGACCGGCCAATACGAGATGCTCGCGATGACCCTGAACGCGCTGCGGGTGCAGCCAGAGCGATGACCGAGGCCCTGTCTGGAAGACGGGTGCTCATCACGGGCGCGGCGCGCGGGATCGGCGCCGCAACCGCTCGCCGCTTGTATTCCCGGGGCGCACGGGTTGCGCTCGCGGGACTCGAGCCGGACCTGCTCGCCGAGGTCGCGCGCGACTGCGGGAACGCCCGTGCGATCGTGTGCGACGTCCGCGACCGGGAGCAGGTGGACGCGGCCGTGGAGGGCGCCGTCGAGGCGCTCGGCGGACTCGACGTTGTGATGGCCAATGCCGGCGTCGGTGTGCAGCTGCCGCTCGTCGGCGGCGACCCGAGGATGTTCGAACGCACAATCGAAGTCAACCTGCTCGGCGTGTACTACACGCTCCGCGCGGCCGGGCCGCACATCTCGCATGACCGCGGCTACGCGCTCGCGGTCTCATCGCTCGCGGCGGCCGTCCATCCGCCCCTGCTGGCGGCTTACAGCGCATCGAAGGCCGGCGTCGAGGCGCTCGCGGACGCGTTCCGGATCGAGCTGCGCTCCTCGGGGGCGCGGGTCGGCGTCGCGTACTTCGCCGAGCTCGACACCGACATGACCTCCCGCGGCTTCGGAACCGAGGCGGCCAAGCAGATCAAGTTCTCCAAGTTCTCGCGGGTCGCGCCGCTCAAGGTCGGGATCAATGCGATCGAGCGCGGGATCGCCAGGCGCTCGCGGCGGGTGGTGGCGCCGGGGTGGGTCGCGGGCGTGCTGCCGGTGCGGATGCTCGCCCAGCGGATCGTCGAGCGGCGCACGGCCAGGACTCGACCGGGCGCTCGAGACCGCCCGCGGCGAGCACGCCCCGCTCACGACGGAGCAGCCCGAGCGGGTGTAGGGACCTATGCTGGCCAGCCAACCAGGGGCGGAGTAGGATCCGCGTCTCAGCGGAGCGATCGAGGAGGCGTGGGTGTCGACGACCAGCGATCTTGGAGCGGCGGGGGCGCCCTCGCCTGACCCGAGCAGCCCAGCGGCGGGCGGTGCGCCTGTGCCCGGCGGCCGGCAGATCGCCGAGGACCTCGACGGCGTCTGGATGATCGAGCGGCCCCTCTGGGTCGACGGGCCGCCGCACGAGCTGTTCGGCCGCATGCGCTCGGAATGTCCCGTCCATTGGAGCGGCGGCGTGACCGAGTTCCCGGCGGAGAAGGGCTTTTGGTCGGTGACGCGCGGGGAGGACATCCACACGATCAGCCGGGACTGGAAGACGTACTCGTCTGAAATCGGAGGGGTCGTCGCCGTGATGAGCGTGTTCCCGCTCGAGCTGAGCCAGGCGATGTTCATCGGCATGGACCCGCCCAAGCACGACAGGCTCAAGAAGCTGTTCCAGGCAGGGTTCACACCCAAGCGGATCGCCGCGCACGAGCCGCGGATCCGGCAGATCGTCAAGGACGTCCTCGATCGCATGGAGGGGCGGGACACCTGCGATCTCGTGACCGAGGTCGCCCAGCCTGCGGTCGCCCGCGTGATCGGGAGCTTCATGGGCACGCGACCCGAGGAGGACGAGGCGTGGGCGACGCTGATGAACTCCATGCTCGGCGCGAGCGATCCCGACCTGAATCCCGACGGTCCCGAGGGGCTGCTGAGCAAGGACATCCCAGAGCTGTTCGCACGCTGCCAGGCGCTGATCGCGCAGCGTCGCGAGCATCCGACGACGACCTCACATCCTTGCTCGTGCACGCCGAGATCGACGGGCAGAAGCTCGAGGAGCACGAGATCGTGATGGGCTTCTTCCTGCTGGTCGCCGCCGGCAACGACTCGACCAAGGCGACCTACTGCAGCGGCATGCGCGCGCTGATGGAGCACCCCGAACAGCGCCGGCTGCTCGTCGACGATCCGTCCCTGATCCCGTCCGCGGTCGAGGAGTCGCTGCGGATGTTCCCGGCGTTCGCCCACTTCGCTCGCACCGCAACGACGGACACAGAGCTCGCCGGCACGAAGATCCGGCAGGGTGACAAGCTCCTGATGTGGTACGTGTCGTCTAACCGGGACGAGACGCACTACGCAGACCCCGAGCGCTTCGACGTCACGCGCAATCCCGAGCACCAGGCGTTTGGCGCCGGCGGGCGGCACTTCTGTCTCGGCGCGGCGCTCGCCCGGCTCGAGCTCAACATCCTGTTCGAGGAAACGCTCGCGCGCTATCCAAACATGGAGCTGGCGGGAACGCCGATCTACGCCGAGTCGGCGTTCATCAACCAGCTGAAGACGCTGCCGATTCGTCTCGGCTGAGCTCCCGGACCGAGCACCGGCGGGGCGCCGGGGCGCCGGGCAAGGCCGCCGCGCGGCGGCTTTGGACGTCCCGCTCCGGTGGATACTTGACTGCTCAATACTTTGCACACCGCACGGTCAAGTGGTATGATCGTTGGCGCAGGGCATCGTCCCCTTCAAGAGCATCCTTTTTTGGAGGATCGTTTTCGTGGAGCAGTCAACGAACGGCGACGGGAATCGAACGGGTGCACAGCGCGATGCTCGCCGCCTTCGTAATGGCCTGATCTGGACGGCCGGCCTCCTGGTGATGCTGCTTGGCATCGGGCTCGCAGTTCCCGATCTCCGGCAGGTGATCGACCGCGCGTCGAACGCGAGCATCTGGTGGCTCGTGCTCGCCGTCGGCCTCGAGGTCGCGTCGTGCCTCGGCTACGTCGCCACGATGCGGCTGGTGCTTCCGCGCGCCCCCGGGCGTGACGTCCGGCGGCTCGCATGGGCCGAGATGGCGTTCGGGGCCGTCGTTCCGGTCGGGGGCGCCGGAGGTCTCGCGGTTGGTGCGTGGGCGATGCGCGCGTGGGGCGTTGCCTGGTCCCGGATCGCCAACCGCTCCGCGGTCATCTTCCTGGTCACGAGTGCCGTCAACGCGACCGTGCTGGGCCTGGCCGCGCTCGGGGTGCTTTCGGGCTTGGGCCATATCCACAACCGGCTCATCTACGGGCTGATTCCCGCGGTGGTCGCGTTCGGCGGACTCGCGTTCTTCATGTCGCTCCCCTGGTTGATCCGTCCCGAGAAGCCTCATCGGCACGAGCGCCTGGGAGCCGGCCTCGCACGCTTCGCGAGCTGGGTTAGAGACAGCGAGTCGGTGGCGTTCACGCCGAACTGGCGGCTGATCGGGACCGTTGGCTACCTGGTGTTCGACATCGGCGTGCTGTGGACGTGCCTGCGAGCCGTCGGGGTCCACGCCCCGATCGTCGCGCTGGTGCTCGGCTACCAGATCGGCTATCTCGCGAACCTGCTTCCGGTCCCCGGCGGCGTCGGCGTGCTGGAAGGCGGCCTGCTCGGAGCACTGCTGCTCTACGGCCTTCCAGCAGCGCCGACGGCCGCGGCCGTCGTGCTCTACCACGCGATCGCGCTCTGGGTACCTACGCTGGGCGAAACCTACGGATTCGCCCGACTGCGGAGATCGCTCGCTGCGAACACACCGCCGCTCGAGCTGGTGCCGACGCCGGTCCCGTCCCGAGACCTCAGCGATCTGGCCGCGTAGTCGGCCTCAGCCATACATCCACGGACTCTGGTCGCGCTCGATCTGGTCCTCGGCGCCGATCACGTGCATGACCGCGTTGATGAGCGCCAGGTGCGTGAACGCCTGCGGGAAGTTCCCGAGGTGGCGGCCGCTCCGGGGATCGAGCTCCTCGGCGTACAGGCCAAGCGAGCTGGCGTGAGCCGAGCACCCGCTCGCACAGCGATCCCGGGCGCGCTCCATCTCGCCGATCTCGCACAGCGCTGAGACGAGCCAGAACGAGCAGATCATGAATGTCCCCTCTGCCCCGGAGACCGTCGTCGGTCTCCTCGGTCCGGTAGCGCAAGACCAGGCCGTGCTCGGTCAGCTCATCGGCGATGGCGAACACGGTCGCGGCGCATTCGCTCGTCGTCGGGCGGCAGGAACTGCAGCAGCGGCATCAGCAGGACGAGGCGTCCAGCGCATCGGTTTCGTAGTGCTGGACGAACACACCGCGCTCGTCCGTGCCGTTCTCGCAGATGTCGGCGTGGATCTCCGTCCGCCGCCTCACGCCACCGCGTCTCGTACTGGGAGTCGCCACGAATCGCCGCCAGCCGCGCGCCGCGATCACAGGCCAGCCAGCAGAACATCTTCGAGGAGGTGAAGTGCTTCGGTCCGCCGCGCACCTCCCAGATCCCGCAGTCGGGCTTGCGCCAGTGCTCGATCGCCGCCTCGACCTGGCGCTTGAGGATCGGCCAGACGCGTTCGTCGAGCGAGTCGCGTGAGCGGGTGTGGAGGTAGCACGGCGCTCGAGCAGCGCGCCCCAGACGTCGTGCTGGCGCTGCTTGTAGGCGGCGTTGCCGATCCGCACCGGCCGCGCGCCCTCGTATCCGTGGAGGTGGGCCAGCTCCTGCTCGGCGAGCTCGCGTTCGCCGCCGCAGGCCGTACATCACCTGGAGTCATCCTCGCCGGAGGCGACATCGGCGATGAAGTAGAAGAAGTCGTTCGCCTCCCAGTCGAAACCGAGCGAGTACAGCGCCCACAGCATGAATGTTGAGTCGCGGATCCAGCTGAAGCGGTAGTCCCAGTTGCGCTCTCCGTGGGGCGCCTCCGGAAGCGACGTCGTCGCCGCCGCGAGCAGCGCACCGGTGGCGCATACGTGAGGCCCTTGAGCGTCAGCGCGCTGCGCTGCAGGTACGTGCCGCCAGGGATGGTCGGGGAAGTCACCTCGCGCCAGCCAGTGCTGCCAGTGGTGCGCGGTCCACACTTGCCGCCGGTAGGCCTCCTCGAAGCTCTGCGGCGGACGTGCTCGCACCAGCTGCAGCGCGCAGTACAGCTGCTCCCCTTCCTTCATCCGGTGTGCGGGCGGTCGCGCGTGCGCCCTCGAAACCCGAGCCGCAGATCCGTCGCAGCCGCAGCAAGACATCGCCCCCCTCGCGCTCGGGCCATCCCCTCGTGATAACCGCCGTCCGTGTACTCCCATCGGCCCGGCTTGCGCCCGTAGTCGAACACCGGCTCGCATTCGAGCAGCACCTCAACCTCGCCGTTCACGCAGCGCGCCGTCCGCAGCAGCACGTGGTCGGCGTCATAGTCGGTGGGCGCGCGCCGTGATGGGTGTGGGAGCGCTCGTCGCTCGTGGTGCCAGCCGCCGATCAACAGCGCGTCGCGGACGATGATCCAGCCCGCTTTGGTTCCACCAGCTCGTCTCGAGCACCATGGTCCCCGGGAGGTAGCGCCGCGACGACCGGCACCCCGATCCCGTGGGGCCGAGCCGGAAGTATCCCGCGTCACGGTCGAGCATCGCACCGAATACGCTGGGCGAGTCGACCCTCGGCAGGCACATCCACTCGACGCTGCCGCTGGGCGCCACCAGCGCCACCGTCTCGCAGTCGGATAGAAAGCCGTAGTCGGCGATCGGTGGAAACGGGCTCGTTCCCTGGCGGGGCTGCGGCATCGTGCGCGCGACCGGCCCTTGGGTCGGCGCCGCAGGCGCGACCGGTGACACGTCGGGAGTCGCGACGTCCAGCTCGGAGCCGTCGTCCATGGCGGCAGTATGCCGCCCATGTGGGGGTCGATTCCAGCCCCGGTTGGAGGATTGCGCCGTGCGCGCGACCCGCCGTGGTCTCACCGCGCCCCGCGGTGAAGCCCGCGAAACTCGTCCAAGGTCTGCTGCTCGGCGATCCGGCGGCGATCGAGTGGACCGATCGACAAGTCGTGAGACGCGTCGCGGCACCAGAAGCCTGGGTGTCGCCGGAGCCAGCGGATCGCGTCGCGCCGCCCCATGTCGAGCAACGCGGCGATGAACGCGGGATCGAACAGCAGGAACGACAACAGCTCGCCCCGCGATCGCGTGCGTCCCCCCAGCGCCCGCGATATCACGACGAAGTCGAGCTCGCGCAGACCGCGGAGGCCGCCGTAGCGGCGCTCGAAGACGGCTTCCGCCAGGTGTCCGATAGCTCCCCGGCGGCGAGGCGCGACGAGCGCGTAGGAGATCGGACGGTAGGGCGCATGGCCCCGGGCCAGCCGGTACGCCCAGGAGAATTGAGCGTGCCGGTGCTCATGTCCTCGACGAAGAACGACTTGATCGCGGCGAGCCTCCTCAGGTCGTAGGCGACCTGGTCGACGAGCAGGCCGTCGAGGATGTTCGCGGCGACGTCGGCGATCCCAGGCCCCTTCGTCGTGGATGCCCGTCCCACAGCCGGGGCGAACGGCTCAAGCCCGACCACGATCACTTTGTCGGCGCCGAAGTGGAGGGCGGGCTTGATCGGGCTGTTCAACCGTGTGCCGCCGTCGAGGTAGTGGCCGCGCGCGCTCCGCGGCGTGGTCACCGTCACCGTTGGGAACAGGATCGGGATCGCGGCCGACGCGCGAACGTGTCACCACTGAGCTGGGTTTCGACGTAGCGGAGTTCGTCGTCCCGGCGTTGGGGGACGTGACGCCGGCTCGAGGCGAACGCGACCGGGTCGCCGGTCGAAACGAGGTCGCAACCACGCACACGGCATCGACCACGCCGCGGCGGACGTTCTTCCGCATCATGGGCCAATCGATCCAGCGGTCGAGGCTCGACTGAAGCGGCGCGGAGTCGAGCAGGCTCGCGAGCCCGACGCCGGGTATCCCGAGTGCGTGGCCGACCGCGCGTGTAACTGTTCGCACGCCACCGAGTCCGACGATTGATGAAATGACATCGCGCTTTCGCATCCCTCGCCAGTTGCGCTCTGCCCGCTCGAGCTGGTCGGTGGGTGGTAGATGTGCGAGCGAGGCGAGCATCGTCGCGTTGATCGCGCCGACGCTCGTCCCGCACCAGATCGTGACGCGCTCGCCGCGCGCCTCGAGGGCCGGAAGCAGCGCAGACAGAGCCCCGATCTCATAGGCCCCTCGAGCCCCGCCGCCGGGGAGCACCACCGCGACGGTCGAGCGCGGCGCACCGCCGTTCGGGCCTTGAGACATGGCCCAGCGATGTTGCCTCCGCGCCGGGGGGCCGCCTATGGCCACTTGGACAGAATCGAGCGCGCTCAGCGCAGCGCGCGGCGCACTGACAGCCCGAGCAGCCCGAGCACGGCCACCGGCATCACCCACCACGCGGTGGCGCCGGCGCCGGCGATCAGCGCCGTCGCGCCGAGCGCCACGACGACGCCGGCTGCGGTGACCCAGTCGTCACCGACGATGAAATCCCACACAGCCTCGAATGTTCTTCGAATCGCGGTCACGCCGCCTCCGCCGCGGGCCGGGCCCGCTGGGCGCCTCGCAACCACCACACCATCGCCACCGAAGCTGCCGCCAGGCCGGGGATGATCGCGAGCAGGGCGGCGTCGCCTCCGGGCCAGTGAGCGCCCGCCCCCTCCGCACCCCAGAACGTCCCGAACGAGGTCAGCATCACGCCGACGGTGAACTTCAACGTGTTCTCGGGCACGCGCGCGAGCGGCGCCCGAGCGGCGACGCCGGCGAGCACCACCAGCGCCACGGCCAAGCCCGCTGCCGCCGCGGCCAGCCCGATCCGTGCTGGTTCGCGCCGAACGTGAGCACGATCACCGCGACCTCGAGGCCCTCGAGCAGTACCCCCTTGAACGAAACCACGAACGAGTACGCGTCGAGGCCGGCGACCGCTCGCGGCGCCGCGCTCCGAGCGGCCTCGGTCTCGGCGGCAAACGTGGCCTCCTCGTCGTGAAGTGCCTTGAGCCCGGCGGCACGCAGCACGGCCTTTCGTAGCCACTGGAGTCCGAACACGAGCAGGAGGCCCCCGACGGCGACTCGAAGCGCGTTCAGTGGGAGCGAGGTCAGCGCCGGGCCGAGCGCTCCCACGATCGCAGCGAGGACGACCACGGCGGCTCCGACGCCGTAGAACGCCGAGCGCCAGCTCCGCGTGGTGCCGACCGCGAGCACGATCGTAAGCGCCTCGACCGCCTCGACGGCGCAGGCGAGCAACACGGACAGGGCCAGACCGAACTCAGTTCCACTCATGGGGGAAACAAGTATGGCGAGCGAGTCGCCCCTGCCATCATGAATTGAGATGAGCTTTACAGGACGCGGTTTTGGGGGGCGCACGGCGCGGGTGGCACCGGTGCGGCGCGCTCGCTGCGCGGCGGAGACAAGAAGCCGCCAGAGCTGATGGATCCCACCCGAGAGCGCGATCGTGGGCGGATCCTGCGGCTGTTCGCCCCGTATCGCCCGAGGCTCACCGCTGTGCTCGTGCTGATCGTGTTCTCCTCCGCCATCAGCGCGCTGAACCCGTTTCTGCTCCGGGATGTGCTCAACAAGGGGATCATCCGGCACGAGACGACGCTGCTGACCGAGCTCGTCCTGGCGATGATCGGGATCACGATCGCCACCAGCGCGTTCAGCGTCTGGCAGACGTACATCTCGAACTCGATCGGGCAGCGGGTGATGCACGATCTGCGCTCCGCCGTTTACCAGCGCCTGCAGCGGATGTCGCTTGCGTTCTTCACTCGCACGCGGACCGGCGAGGTCCAGTCGCGGATCGCCAATGACATCGGTGGCCTCGACAACGTCGTGACCAACACGGCGACCACGATCGCCCAGAACGCGACTACGGTGATCGCGGCGATCGTCGCGATGTGCTTGCTCAGCTGGCAGCTCGCGGTTATTTCCTTAATCTTCGTGCCCGTCTTCGTCTATCTGACGCGGCGCGTCGGGCGCGTGCGGCGGCGGATCACGAGCGAGCAGCAGCGGCGGCTGGCCGACCTGTCCTCGCTCGTCGCAGAGTCCCTGTCCGTATCGGGGATCCTGCTTGGCAAGACGATGGGTCGCGGCAGCGATCTCGCGCACCGATTCACCAACGAGTCATCTGGCATCGCCGACCTCGAGGTGCGCTCTCGGATGGCCGGACGATGGGTGATGTCGACGATCCAGATGACGTTCGCGATCCAGCCCGTGCTCGTTTACTGGTTCGCCGGGCAGAGCTTCCTCGGGCACATCTCGGTTGGGACGGCCGTCGCGTTCGGCACGCTCTCGACCCGGCTCCTATTCCCGATTCAGCAGCTGCTCGGAGTGGGCGCGGACGTCGAGGCCTCGATGGCGCTTTTCGATCGCATCTTCGAGTACCTCGATCTGCCGATCGACATCGTCGAGGCCGAGCATCCGGTCAAGCTGCGAACGGACGAACTGCTCGGCGAGGTGCGCTTCGAGAACGTCTCGTTCCGATACGAAGCCGATGCCGATGACCGCTGGACGCTCCGCGACATAAACCTCGTGGTCCCCGCCGGGACACGCGCGGCGATCGTGGGCGAGACCGGTGCCGGCAAGACGACCCTCGGCTACCTCGTTGCGCGGCTGTACGAGCCGCAGGAGGGCCGGGTGACGATCGACGGCGTCGACGTGCGCGACGCTTCGCTTCGCTCCCTCGCCCAGACGGTCGGAGTCGTCTCGCAGGAGACCTACCTGTTCCACGCGAGCGTACGCGAGAACCTGCGCTTTGCCTGCCCGGATGCGTCGGATGAGGAGATCGAGGACGCGGCCAAAACGGCTCACATCCACGACCTGATCGCGTCGCTGCCGGATGGGTACGACACGGTCGTCGGCGAGCGCGGGTACCGCTTCTCGGGGGGCGAGAAGCAGCGGATGGCGATCGCGCGCACGATCCTCCGGAATCCGCCCGTGCTGGTCCTCGACGAGGCCACGAGCTCGCTGGACACTCAAACCGAGGCGGCGATCCAGGCGGAGCTCGAGCGGCTCTCGGAAGGGCGGACCACGATCACGATCGCGCACCGGTTGTCGACCGTCCGTGACGCCGATCAGATCGTCGTTCTCGATCACGGCCGAATCGTCGAGCGGGGCACACACGAGGAGCTGCTCGAGCGGGGTGGCGTGTATGCCGGGCTTGTCGCTCGCGACGTCACCGAGGAAGGACCGGAGCTGACGGTCAGCTAGGGGGTGGCACGCCCGGGTGCCTGCTCAGCTCACGACGACATACCGCATCACGACTGGACCGACGCGCAGGATGTCCCCGTCGTTCAGGTTGGCGGCGACGATCTGGCGCCCGTTGACGAACGTCCCGTTCGAGCTGCGGTTGTCGAGCGCGCGGACGTGATGGCCGTGGCGGACGAGGATGGCGTGACTGACTGAGACGTGGACCTGCTCGAGACGGAGGTCGGCGGTGAACCCGCGCCCGATGTGGGTGATCTTGTCCTCGAGCGGGACGTAGAGGCGTTGTTCTTCGTCCTCGAGCTCGACGTAATGCCCGCGCGGCGCGAGGTGGGGTGAGATCGCTCGCATCCGCGTGCGATGGTCGAGTAGGGGGAAGGGCCTCGAGGATCAGCTCTGTGAGCGACGCGTTGAGCCGGCCCGTCGGCTGATCCTCTGTCTGTGTCGGGATGTGGGGGGCGTGCGTGGTCATGGCGTTAGTTCAACACCGCCGGGGCAGAGTCAGGTCAAAGCAGATGAAGAGGTGCCGAAGGAAACCCGCCGCAAGCCCGCGCTCAGGCGCGATCCTTCGGATCCGTTTATCCGCTCCAAACGGACGCGAACCATCCTGACTCGATGCATCCCGGTTACTGCCCACAGTGCGGCGAGCGCGTGACGCCCTACGCGGCCGGCTGCGCGATTTGCGGCGCCGATCTGGACCCGCGACGTTGGCAGCGGCCGCCTGCAATCGGCGACCGTTTCTCGCAGCGGCTGCGATCGCGATTTGGTCGCGCTCGGATCCGCCGGCGCGATCGCCGCCGCGCGCTGAGAGTCAGACCGCGACCGGCGCCGCCTCGGTGACTTCGCCCATCACCTCTGCGAGCTTCGCGGCCGTGTCGTGCTCCGGCAAGGGCGTGTAGAGGACCAGTCGCTGATCGGTCGCCTCGCCGGGGTGAAGCACCGTGTGCTCGAACGCCATTGGGCCCAGAACCGGGTGGAGGATGTCCTTCCGCGCGTTGCCGGCGCGCGCCACCTCGTGGCGCTTCCACTCCTTGCAGAACTCCGGGCTCGATTGCCTGAGCGCGTGGATCAGCTGCTCGAACTCGGGATCGCCGAGGTGGTGCGCACTGTCCGCGCGGAACTTCGCGACCAACAGGCGCGTCGCGGGCTTCCAGTCGGCGAACAGCTCGCGCCGCGCAGGGTCCATGAAGTGCAGCCAGACGTGGTTGCGCCGCCCCGGCGGAACGCTGTCGAGATCGCCGAGGATCACGCACGCAGCGCGATTCCAGGCCAGGTAATCC
The DNA here is from genome assembly GCA_963705775.1 of uncultured Solirubrobacterales bacterium. Lineage (GTDB taxonomy): Bacteria > Actinomycetota > Thermoleophilia > Solirubrobacterales > Solirubrobacteraceae > Palsa-465. Next base: position 19,416 of record CAVPKT010000010.1, on the reverse strand, counting down.
CACCGACGCCCGAGGAGGTAGGCGGGATTCGGGCCGAGGTTGTCAATCAGACGGCGGAGCGTCGGCGCGACCCGCTCGCGCTGCGACTTGCAGGGCGGTGGGTCCTCGCCACGGCCGAGGAGCAACAGGTGAGTGCGCTCAGCCGGGGTGAGCGTAAGCGCGCGCGAAATCGACTCGAGTACCTCCAGCGAAGCGCGCACGTCGCGACCCTGCTCGAGCCACGTGTACCAGGTGGTGCCGACCCCGGACAGCTGCGCGACCTCCTCGCGGCGCAGTCCGGGCGTCCGGCGACGGCCACCGTTCGGAAGGCCGATGTCCTCGGGCTTGATGCTCTCGCGGCGGCGCCGGAGAAAGTCCGCGAGCTCGATCTGCGGCGTTCGTCGCCCGTTGGCCGATCATCGGCGAAAGCGCTGGGGGGCATGTCCAGTACCAGGATAACTCCCTCTCTTGTACCTGGATAAACATGGTTGCACACTAGCACGGTGACTTCAGCGCTCAGAAGCCTCTCCGGACCTCACATCCTTCGTCGCCGCGTCGTTGAACAGGGTATGCGACCGACAAAAGCCACCTCAACGAATGCCCTGCTGCTCGTCGTGTGCCTGGCCCAGTTCATGGTCATCCTCGACGTGTCGGTCGTCAACATCGCCCTCCCCTCGATGCGAACCGGTCTGCACTTCTCCACGACCGGTCTGCAATGGGTCGTCAACGCGTACACGATCGCGTTCGCCGGCTTTCGATGCTCGGCGCCCGTTCGGCCGACCTGCTCGGGCGGCGCCGGGTCCTGCTGGGAGGCACCGGACTGTTCGTGGGTCTCCTCGCTCTTGTCGCGGTCGCCAACTCGCCGGACCTGCTGATCGCCGCCCGGGCGCTGCAGGGATTCAGCGGCGCGATCGTCTCGCCGACGACACTCTCGATCATCACCTCCGCGCTGCCTGAAGGGCCGGAGCGCAACCGCGGACTCGGTCTGTGGGCCGCCCTAGGCGGACTCGGCGCATCGGCGGGCGCGCTCCTCGGCGGCTTCCTCACGCAGGTGTTTGGCTGGCCGGCGATCTTCGCGATCAACGCGCCGATCGGCGCTTCGTGATCGTCTACGGGTTGCGGGTGATCCCGTTCGATCTCCGTCGCGGGGGTCCGCGGCACTTCGACGTCACCGGGGCACTGCTCGTGACCGGCGGGTCGTTTAGCCTGACGTACGGAATCGTGCGGACAACGCGCTGTCGGCTGGGGCTCGCCGGGCGTCTCGCTGGCTGGCTCGCGGCCGCGGTGCTCTTGATCGCCGCGTTCGCGATCGTCGAGGCCCGAGTGGCGGAGGCGCCCCTGGTGCCGCTCTCGATCTTCAAGCTCTCGCAGCTCCGGGCCGCGAACGGCGTCGTGCTTCTCGATGTACGCGGCGCTGTTCTCGATGTTCTTCTTCATCACCCTGTACCTCCAGCAGGTGCTCGGCGACAACGCAATCGAGGCCGGCCTGTCGTTCCTGCCGATCACGCTGGCGGTGTTTTCCGGGTCCTGGCTCGCACCACGGCTGATCCGCGCGCATCGGGGTGCGGGGCGTCGCCACCGCCGGGCTGGCGCTCGCCGCCGTCGGACTGCTCCTGTTCACGGATGTCCGTCCCGGGGGGAGCTACTGGCTCGTGCTCCGGGCAGGATCCTGTCGGGGCTCGGGATGGGACTCGGCCTCGTCGGCTCGACGATCGCGGCGACGGAGGGAGTCCCGAAGACTCAGAGTGGCCTTGCATCGGGCCTGCTGAACATGTCCCGTTTGTTCGGCGGCGCGGTCGGGCTCGCCGTGCTCTCGACGCTCGCCGACGGCTTCGTCCACGTCGGCCCCGGCGTGAGCGCTCCCCAGGCGCTGACGGACGGGTTCGGGCTGGCGTTCAGGGTCGGCGCGGGGTTCTGCGTCGCCGGCGCACTGCTCGCGGCCCTGCAGCTGCGCGCGCCGCGCGAGCCCGCGATCGAGCCGGTGCCGGCCGACGCCGAGCTGGCGGAAGAGTCAGAGCGGCTCGCGGCCTGAACTAGGCCACGCGGTGAGCGGCCGCGAAGTCCACGAACGCACGCGCGGCCGGCGACAGGCGCCGGTCGCGCAGCCACCAGAGCACGACCGCCATCCGCAGCCTCGGCGATAGCGGGCGAATCGAGACCCGCGGTCCTGGGGAGCTCCACGAATGACCGCGGCAGGATCGCGACCCCCAGGCCGCGCGCGGCGAGCGAGCGCACGAGCGCCAGGTCGTTGGCCTCGACGGCGATCCGGGGTTCGACGCCCGCCGCGGAAAGCGCCGAATCGACGAGCTGCCGTGTCGTGGCGCCAGGCTGAAACGCGATCAGCGGATGTCCCGCGAGCGCCGAGACCTTCAGGGGCCCATCGCCCGCCAGCGGATGACGTGGGCTCATCGCCGCCGCGAGCTCCTCGTGGGACAAAGGCGATCGCTCCACCCCTTCCGGTGTCTCCGGCTCGAGCGCGAACGACACATCGACGCTTCCCTGATGCAGCATGTCGAGCATTCGCTGCGCCGTGCCCTCGCGCACGCCGACCTCGACGTCCGGGAACCGAGTCGTGAACTCGGCGAGGATCGCGGGAATGTCGAGCTGCCTCCGAACAGCAGGGCCCCGACGGTCACCCGGCCGCGGACGAGGCCCCGCAACTCGTCGATCTCGCCGCGCAGCGCTTCGGTCTCGGCGAGAACCGTGCGGGCCCGGGCGGCGACGCAGCTCGCCAGCCTCGGTCGGCTCGACCGACCGGGTGGTGCGCCGCAGCAGCTCGACGCCCAGCTCCTGCTCGAGCCGTCGCACCTGACTGGACGGGCCGACTCCGCGATGTGGACCTCCTCGGCGGCCCGGGTGAAGTGACGGTGGCGGGCGACCGACTCGAAGTAGCGGAGCTGTCTCAGTTCCATGGCAAACGGAAGTTTTATCTCATTTCGCGTCTAATCAGTTCTCATTTTCGTCTTGTGCAGCTCAATCGTCCGCGGCACACTCGGTCGGAATGAAGTCGCACCATCGACTCCTCCCGGTCGGCGCGTGATGGTCGGAGCGCTGATGCAGGACTTCGTCATTCGGCGCCAGCTGCGACCAAGCGACGCCGAAGCGATTCCGATCCTCCACGACCGGATCTACGCCGCCGAGTATGGGCTCGACAAGCGCTCGCAGGCGTACGTCGAGCGGGCAGTACAGCGGGCGCTCGCCCGCGGCTGGCCGGAGCGTGCCGGCGCCGTCTGGCTGGTCGAGCGCGAGGGCGAGCTGGCCGGCTCACTCGCCCTGACCATCGAGAGAGAGGGGGTCGGCGCGGTCCGCTGGTTTGTGCTTTCGCCCGGGCTGCGCGGGCGCGGCCTCGGGCGCGCGCTGTTCGCCGGGCTGCTCGCAGAGGCGCGGGCCTCGGACCTCGAGCGGCTTGAGCTCGACCTTCAGCCTGCTGACGGCCGCCGCGTCGATTTATCGGCGCGCCGGATTCCGCGTCATATCGGAGCACCAGAGCGACGAGTGGGGCCCGACGCTGACGATGCAGCAGTACGAACTGCGGTTGCGCTAGAGTTCTCGCCGGCCCTCGCGCATATTGTGTGCGCGTGACCCGCAGCGCCGGCATCCTCCTTTACCGCCGCGGGGTCGGCGGGACCCGAGGTGCTGCTTGTCCATCCGGGCGGGCCGTTCTGGGCCCGCCGCGACGAGGGCGCGTGGTCGATCCCGAAGGGCGAGTACGAAGCGAACGACGATCCTCTCAAGGCCGCACACCGGGAGTCGAGGAGGAGCTCGGTCGCGGCGCACCGGACGGAGAGCCGGTCGATCTCGGCGAGATCCGCCAGAAGTCCGGCAAGCTGGTACGCGCGTGGGGGCTCGAGGGATCTCGACCCGATTTTTTCGCCAGCAACATGTTCGAGGTGGAGTGGCCGCCGCGCTCGGGCGAGATGCGCGAGTTTCCCGAGGTCGACCGGGCCGGCTGGTTCACGTTGGAGAGGGCACGAGAGAAGCTCAATCCGGCCCAGGTAGCCTTGCTGGACAGGCTCGTGGAGCAGATCGGATGAGCGATTCAGGGCGATCAGCCCGACGGCGCACTACACGGGCTACGTCTGGGCGCGCAACGGGCTCTCCCACCCGGGCTCGAGACGCTGGAAGGGCGGGTGCTGTTCGAGTCGCTGCGCCTCCCGATGGTTCTCAACGGCGCCGTGGGCGGCGGCACGCTCGAGTCCTATCTGCTCGCACGGCACAAGGCGATTGACGCCCGGCTCGAGCGTGCAATCGAGGACGGGCGGGTGCAGCAGGTGATCGAGGTCGCGTGCGGGTTCTCGCCGCGCGGTCTCAGGTTCACCGATCGCTACGGCGATCGGATCACGTACGTCGAGGCCGACCTGCCCCCGATGGCGAGGCGAAAGCGCGCCGCGCTGGATCGGATCGGTTCGCTGTCCGAGGCCCACCGCGTCGAGGAGATCGATGCGCTGAAGGACGATGGCCCCGGGAGCCTGGCCGAGCTCGCGGAGGGTCTCGATCAGTCGAAGGGCCTCGCGATCATCACCGAAGGGCTGCTCGGCTACCTCGAGCGCTCGCTGGTGGACGGGATCTGGCGCCGTTTCGCGGCGACTCTCGCCGGCTTCCGGCAGGGCGTGTACATCTCGGACATCCATATGGGCGAGCTCCAGAACATCCAGGTGCGCGCCTTCCGATTGCTGCTGTCGGTGTTCGTGCGCGGCCGCGTGTACCTGCACTTCGGCAACGAGCAGGAGATCCGCGACGCGCTGCACCGCGCCGGATTCGCCTCGGCGGAGGTCAGGCAGGCGTCGGAGGTGTCCGGCGAGGACCGCGATGCGGGAAGTAGGCTGGCGCATATCATCGAGGCGTCAACCGCCCAGGCGGCCCGGACGAGGGGATCCGATGATCGCGACGACGCTCTATAGCGACCCCGCCTGCCCGTGGGCCTACTCGGAGAATCCGCCGCTGCGGCTAGTCCACCGCGACGATTTCGACCGCTCCGAACCCCTCCAGCGGGGCGTCCACGAAGAAGACCTCCAGGGTGAGGTCCGGCTCGACGTGCGCCTGGGAGAGAAATGCGAGCACCTTGCGGTCGATGAGTTCCTCGATCGCCTCGGTGAAGCGCTTGGTCATCATTCGCTGGAAATCGTGACGCATGTCGACGATCCGGTCGGGCTCGCCGCTTTCCATGATCGTCCTCTCGAGTGGTGTGAAGCCGCTGCCCCGCATCACGACGACGATGATGTCGTCCAGCGCGTAGGTCTTCGCCTTCATCGGCCCGCGGCCGTAGTGCTCGCGGAGGATCGCAACGATTCGATTCGAGATCGCTGACAGCAACCTCCCGCCGACGAGGCGGCCGGGCTCACGGTCTTGTTGCGATGCTTCCATTTTGTTGCGACTCCGTGTCCGGCCGGGCCCGCGAGGCCACGACCGTCCGTCGTTTTCGCTGCACGCGACCTGGCCGGCCGGACTCAGGAAGCCCCCGCCAACCCTGTCGCTAGCTCAGCCTAGCGCGGGCTGTCCAGGAGTCGATCCCCCAGGGGGACCGGAATCGACGGCGAGGGCTCGAGCACGAACACCTCGACCGAGTCCTCGCCGAGCGTGCTGGAGCCGCTGAGGAAGGTGCGGACGGTACGTCCGGTGAGCCGCTCGATTGCCGCGATGAGCTGGGGCTCCATCGCCCGCTGTATAGCGTCGCGCTGCAAGCGCACCAGCTCCTCCCGGCCCGCCGCAGCCAGGTTGACTTCGGCTCTGGTCGCGCCGTCTTGAAGCAGGCACACGACCACGTCCTGGTAGAGGAACGCGCGAGACCTCGTGGCTCCGCGGCCGGTGAAGTCGGCGATCAGCTTGCCGATCTCGTTGGCGATCGCCGCGTTCAGCGGTCCTCCATCAAGCCTGTCGTCAGGGGTCGACATGTGCGGTCCGTTCTCCGTCTCTGCTGGGAGGAGACCACCGCTGGGCAGAGAGAGGGAGAGGCCCCGACGAAGGCTACGTGCCCAACCAGCGTAGCGGGTCGGCGGTAGCCGGCTACGCTCCTGATCGCTCGAGCTCGAGCACGAGCGGCAGCCTCTCGAGCCCGTAGATCCCTGACGGCGTGCCGAACTCGGGCTCGCTGTCGAGTCGCACGGAGACAACGCGTTCGGCGAGGAAAGCGAGCGCTTCTTGCATCTCGGCGCGCGCCAAGTTCGCTCCGACGCAGTAGTGGATCCCGGCGCCGAACGTCAGCACCCGCGCGCGGGGACGCTCGGCGGTGATGTCGAAGGAATCGGGGTCGACGTCCTCGCGGTTTGCATGCCAGGCCGAGACCAGCACGATCGTGCCCGGCGGGAAGGTCACGCCCCGGTGCTCGATCTCGGCGGTGGTGATCCGCGCGGTCAACGGCGTGATCGGTTCGAATCGCAGCGCCTCCTCGACCGCCTGGAGCGCGAGCCCGTGGGGGTCAGACCGGAGTGCATCCCACTGCTCGGGATGGTCGGCCAACAGTCTCACCGCGTGCGCGAGCTGGCTCTGGCTGGTGTCGACGCCGCCGACGAGGATGTTCAGGATCAGGTTCCGCAGCTCGTCATCGGTGAGACGATCCCGGCCGACTTCGCCGGCCTGGTGGTCGCCCTCCTCCTCGGCGTGGATCAGATCGGTGATCAGGTCGTCTCCCGGGCGAGAGCGTCGCGCCGCGATCAGCTCGTCCTCGTAGGCATAGAACTCGGCCACCGCCTCCTCGATCAGCTGCCGCTCCGTCATCAGGCTGGTCGCGTCGAACTGGCGCTGGATCCAGTTCGACCAGTGATGCAGGCGGGGCGCGTCGGACAGCGGCGCGCCCATCACCTCGGCGATCACAAGCGACGGGTACGGCTTGGCGAAGTCCGCGATGAACTCGCAGCGACCGTCCCCGGGTATCTCGGCGAGCAGCTGCTCGAGGAAGCGGCGCATCGCGGGCCGGTACCGATCGATCGCCCGCGGCGCGAGCGCCGGGTTCACCAGGTTGCGAAGCCGGCGGTGGTCGTCGCCGTTGACGTTGATGATGTTCTTGACGATCTCCTCGTGTAGCGGCCCGTCCTCGATCTTGAACAGCTCGGCGATCGTCAGACCCGGGAACACCGCGTCCTTGGTGCGCAGGAAGAACTCTCCGGACTCGCGGTCGAGCACGATGAACCCGAACGGGCTCGCGGCGAGCCAGTCTTCGTAACCGCGAAGGCAGGACATCACGTCCCGGTAGCGACCGCCGCGCAGCGACGGGTCGGTGTGATCGAACTGTGGGAGGTCGAGGTCGGTCGCGACTGGCATTGGTGATCTAGGTGACCCGCTCGAACACTGCCGCGAGCCCCTGCCCGCCGCCGATGCACATCGTCTCGAGCCCGTAGCGGCCTTCGCGCCGCGCGAGCTCCCGCAGCAGTGTCGCCAGGATGCGCCCACCGGTGGCTCCGACCGGGTGCCCGAGCGAGATCCCAGAGCCGTTGACGTTCAGCCGCTCGAGCCCGTCGCGCAAGTTCCACTCACGCAGCACGGCGAGCACCTGGGCGGCGAACGCCTCATTAAGCTCGATCAGCGACATGTCGTCGAGACTCAGTCCCGCCCGCGCGAGCGCCTTCTCCGTGGCGGGCACGGGGCCGATGCCCATCGTGCGCGGCGGCACGCCGGCCACCGCCCAGCTGACGAGCCGCGCCAGCGGCTTCAGCCCCAGCTCCGAGGCTCGATCTGGATGGGTGACGATGCATGCGGCGGCCCCGTCGTTCTGGCCGCTCGAGTTGCCGGCGGTGACGGTCGCGTCGCCGTCCGAGCGCCGCATGATCGCCCGCAGGGCGCCAAGACTCTCGAGCGTGGTGTCGGGGCGCGGGTGCTCGTCGCGGTCGATGACGCGCACCCCGGCCTTGCGATCCTCGACCGTGACGGGGACGATCTCCTCGGCGAATGCGCCGCGCTCGTGCGCCGCGACGGCGCGCTTGTGAGAGCGCAGCGCAAGCTCGTCCTGCTCGTCGCGCGGAATCCGATACTCGCGCCGGAGGTTTTCGGCTGTCTCGAGCATGCCGCCCGGGACTGGGTGATTGACCCCGCCGGCGGTCACGCGCGAACGGACGAGGCGGTCCTCGAGCATCGCGCCGCCGGACCTCGAGCCCCAGCGCAACGAGGTGGAGTAGAGCTCGGTCTGGCTCATGCTCTCGCCGCCGCCGGCGAGCAACAGATCGGCGGCACCGGTCTGCACCATCATGCTCGCCTCGATCACCGCTTGAAGGCCCGATCCGCACCGACGGTCTAGCTGAAGCCCGGGGACCTCGACCGGGAGGCCGGCGTCTAGCCCGGCCACCCGCCCCAGTGCGGGTGCCTCGCCATTCGGGTAGCACTGCCCGAGCAGCACATCGTCGACTGCGTCGGGCGGCACGCCCGTGCGCTCCAGCACTGCGGCGATCACGGTCGACGCGAGCTTCGCAGCGGGGATCTCCCGGAACACGCCGCCGAATCTCCCGACGGGCGTTCGAAGCGGCTCGCAGATCAGGGCCTCGCGCGTCATCAGGCGAGGTAGTTCACCACGTCGCGCCGCGGGAGTCGCTCCGGCGGCTCCTTCTCCTGACGCGGCCAGCCCAGGTGGATGAGTGCGACGAAGCGTTCATCGTCTCCGATACCGAGTGCGGCGCGGCCCTCCGAAGTGCGCAGTACATCGGGCGTTCGCCAGTAACCGGCGAGGCCGCGGCCGTGAGCTGCCAGCAGCACGGCGTAGGTCGCGCACGCCGTCGCGCACAGGTCCTCTTCGTCCTGAACGGGGTCCTCGGATCGCTTCGCGCTCGCTGCGACAAGCGTCGGCGCGCGATCGAGCTTGGCTGCCGCTTCGGGGCCGGCGGCGCGCTTGAGGGCTTCGAGTGATTGGGGACCGAGTACGCGGAAGCGCCACGGATTTGACAAGTGGTGGTTCGGCGCCCAGCGCGCGAGCTCGAGCAGCTCGTCGATCAGCTCACGGGGGAGCGGATCAGGCGCGAATGCTTTGTGGGTCCGGCGGGTCCGGATCGCGTCTTGCACTTCCATGCTGCCGAAACCGTAGCGTTCGTACACTCGCTGGCTCGATGCCGAACAAGCACGCAGGCCGCATCATCGAACTGGTCACCCGCCGTATCCCAGGGCTCAAGGCGATCCCGATCGTCAAGCTCCTTGCGGCGGGAGAGATCGTGATGATCGCGCGCGAGCACATAGAGAAGCTGGAGCCCCAGGAGCGGCGAAGGCTCGTAGAGCTGATCCGGATCGGGCGCGGGCGGCCCAGCCACTTGAGCGCAGCCGAGCAGGACGAGCTCCGCGAGCTCGTCGCCAAGGCCGAGCCGCGGCTGTTTGTGGGCCTGGTCGCCGACGAGCTCTCGCCGGTCAGGCTGCCGAAGCGGCTCGTGCGCGGCCGGAAGCGGGACTGAGGCCCCGGACTCTGGAGACCTCGACCTCGACGCCGCGCCGCGGCGAAAGGGTGATTCCACGCAGCACGACCGGGTCGAGCTGGTCGCGTACCGGCCGCAGCTCCACCGCCGGAACCACGACCCGGAGCACCTCGGCCATCTCCGCGTGAGCGAGCGCGGCACCCAGGCAGCGGCGGATCCCGCCGCCGAAAGGAAGCCACGTGTAGGACTCGGTGCGCTTGTCGAGGAACCGCTCCGGGGTGAACTGCCGCGCCTGGGGGTAGAGGTCCTCTCGCATCTGGACGACGGCGATCCCTGGGTAGACCTTGACACCGGCGGGCAGCTCCCAGCCCGCGACGAGTCTGGGCTTCGTCAGCGTCCGCTCCGCAGCATCGATCACAGGTCGTAGCCGGAGCGATTCCTTCACGACGGCGTCGAGATATGCATCCCCCTCGTCGGCCTCGATCTCTGATCGCAGCCGCGACAGCTTGTCCGGATTGTGCAGCAGCAGGTCCAGGGCGAAGGCAAGCCCCGTGGCGGTCGTTTCGTGGCCCGCGCCGAGCATCGTGATGAGCTCGTCGCGGAGCTCGGAGTCGGTCATCGCGCGGCCATCCTCATCGACGGCTCTCAGCAGGAGGGACAGGACGTCGGAACGGTCCTCCAGGTCGGGCGCGCCGCGTCGGCGGCGGATCTCCTCAATCAGCAGCGCGTCCGCGGCCTCGAGCTTGCGCAAGAACATTCGCCCTGGGCTGAGCGGGCCGAGATCCTTGCGCAGGATCGGGCTCAGCATGAAGATTGGGCTCAGGTCGATCACCGCGCCGAGGGCCCTCCGCAGCCGCTCGACTCGCGCCGGCTCGGTCACGCCGAAGACAGCGCGACAGATGACTTCGAAAGTCAACGCCCGCATCCGCTCGCGCAGGACGAGCCGGGTTCCCGGCCGCCATCCGGCGATCTCACGCTCGGCCACCTCGTGGATCACGACGCGAAACGCGTCGACCCGCGATCCCTGAAACGGCGGCAGCAGCAGCTTGCGCTGGCGCAAGTGCTCCGCCCCGTCGAGCACCAGCACCGAATGGCTGCCGAGCACCGGGGCCATGAACGAATTCGCGTCCCCGGCCAGGAGGTCGGACTGATCGCCGGTGAAGAGCTCCCGGATTGCATCCGGATTGGCGACATAGACGCCGGTGCCGAACACCGGGAAGCGAATCGTGAACAGCTCGCCGAAGCGCCGATACCAGGCCCCGAGGGCGTCCAAGGGGCGTGACGCGAAGCGCACCATGTTGACCGACGATGGTGCGCGGGGGCCGGGCGGGAGTGGCACGGTTGGAAGTCTGACACGCGCCTCTGCGCGCCGGGGACGAACCGTTTCCGGCCCGCGTGGGCGGGTAGCTATTGATGGCTATGGCTACCACAACCGCTACACCCAGGCACAGATCCACCGCAACCGTGGGGCCTCGTCGGCTTCCACGCACCACCGGAGCCTTCAGCGCTCTCGTAATCCTCGCCCTAGGGGTCTGGGGCGGACTGATCCCGTTCATCGGCCCCTACTTCCACTACGGATTCGGCTCGGGTCACGCTTGGCACTACTCGACCAATCGGCTTTGGCTGGACATCCTGCCGGGCGTCCTGGCGGTGGTTGGCGGCCTGATGCTGCTCAGGAGCGCGCACCGACCGAGCGGCGTGTTCGGCGGCTGGCTCGCGCTGGTGGCGGGCGCCTGGTTTGCGATCGGGACGTCCGTGAGCCTCCTCTGGCACCGCGCGGGTAATCCGATCGGCGCGCCGATGGGCGGCCACATCCGCCAGACGGTCGAGCAGCTCGGCTACTTCTTTGGGCTAGGGGTCCTGATCGCCGCGCTCGCGGCGTTCGCGATGGGGCGCTTCGTGTCGCGGCCACACTTGGCCGCGGAGGCGCCGGCTGCGACCGGGCCGGCGGTGGCTGAAGATGCCGCCCCGGCAGAAACCGGCCGCCGCCGCGGGCTGTTCAGGCGGCGCCGCCCATCGCGGGCTGAGCCGCCCGCACGGACTCCGGCGGAACCACCCGCCGCATAGCGATCAGTCGGTGATCTTGATGTGCCCTGGCTGGGCCGCGACCCGTTCCAGCCAGGGCACGATCGCCGTGTAGGGGCCGAGATCGAATCCGCCCTCGGCGGCGACGTGGGTATAGGCGTAGAGCGCGATGTCGGCGATCGAGTACCGATCGCCAACCACGAACTCGCGGCCGTCCAGGTGGCCGTTGAGCGCCGCGAGCGCGCGGTTTCCCATCCGGTCCTTCTCGGCTCGCTGCTCGTCACTCGCCTCCACACCGAACAGGGCCCAGAAGCGGGCGATGGCGATGTACGGCTCGTGCGAGTACTGCTCGAAGAACAGCCATTGGAGCACCTGGGCGCGCTCGAACGGATCCTCCGGGAGGTATTCCGTCCCCTCCGCTAGGTAGGAGATGATCGCGTTGGACTCGGGCAGCGCCCGGCCGTCGTCGAGGACGAGCACGGGGACCCGGAGCGCCGGGTTCAGGCCGCCGAGAACCTCCGGCCGGTTCGAGCGGTCGAGCACGTCCAGCTCCCGTAGCTCGAGCTTCAGCCCCCGATGCGCGGCGAGCAGCCGGACCTTGTAGCAGTTGCCCGATACCGCGTTGTTGTAGAGGAGCACGGCGGTGGATGTTACGAGGCGGGCTGGGCGCGGAATCGCGCCCAGCCCGCTCCACGGGACCGCTCAGCGAACCGCCGAGCGCGAGAACACCCGGATCGAGATCACGGTGAGCGCGGCCGCGAACGCGGCGACTACCGCCAGGCTCAGCCAAGCCTCGACCGTGACGTTGTGCATCCCCCAGATGTCGTGCAGGCCCTTGCCGGAGGGGTCTACGAGCGCGTAGCGCATCAGCGCCAGCGCGTGCGTCAGGGGAAGGACCTTCGCGATTGCCGTCAGCGCGCCCGGCATCGCCGAGATGGGGTACAGCGCACCGGCGAAGAAGAACGGCAGGATCGCCACGACGGGGGTCGCCCCGATGTACTCCTCCTGCTTCGATACGCGGGCCGCGAGCGTCTCAGCCACTCCGTACATGAACACGATGAACAACAGCGCCGCGCCGGCGAACCAGGCGATGCCGCTCGCAGTCACGTGGAAGGACGCGCCACGCAGGGCCGACAAGGCGATTAGGACGACGACCTGAAGCCCCGCCAGCGCGATCGCCACGGCCAGGTTGCCGAGCACGAGGAAGGCGCGCGGCACCGGCGCCGAGAGCAGCTCACGCTGGGCGCCCGAGTGCCGGTCGACGAGCACGCTGAGCCCCGCGAAGATGCAGCTCAGCGGGACGACGAGCCCGACGGTTCCGACGCCCGACGAACGACTGATAGTCGATGTGGGAGTGAAGGCCGCCAGTCGCGTTCTTCAAAGCCGGGGCGACAACTACGGCCAGCATCGCCGGCCCGAGCAGCGGCACGAGGATCTGCCTGGGGTTGGCGGCTGTGAGCGCCGCGCGCCGCCTCGCGAGCGTGGCAAGCGCGCCGGCAGCGCGTGCTCGTCGTGCTCGCGGGAGGGGAATTGATACGGATTCAGCTAACGCTGACATTGTTGGCTCCTTCTCGTTTCGGGGTGATGGTCAGGCGGCTTCGCTCAGCTGGCTGCCCGTGAATTGCAGGTAGACGTCGTCGAGATTCGGTATGCGGGTCGAGAGCTCGGACACGCGCAGGTGCTCCGAGTCGATCGCGGCGAGTGCCTCGGGCGCCGCGTGGTTGTGGAGCGGCACCGTGACGCGGGCTCCGACGGCGAACGCGTCGTCGCCGGCGATCCGCTGCTCGCGCAGCCGGGCAAGCGCCTGCTGCGGGCTGCCCTCGACACGGAACTCGAGGATCTCGCGTCCCATTCCCGCAAGCAGCGCCTGCGGGCTGTCGAGCGCCACGAGCGAGCCCTCGTGGATGATCCCCACGCGGTCGCACAGCCGCTGGGCCTCATCCAGGTAATGGGTCGTCATGAGGATCGTCAGCTCGTCGCGGGCGCGAAGCCCGGCGATCACGTCGAGCAGCTCGTGGCGGATCCGGGGGTCGAGGCCGACGGTCGGCTCGTCGAGGAACAGGACGCGGGGGGCCGAGGTGAGCGCGCGGGCGATCTCCAGGCGGCGGCGCTCACCGCCGCTGTAGCTTCCCACCGGGCGGTCGATCAACTCGGACAGACCGAGTGCGTCGGCGAGCTCATCCGTTCTCCGCTTCGCCTTCGTGGGAGGGACTCCCCAAAGCCGCGTGTGCAGCTCGAGGTTGGTGCGTCCGCTCAGGCCGGCGTCGACGACCGCCTCCTGGAACACGACGCTCGAGATGCTCCTCGCGGCGATCGGAGAGCGCACGACGTCGTGTCCGGCTAGCAGCGCGGTGCCCGCGGTCGGGACGATCGTTGTGGTGAACATTCCGACGGTCGTCGATTTGCCGGCGCCGTTGGGTCCGAGCAGGCCGAACACCTCGCCTTCGGGCACCTGGAAGTCGATTCCCTTGACGGCCTCAACTCCGCCCGGGTATGTCTTGCGCAACGCTTGGGCTTCGATCGCGTGCATGGTCATGCTCCTTTTCAGTCACATCTGGCTGGTTTCGGACGTCACCCCTATGACGAAGCCAGACGAGAGGATGTGACACGTGAGACCGAGGGAGTGGCAAGCGGAGCAGTTCGAGGGCAATCGGGCACATCTGCGCGCGGTTGCGCAGCGGATGCTGGGCTCGGCGGCCGAGGCCGACGACGCCGTCCAGGAGGCGTGGCTGCGGCTGAACCGAGCCGACACGGCCGAGGTGGAGAATCTGCGCGGCTGGCTGACGACGGTGGTCAGCCGGATCTGCCTCGACATGCTGCGAGCGCGTCAGGCGCGACGAGAGGAGCTGGTTGAGGACTGGTTTCCGGAGCCGGACGTGACGCTGCTCGATGACAGCCAGCCAGAGCACGAGGCGTTGCTCGCGGACTCGGTGGGGCTGGCGATGATGGTCGTGCTCGAGACGCTCTCGCCCGCCGAGCGGCTGGCGTTCGTGCTGCACGACATGTTCGGGATGCCGTTCGAGGAGATCGCGCCGATCGTCGAGCGCAACATCCCGGCCACGCGCCAGCTCGCGAGCCGCGCACGCCGGCGTGTTCGGCGCGCGGAGGAGCCCCGGACCCCGAGCCTCTCCGAGCAGCGTAAGGTCGTCGAGGCCTTCCTGGCCGCCTCGCGCGACGGCGATTTCGAGCGACTGGTCGAGCTGCTCGATCCTGAGGTGGTGTTCCGCGCCGACGCCGGCCGGGCCGGTCCGCGCGTTCCCGCCGAGGTCCGGGGGTCCCGCGAGGTCGCCGAGCTCGTCCTTCAGCGCGGTACGCCGTTTGCCCCTCTGGGTCGGCCGGCCGTCGTCAACGGCCGCGCGGGTGCGATCGTTCGGCTGCCCGACCGAGTCGTGTCGCTCGTCGCGTTCACGATCGAGGACGGCCGCGTCACCGAGATGGACCTGCTGGTGGATCCGGAGAAGCTCGCGCGCGTGCGGGTCTAGCGTCCTAGCGGGCGCGCGCCTTGCGGCGGCGGAACGCCACGATCGAACCGGCCGCAGCCACTGCGGCGACTGCAACGATGCCGATCGCCAAGCCCGCACCGCTTCCCGAGCCCCCGCCCGGTGCGCCGAGCGTGGCTATCGGGTGCCCCGACGCTGTCGCGATCTTCGGGACCGCGGCGATCGCCGCTCGCGCGAGATCGTCGCTGTGGCTGCTTGCGGGCTTGGCGAGTGAACCGACCGCGGCCGTCGCCGTGGAGCTAAGCCCAGCGGCGCCGTAACCGGCCGGCATGACGATCAGCAGCGGCGGCCTGCCCGTGAACGTCAGCTCCTGATCGAGGAACTTTGCGTACCGCTGCGGCTTGCCGAACAGTGCGGGGATCCCGCCGAGGTCAAGAGGAGCGTCCACCATCGCCACCTTCAGGGGGAATTCAGCCCGCCGAGCGGCAGCCACCTCGGCGTTCAGCGTCTTCCGAAGGCCCGCCGAGACCGGTGTGCTGAAGGGGTAGAACACACTTGATGCGACGAGCATGTCACTGGCGGGATCGGCGTCGGCGAGCGCGGCGCTCGTGGGAAGGAGCGCCGCCGTCAGACCTGCGAGAACGAGCACACGTAGCGGTCTCATGGCCTCATCCGAGCACGCTCTTGACGAGCAGGATCACGACAATGAGCACTGCGAGGCCGGCGCCAAGCGCGACCAGCGCTGCGAACAGCCTGAGCCTGATCTCGCGTTGGCTCATGCCGTCACCTTGAGCGTGAACGGCGCAGTCACGACCTTCCCGTCGAGCTTCATCTGCAGAAACAGGCGCCAGGTACCGGGCGCGGGCAGCAGAACGCCGATCGTCAGCTTGCCGGGCGCCGCGGAACTACCGGTGATCGAGCTCGCGCGCACGCCCGGCAGGGTTCCGCAGTTGGGAGCGCTCGGCGCGCAGATGTGCGTGTGGAAGTAGTCGAGCGATCCCTCGCGGAAAAAGATCGCGTGCGCGAGCGCGCCGAACCAGGGTGTGAACGTGACCGGCCGGCCCGCGGCGTCGGTCACCTTCGCGTGCATGAACTGGGCCTGGATCGCATGGAGCTGCGGATGACCTTGCACGTCCACGTGATAGCCGTCGACGATTTGGGTGGCACGGGATCGAGGCAGCGGCTGCGGGCGGTAGCCACCGACGACGTCGATCTGCTGAGAGAGTTGGAAGTTCGGGACGACCCCCGGCACGTCGGGGTAGACGTCGACCAGCACCTTGTACGGGCCGGGTGCGGGGAACGTGACCGTCTGCCTCAGGATTCCGTCCGGGCCGACCGGGGGATGCTGATGAATGATGTACGCCAGGTCGTCACGGACGATGATCAGATGCACGCCCGTGTGGGGACCGGACCCGGTCCGGTATCGGGTCAGGGGCTTGCCATTCGGCTGGCGCACGGTGAACGAGAGCGTCACCGGCCGCGCGGGTTGGACAGACGTCGCGGGCTCGAAGCCCGCGAGCGTGAACACGCTCGCCGGCGCGACTTTCGGCACGCTCACCGAGCCGCCCGAACTCGAGCCGCATCCAGCGAGCGCGGTCAGCGAGAGCGCGGCCGCCGCAAAGGCGATGTGGGATCTCCTCATCAACTTGACCTCCTCATCCGTTGGCCTGGTCGAGTATCAGCGCGGTGAACGGCTGGCCATTCTTGGGCGTCACCTGGAAGCTCAGCGCCCACTTGCCGACCATCACGAGCGCCGGCGTGGCGCGAGCGTAGATGCCGGGTTGCGTCTCGGTGAGCTGGTATTCCTGCTGTGGCATCTGCATCTCCGTGTGATTGAACGTCAGCGTCACATTCGCGCCTCGCACGGGCTGACCGCCCTTCGTGATGCGCAGCGCGAACGAGTCGGGCGCGGCGGCCTTGTTCGGCGAGACCAGCACCGAAGCCGGTACCCGCCCTGATTCACGGTCTCCGCCACGCGACCGGGGCCGACCTGGGCCAGCGCCGAGTTCTGCAGTGCGAACGCCGGCGGAGGCGGGGCGAGGCTCGACAGCAACGCCGCGGCGAACACGACGCCCGTCACCACGATCACCTCTCCGCTGACCAGGCTGCGCAGGAGGCGCGCGGCCGACTCTCCGACCTCGGGCCTCGCGCGAGCGGCCGCGAGCCCGGGCTTCGAGCGCAGCAGGTTGCCCGATGCAATCGCCATCGCGAGGCAAAGCAGACCGGCCTTCACGAGGATCGCGACGCCGAAGCCCGTCTCCCACAGCGCGTTGACGGCCGGCATGTGCTCGATCGCCTCACCGATACCCGTGCCGGCTAGAAGGACGACCGCCACGAGCGCGACGTTCGAGAATCGCGGCACAACCACCGACAACCCCGAGACCCGTTGGCCTGGAGGCGCCGTGGCCCACAGCACCAGCAGCCCGATCAGGCCGCCGAGCCAAACCGAGCCGGCGAGGAGATGCAGCCAGTCGAGCGCCAGTGTCAGTCCGCGCGGGGAGGTCTGCGCCGCGTGGCCGGCGGCGCCCGGCACGACCAGCACCGCGGCCCCGCCGAGCAGAGCGCCCGTGATCGACGCCAGCTCGGCGATCGAACGGTGCTCGCGCTCGGGACGATCCACCCAGACCGCAATCGATGCCGCCAGGCAGAACAGGGCGAAGCAGAGCTCGAGGTCCACGATCGCGCGTCCGAACGCGGTCGCGCGGAACAGCGGCACCAGCGTGCCCAGGTCGAACACCGAGCGCAGCGTGTCGTTGGCGACGGCGAAGTCCAGGTACACGGGGATCGCGATCAAGCCGAGGACTGACGCGACGCCGAATGCGATCGTCACCGACCGCAGGCGCACGCCGTCAGTCAGTCTCACCGCCGACCTGGCGATCAGCATCCGGAGCGCGAACAGCCCGACCGCTGCCATGACGGACACGAGCATCAGCCAACGTGTGATCAGGAGCCCGGGAGTGATCGCCGTCGCGGAGATATTCGGGACCCGGAACCGCGGAGCGGGTCCCGGACTCGGTCCGACCGCGTAGGTGAACGCGCCCTGCACAGGGTGACCGTCGACCGAGATCGCCCGCCAGTAGATCAGGTACCACCCCTCCGGCAGATGCGGCCGCAACGGCACGACGAGCGTGTCTGGATTGGCGGGCGAGCGCCTCGGCGAACCGGTCGTCTCCTGATGCCCCGCGGCGTCGGTGACCGAGATGATCGCGAACCGCGGCTCGACCGCCTCGTCGTAGGTCAGCTGCACGTTCGGGGGCGGGGCGCTGAGCACGCCGCTGGCCGCGGGCACCGTCTTGACCAGGTACGCGTGCGCCGACGCCGCGCTCGGGAGCGCCAGCATGACCGCCGCGGCTGCGGCCGCGGCCGCGGCTGTCAGCATGCTCCGGGGCGGGCGGGCCCCAATCCTCACGCCAGCCTTCGCTCCCGCGACCCGCCGACGAGCGCGAAGCCGCCTGCCAGCAGTCCGAGCGCGCCGACGACGAGCGCGATGATCGACAGCGTCGAGGTGCCTCCACCTCCGAGCGAGCTTGCCGCCTCGATCGTCGGGGCGGGCGCCTCGGATGACTCGGGTCCCGCCCAGTTGACGATCGAGCCATCGGAGTAGGTCTGTTGCACTCCGAACGTGTATGCCTTGGCCGAGGCCGGCTGGGCCAGGAACTGGAACAGCGTGTCATCGCCGGTCGGCGTATGACCGCCGGTCAGCGTCACCTGCGTGATCACCGCGTTGTTGCCCGATCCGGTCTGCGCGAGCTGCACGTGCCACGGGGATGCCGGCGCGACGAATGAGTCGATCCCGAACCCGTTGGGCACGGTCATCACGAGCTTCGTCGTCGTCAGCCCGCTTTTCTCCGTAGGCACGGCCAGGCTGTACAGCTGCAGCTTTCCCGCGAGTGAGACCGCCGGGCTGACGCGCGCGTGTCCCGCGGCGAGGGCGGGCAGCGCGAGCCCTGCTGCGGCGACCGCGAGCGCGGCGGGCACGAGTCGCCTCGTGGACGTCATGACGTTCACCTTCGTCGTCCTCCTCTTTTGTTTGGTCCGGTCTGCGAATACGCGCGCACCCGTCACGAGGCCGCCGGGTCCGGCGTCTCGAGCTCTGGCGCGCGTGGGTCAGCGAGGAGGACCGCGGCCGGACCAGCCGCCGGCGAGCGGTGCGAAACGGACAAGCACCGCGTCGGCCGGGATCGGAGCACTGAAGATCGGGACAGGACGGGCACCCGGACGCTCACGGCGTTCGGACACCTCGTTGAGCACCCACCGTGCGCCGTGGAAGATCGCCGCCAGGACGAGCCCGATGCACGCTGCCACCGGGATTGACCACCAGCCGCCGAAGCCGAAGATCCCGACGAGGCCGGCTGGGTGACCCGTCGCGAACAGGCCCTCGAGGAACTCCTGCGCGACGTAGATCGCGACCAGCGACGCGGCGCAGATCAGCCACAGGGCGGCGAACGAGACCGTGTACCGGGCCACCGTTCGCTGACCGGCGAACGCGCGGCCAAGGGCGACCAAGAACGCGCCGAGCGCGAGGGCGAGAAGGCACACCAGCCAGGGGACGACTGAGTGCAGATACGAGTGACCTTGACGTGCGAGCTCGAGTCCGGCGCCCCTGTGAAACTCGAGCCAATAGCGCAGTTGATGAACGGCGAACGCCG
>CAVPKT010000009.1:0-35928 GCA_963705775.1 uncultured Solirubrobacterales bacterium | reverse complement strand
TCACATGGATACATCAACACGGAAAACTACAGTGGCCAGCATAGCGGTCGTGATTCAAACGATGAACCAATGCCTACCTGGACAGCTCGGCGAATTGCTACGAAGAGGAGAGCTGGAATACTTCCTGGCTGTGCTTTCGACGATCCGCAAAGCAAGTGATACCGATTTGGTGGGTAATACCTATCAAGAGCATCGATAACGGCAGTGTCAATATGCTCCGTCTTTTCTTCACCGATGGCACGGAGATGGAGTTGTGGGCGGAGACTGTCTTGCTCAGCGAGTTCGACGTCCGCTGCGGCCATGTTCTCCTCGAGGTGCTCCCACCGAGCTCGTTCCGGGGAATCAGGAGCATGCGCTCGTAGCGCGCCAGCAGCCACGCGAGCGCGACCTGGCTGGCGGTGGCACCGCGCCGCTCCGCGACCCCAGCGATGACCGGGTCCCGCGCCAGCTGCTTGGGACCGCCGCTGAACGCTGAACCGAGCGGGAAGTAGGGCACGAACGCGATCTCTCGCTCCATGCACAGCTCGACCACGTCCTCCCCGGCTCGGTTCACGACGCTATAAGCGTTCTGGACCTCGGCGATGTCGACTAGCTCGAGCGCGCGGCGGACGGTGTCGGTCCCCGGCCTCGCTGATGCCGATCAGATCGAGCTTGCCCTCGCTGCGCAGATCCTCGAGCGCCGCCCAGCTGCTCGGGCAGGCGATCGCCGATGCCCCGGACCGATCAGTCGGAGGTTGACCAGGTCCATCCGCTCCACGCGGAGAGAGCGGAGGTTGTCCTCGACGCCGGCTCCGCAACTCGGCGGGACTCTGGGCGGGCAGCCAGGCACCCTCGCGGTCGCGGCGGGCGCCGACCTTGGTGACGAGCTTCAGGTTCTCGGGATAGGGATACAGGGCGTCGCGGATCAGGTCATTGACGACGTCTGGGCCGTAGTACTGAGCGGTATCGACGTGGTCCGCGCCCAGCTCGATCGCTTGGCGCAGCACGGCGCGGGCGGCGTCCGGATCGCGCGGCGGGCCAAACATGCCGGGGCCGGCGAGCTGCATCGCGCCCAAGCCGATGCGGTTGACGGGCTTGTCGCCGATGAAGGATGTCTTGTTGGTGTTCAAGCGGGTCACCGCCCGCGGAATTGCGGTGGTCGCCGCTCGGCAGCCGCGGCGACGCCTTCACGGAAATCCTCGGTCGCGAACAGCTTGGCTTGCTCTGCAGCCTCGCACGCGGTCGCGGCGCGGATCCGTCCTGGGAGAGCCCCGCGCATTGTCCGGCGGATGGCCCTCACGGCCAATGGTGAGGAGCTGGCGATTTCTTCCGCCAGTGCGACAGCTTCGTCGCGTAGCTGGTCGCCCGCCACCAGCCGATCGCACAGGCCGATCGTGTGCGCGTCCTCGCCGCGCAGTCGAATCCCCGTGTACAGCAGTTCAAGCGCGCGCTGCTCGACCGACTCGACGAGCGGCAGCGTACCGCGATCCCGAATCCGTGATGGATGCCAAGTCGCGCAAAGTTGGCGCTGAAGCGCGAATCGGGACTCGCGACGCGGAAATCGGCCGAAAGCGCGACGCCCAACCGCCGCCGATCGCCGCTCCCTGGACGGCAGCGACCACCGGGAGCGCCCCGGCGAACAGACGACTGCGTGCTCGTACAGGTCGCCTTCGGCCGGATTGGGCCCTGCGAAGTTCGCGCCGGCGCAGAAGTTCTTGCCCTCCGAGCAAAGGACGATTGCCCGGCAGGAGCTGTCGCGGGCGAGCTCTTCGTAGGCATCGGCGATCGCCTCGATCAGACTGCCATCGAAATAGTTGTGGGGTGGGCGTTGGAACTCGATGAGCCCGACGTGCTCGGTTGCAGGCTGGACCGAGACCTCCTCGTCAGGTCGAAACCCGCGGATCGTCATCTACGATGAGCGCCTTCGACGAGGTGGAGGAGTTGATCGACCACGAAGCGAACGTGATGACGCCGAGCTGCCGGATCGCTTAGGTCGCGGCCCAAGGCGGCCATGAGGTCGAGCGCTGTGCCAGCGGTGAGAACGTCAGCGAGACGAACAGCAGCACAGCCTCATCGACCACTCCCAACGAGCGCAGCCCCCGCCTGGGGGTGCACGGTCCGACCGCCCCGAAGGCGTCGGTCATGGCGCGGGAGTGCCGCGGGGTTGCGCGCAACCGTTGTCCTCCGCTTAGCTCTTCGCGCTGCAGCAGGCGCGCGAAGGCGGGCCGCTCCTCGAGGAACGTCGTGTACCCCTCGACCGCGGCCCTCAGCGCAGAGGCGAGCGAACCACGCCCACTGGCGACCCATGCCTGCAGCGGGTCGAAGGCCGAGCGAGTGGGCCGCTTCGCGATCGGCGAAGACGCGTTTCAGAACTGTCGTGTAGAGCTCGGCTTTGACCCGTAGAAGTAGCTCGGCGTCGCGCGGGAGAGACCTGCGGCTCCACCGATCTCCTCGAGGCTCGCCGCCTCAAACCCCTGCTCGGCAAACAGTCGCTCGGCAGCGTCGAGGATCGCCGCGCGACTGCGCTCCGCGTCGCGTGTCCTCGTCGTAGCCGTTAGTGGCGCGGCTCGCAATAACTTGCTTAGCATACAGCAAGTTGGCGGTGCGGCGTCGCCAATGGCCGTACGATGAAGCCATGCTGATCTACTCGATGAGCGTCTCGGTGGACGGCTTTATCGCCGACCGCGAGGGCGCGTTCCGGTGGACGGACCCCGACGAGGAGCAGTTTCGTTTCCACCTCTCGCAGATACGCGAGCTCGGCGGCTATCTGTGCGGCCGCAGGCTTTACGAGACCATGCTGGCGTGGGAGACGGATCCGTCGATGCGCGACAACGAGCTCGGGGCCGCGTTCGCCGACGTCTGGTGCGCCATCCCGAAGGTCGTCTTCAGCCGCACGCTCGACAGCGTTCAGGGCAACGCTCGGCTCGCCGAGGCGTCGGTGGCCGAGGAGGCCGCTGCGGCGCTCGACGCGACCGACAAGGACGTCTCGATCGGCGGCGCCGGCCTGGCCGCCGCAGCGATCGAGCTCGGCCTCGTCGACGAGCTGCGCATGTTCCGCAATCCGGTCGTCGTCGGTGGCGGCACGCCCTTCCTGCCGCCGGTCACCGAAGACGTTCGGCTAGACCTGGTCGAGACCAGGACGTTCGGCTCGCGCGTGATCTACGAGCGCTACGGGCGCGCCCGCGATGAGTCGGACTGACACCGCCGTGCGGACCTCGCCCGACCACGAGAAAGGACGATGAAATGAGATACCGCAAACTCGGCTCCTCGGATCTGGAGGTCTCGGAGATCTCGCTCGGCTCGTGGCTGACCTTCGCGGGTGGCGTGGCGTTCGAGCAGACGCGCGCCTGCACCGACGCGGCCTTCGAGGCCGGCATCAACTTCTTCGACACCGCGAACGTCTACGGCCGCGGCGCGGCCGAGACGGCGTGGGGCGAGATCCTCTCCGGCCGCCCGCGCGACTCCTACGTGCTGGCGACCAAGGTCTGGGGCCAGATGTCCGACGACCCGAGCGACCGCGGCCTATCGGCGGCACAGATCGCCAAGCAGATCGACGCCTCGCTTGAGCGCCTGCGGACCGACTACGTCGACCTCTACCAGGCGCACCGCTTCGACCCCGATGTGCCGATTGAGGAGACCATCGAGGCCTCCAGCAGGTCGTCGCGTCCGGCAAGTCGCGCTACCTGGGTTCAGCGAGTGGACGCCCGAGCAGATCCAGGCGGCGATCGACATCGCCGGCCCCGACCTGTTCGTCTCCTCCCAGCCGCAGTACTCGATGCTCTGGCAGGCGCCCGAGGCCGAGATCTTCCCGCTCTGCGCGGCCAACGGCATCTCGCAGATCGTCTGGTCGCCGCTCGCCCAGGGGCTGCTCACCGGCAAGTACCGGCCCGGCCAGGCGCCGCCGCCGACTCGCGCGCCGCCAGCAGCGAGATGAGCGTCGTCGATGGGCCTCGTCATGAACGATGCGACCTCGAGGCCGTCGACCGCCTGCGGCCGATCGCCGAGCGAGGCGGGCCTGTCGATGAGCGAGCTCGCGCTCGCCTGGGTGCTGCGCCGCCCCGAGCTCGCCTCGGCGATCATCGGCGCCTCGCGCCCCGAGCAGGTCCACGCCAACGCGCAGGCCGTCCGGCATCGAGCTCACGCCGGACACGCTCGCGGCGATCGACGAGGCGCTCGGCGACGTGCCGGTCAAGGAGCCAGACCCTCGCGCCATTTGCCCAGGCCGGCATCAGCCACCGGTGAGCACGCCGCGAATGCCAGGTTTCAACGGCAAGGAGCGGTCAACGAGGTCCCGCGAGCCCGATCAGAGTCCCCTCGGGGTCCGTGAAATGTCCGACGACGAGCCCCGTTTGGTGACGTGACCGGACCCATCACTCGAGTTCCCCCCAGGCTCTCGGCACGGTGAAGCGCGGCTTCGACATCCGGAACGCCCACGTAGAAGACAGCGTGGCTGTCGTAGCTCTCACCTCCCCCGATGCCGCCGCGGATGCCCGTCCCATCGTCGGCCGTCAGGAGCTCGATGAAGCCGTAGCGATCCGGTTCCGAGACCTCCGGCGCGACGGGCGAGGGCGTATCAAAGGTCCAGCCAAACAGATCGCCGTAGTAACGACGCAGCTGATCCGGGTTCCTGCCGATCACCTCGAAGTGCACGACCGGGCGAGCCATGACGGAGCTCCTGGGCGCCGGCTCAGTCCTCCCAGACGCGGCCCGGGAGCCGTGAGGTGACCTCCTGGAGGAGCCAGCTGTTCCCGTCCGGATCCTTGAAGGTGGCGTAACTCCCGTACGAGGCGCGATCCGGATCGAGGCCGGCAGCGCGTCCGCCCGCGCCCAGATGGAACGGCTCGCTGACGTCAACGCCGCGACTGATCAGATCATCGCGCGCCGCCTCGATGTCGGATACGACGAGCTCCATGCGCTGCTGCGAACCCGGCGCCATCTCGTCGACCCCGAACACCGCGCCGAGGCCTTTTCCCATCGAGATCGAGCAGCCCGAGTGCGGAGGGGTGAACTGGACCACGCGGAACGCATCGCCGCGGGCGATGTCGGCGTCCAGCCGCCATCCAAGTCCCTCGTAGAAGGCCTTCGCCCTGTCCACATCGGAGACGGGCACGGTGATGACCTCGAGCTTCATGTCGATTGCTCCGACAGGCGGGACCTCGGTCGGGTAGTCGGCGCTCGCATCGGTGGTGCTCATGACTTGACCTCCGTTGGTCGATTGCTGTGGGCGTCAGCCTCGCGTCTGGCCTGATCGGTCGCGCCAGTGGGGTCCCTGGTCCTGGCCCTGGTGGCCCATCGCGCCAACCTGGTTGCCCATCGCGCCAGGGTGCAAGCCAGGGCCTACCCGGGCGCGAGCGGCCACCGCCCGCGCGACCATCTTGCGTTACGCCACCTGATCCCCAAACGCGGAGGCCCGCATGTCCACGATCGAGTTCAAAGCGACGACGACCTTGACGCCCGAGCAGTACGTCGCCGGCCTGACGGACTTCGGGCCGGGTCGCTCAAAGCTCTTTCCCAACAGCGCCGACGGATATCTCGAGGTGCATTCCCAGGGTCCCGGCGAGGCCGACGTGACGGAAGGTGGGAGCGGCGTGTGGGAGCGACTCCACTACGACTGGTCCGATCCCAACCGCGTCGTCGCGACGACCACCGACTCCAACTCGTACGGAGGTGCCTCGGGCCATACGTACACGTTCACACGAAATCCGGACGGGACAACCATGATCGACTACGTCGTGGTCCGCGAGGGCAAGAACGTCCGGGGACGGGTGCTCGGATTGGTGCTCGGGACCATCGGCAAAGGCAAATTGCAAAAGGCGTTTGAAGATTCCGTCAGAGCCATCGAAGCGCGGAACGATCGCGCTGGAGCAGCGCAAAGCACGTAAATCTTCAATCGCGCGGCGTCCCCGCGGGGTGCTCGGTGGCGATCTCCTCGAGCATCTTCGCGTCCTCGGCCTCGACCTTCAGCGCTTCGTCGATCACCCGTTTCAGGGTTGCTCGCGGAATCACCACCGCCCCGCTGGCGTCGGCGTATAGGTAATCGCCGGGGATCACACAAACGCCGCCGATCTCCACCGCGATATTGGCGGCGAAGGGCATCACTGTGTCGCCACCCCAGCGGGTGGCCTCGCCCCGGCACCAGGTCGCGAACGGATAGTCGGCCAGCTGCGCGAAGTCGCGCAGGCGCCCATCCGCCAGGACCCCCGCGGCCTCACAGTGCTCGAGTCGGGAGAGCTTTGTCCCGCCGCCATGGGAGGCGTCGGGGTAACCGCCGCTGGAGAGCACGAGCACGGTGCCCGTGGGCGACCCGTCCATCGCTTCGTGACACAGGGCGCCGAACCCAAGCTCGGTCTGTGGGAGATCGTCGCGGTACGGGAGGTAGGCGATCGTGGCGACGGGCCCGAACAACCGCCGCGGCGCGGGGCTGACAAAGCTGAGGATGTGCGCACGATGGCTGTGAAGCCGACCCATGGCATCGACGAGGGACGCGCAGTCAATGCTGTCGAGCACGTCCGCCGGCACGATGTCTCCCGCCGCGGTCACCGCGGTTTCGTCGCCCTTCTCGCTCATCGGTGCTCCGGGTTGGGCCAGTCCGGCCGGGACCCCACATCCCACTTGCTGCGCTGATTACCGAACGCGGGCATGCCGCCGTTGCGCTTGAGCATGGCGGCTACGTGCATGAGATTGAACGTCATGAAGCACGTGTTGCGGTTGGTGAAATCGTTCTCCGGGCCGCCCGAGTCCGGGTCGAGGTAGGAGGGGCCCGGTCCGATCATCCCGATCCATCCCGCGTCGGCCTGCGGAGGGATCGTGTAGCCGAGGTGCTGGAGGCTGTAGAGGACGTTCATCGCGCAGTGCTTGACGCCATCCTCGTTGCCGGTGATCAGACACCCGCCCGCGCGCCCGTAGTACGTGTACTGGCCGGCCGCATTGAGCAGCGAAGCGCACGCATACAGCCGCTCGATCACCCTCTTCATCACCGAGCTGTTATCGCCGAGCCAGATCGGACCGCACAGGACCAGGATGTCCGCATCCAGGACCCGCTGATAGATGGCCGGCCACTCGTCCACCGCCCAGCCGTGCTCAGTCATGTCCGGCCACACGCCCGTCGCGATGTCATGATCGATCGCACGCAGCACATCAACCACGACGCCGCGGCGACGCATGATCCCGCTGCTGAGCTCGATCAGGCCGTCGGTGTTACTTGAGCTCCGGAGAACGCTTCAGCGTGCAGTTGACGAACAACGCTCGCAAGTCGTCGAAGCGCGGGCCGTCGTCGTCCATGATGGTGTCTGAGCCTACCGTCCGGCCCATCGGCATCATGGCGCCATCATCGGTCCGAGCCAGCGCTTCTTTCTCTCCGTTTCTGGGGACATCTTGTTCCAGCCGTGGAAGGACGAGTAGTCGCCCGCCTCCCAGGCCTCGCGCAGACCGGGGGTACTGAGATCCCAGTCCGGGCGGACCTCCGCGGACACGTCCCGCAGGTCCTGCCAGAGCTCAGCGAACGAGGGGCGTCCCCAGAACCAGTACCCGTTGTAGATCTTGTGGACGACGAGCCCCGGCTTGAGTACGAGTGTGTACGGGATCATCGGGTCGTTCTCGGGGTCGGTGTACTCCTGGATGTCGAGGTCCTTCTGGACGATCCGCTCAGGGTCGGACAGGAACGGCCACTGGGCACCGGTTGACGCGCGGAATTCCTGGCTCTTGTGATGCGTGTCGGTCGAGATCGTGGCCATTTGGGTGTAGGCCACGGCGATCTTGGGGTAGTTCGCGGCGAGCTCGAGGTGCTGCTGGTGCTCCTTCGGGCAGTAGTGGCCGCGAGCGAGCGTGAGAATCATGGGGTCGTCGCCCTGGATTTCGCTGAGCTTTCGGCGAACTTCCATCTGATCGGGCAACTCGTAGTCAGGGAAGACCCCTCCCGGGGTGATATCTGCGCGCATCGTCGCTCCTTTCGTCTGTTGGTACCTCGTGCCTGGGGCCCGATCGCCGGCCCTAATGAGCTCCCCCTCTGACTCAGACCCGCGGGATGACCTCGGCCGCCAGCCGCTCCATCTGCTGCTCGTCGTCAACCAGCGTATTCAGCAATATCATCTCGGCGCCGGCTGCCGCAACCTCGCGGAGACCCGCAACACACCTCTCGGGCGGCCCCGCAACCGCCACCGTCTCCATACCGGTACGCCCCCAATAGTGATGCGCGAGTGCCTCCCCGATTCGCTGACGGGCGAGTTCCTCGTCGTCGTCGACTTGGACGTAGACCCGCTTGGCGATCTGGAACGAAGCGGCGTCTCGGCCCTGATCTGAGAGCTCTCGCCTGACCGCCTCAACCTGCTCGGCGAAGGCCGCGGTCGCCTGCGAACCGGCGCCCAGGAATCCGTCCCCGACGCGGACCGCCCGCCGCAACGCGTCCGGGTGATTGCCGCCCAGCCAGACGGGCGGGTGGGGTTTCTGGACCGGCTTGGGCTCCATCGAAACGTTCTCCAGCTGCCAAAAGCTGCCGTCGAAGTTGATCTCGTCATCGGTCCAGCACGCCTTCATCAGCGCCACGGCCTCGTTGAAGCGGGCGACGGGCCGCTCGGGGTCGATGCCGAACGCGGCGAACGGCCGGCCGCGGCCACCGGCGACCAATCCCACTTCGGCCCGGCCGCGGCTCACGCAGTCGAGCGACGTGATCGCCTTCGCCAGGTGCAGCGGGTTGTGGAGCGGAAGGACGAACACCGCGCATCCGAGCCGCAGTCGTTCCGTGCACGCAGCGGCGAACGTGAGGGTCTCGAGCGGGCTCAGCGTCCGCGCGCTGCCGAGAACCTGCTCCTGGACCCAGCCGCTCTCGAAACCGAGCTTCTCGGCACGCTGGAGATGCGCCCGAAACCGGCCGGGGTCGAAACCGGTCTCGTCCACATACTGTGGGATCGAGATCGCGAACCGCATCGGTTGAACGGTGACACAAATGGCCGGTCCCCACATCCGCGTCCTGATCCTCTGCGCCGACATCGGCGAGGGTCACGTGACGGTCGCTCGGTCCCTCGCTCGGCGCCTTGAAGCGGATCCAGAGGTGGAGGCAGTTGAGTTGCGAACCGACCTCGAAGTCATGGGTCCCACGCTCGGCCCCTTTCTCACCAACGGCTTTCGCGTCCACCTCGACCAGATCGGCTGGACGTACGACATGGCGTACCGCGTGTTCTTCGAACAGGCGCTCCCACGTCGGGGCGCTCATCTCGCACTCGCGGCGCTCGGAGGCCGCGGCCTCAAGCGCACCATCCACGAATTCAAGGCGGACGTCGTGGTGACCGAATATCCGGTGCTCAGCGCGGCCCTCGGCCAGATGCGGGCGCTGGGGCGACTCGGAATCCCGGTCTGCTCGTCGATCTCCGACCCCGCGGGCCTCTACTACTGGGCGCATCCGGGGATCGACGTCCACCTGCTGTCATGGCCCGAGGCCCTCGATGAGGTCGCGCAAATCGCTGGTCCCGGGAAGGCTGTGGCGATCCGACCGCTCGTCGACCAGCGGTTCTCCGAGCCTCCTGGGCGCGCAGAAGCCCGCGACCTACTTTCGCTGCCAGCCGCGAAGCCCGTCTTGCTCGTATCCGGAGGAGGTTGGGGCCTCGGAGATCTCAGCGCCGCCGCGCGAACGGCCCTCGAAGCAAACGCCGACGCACTCGTGATCTGCCTCGCCGGGCGCAACGAGCGCGTCCGTGGGCGGCTCGATGCTGCGTACGAGGGCGAACCGCGGGTTCGGGTGCTCGGTTTCACCGATCGGATGCCGGAACTGCTGGCCGCGGCCGACGCCCTGATCCACACCACGGGCGGAACGACGGCGCTCGAGGCCAGGATTGTCGGCTGTCCGCTGATCAACTTCGGAACCGGGCCGGCTCACGTGCGCGCCCACGCTCGCGCGCTCGCGAAGCGGGGGCTCGCGGAGTGGGCCCCCGACCGCGCGTCGCTTCCCGGAGCGCTCTCGAGGACGCTCTCCCAGCCTCGGCCGCGACCCCTGTCCACGAGCCGCCTGCCGGACGCCGCAAGAGTGGTCGTGGAAGTCGCGCGAGCGCACGTCCCCACGTCGTCGGGTTCGGCGTGATCGCCGCCGGCGTCGCCCTTGCGTTCGCCGCCACGCTCGCCAACGCGTTTGCGCTCGTGCTGCAGGCATCGGAGGCTCGCCGCGTGCCCGTCACGGGCGCGCTGCACTTCTCGCTCTTCGCCCAGCTCGTCCGGCGCCGGCGGTGGGTCGCCGGGACAGCCCTGTTGGTGCTCGCTTGGCCGCTGCAGGTGCTGGCCCTGACGTACGCGCCGATCACGGTGGTGCAGCCGATCCTCTCGACGTTCCAGCTCATCCTGTTGGCGCTGGCGCGCTTCCAGCTCGGCGAGCACGTGGGGCGTAGAGAGCTTTTCGGCGCGCTCGCGATCGTCACCGGGGTGGTCGCTGTGCTCGTGTCGGCGCCGCGACACGCCGTGCTTCATCCCGATGCGGCGAGGGTCGCGGCGCCGCTGGCGGTCGTCGGCGTGGCCGCACTGCTCGCGCTCGCCGCCGGCCAGCGACGCCCCTCCGCCGCAATCGCGCTGATCATCGGGGCGGGCCTCGCGTACGCGTGGGTCGACTTCGCCGACAAGCTGCTGTCGAATGCCTTCTCCATAGGCAATTCCGCCGCGATCGCGGCCTGGCTCGTCGCGATCCTGGCCTTCGGATCGCTCGCGTTCCTCGAGGAGAGTGGCGCCCTCCAGCGACGGCCTGCGGTTACGGTCGCGCCCGTGATCGGGGGGCTGCAGGAGCCGCTCCCGGTGCTGATGGCTTTGGTCGCGGGGGTCGAGCGCTGGAGCTCGAGCCCGTTGAAGATTGCGGCGCTCGGGGCAGGCCTGGCGCTGGTCGCGGCCGGCGCGGCAGTCCTCGGCCGCTCCGGAGCGGTAGCCCGAGCCGCGGGCCACGAGGATTCGGCACCCCCAGAGGCGGATCCGCTCACAACGCCCTAACGCGGGCCGGGTATGTTCGCTTGGTGCGGCGAGCGCTTCGCAGGCGGCCGGTTGGTCTCTCTCTGATCGCGACGCTCATCGCGGCGCTGGCGGTTGTCCTGATCGCACGCGTCACGTCCGCGGATGCGATCGGTCGCGCATTCGGTCATTTCGATCCGGCGTGGATCGGGCTGATCGCCGGCGCCGAGCTGCTCGCCTATCCGGCGTACACGATCGCCTACCGGTCGATCGCCCGCGTCCACGGACATGCGCCGCTCGGGCTGCCGCTCGTGGCGCGCATCGTGGTAGCGGGGTTCGGCCCGTTCTCGATCGGCGGCGGCTTCGGAATCGACCGCCGAGCGCTGCAGGCCCTGCAGGAGGACGAGCGCAGCGCTCGCGTCCGCGTGCTCGCGTTGGGGGCGCTCGAGTGGTCGGTGCTCGCTCCCACGACCTGGGTCGTGTCGGTGGTGTTCCTGGCGGAGGACGCGAACATCCTTCCGTCGTTGCTGTGGCCGTGGGCGGTCCTCGTCCCGCTCGGCTTCGGGTTCGGCCTCTGGGCGAGCGCCGATCGTCGCATCGACAGGATGTCGCGCATCGGCGGCAAGCGCCGCGAATGGCTTGCCAGGGGGCTCGAGGGCGTCGGCGTGCTTCGAATGCTCGCGCAGAGCCCAGGTCACTACGCGGGTGCGTGGCTGGGAACGGCTGCTTACTGGGCCGCCGACATCGCCGCGTTCTACGGCGGTCTGCGCACGTTCGGGCTTGACCCCGGTGCCGGCAAGGTGATCCTCGCCTACGCGACCGGCTACGCGGCGACCCGCCGCTCGCTCCCCCTCGGAGGCGCGGGTCTGACCGAGGTGCTCATGACCTATTCGCTCTACTGGGTTCGCGAGCCGCTCGCTCCCGCGCTGGGGGCGGTGGTCGCCTACCGAATGTTCAATTTCCTGCTCGCCGCGATGCCGGCCCTGATCGCGCACCGCCAGCTCGAGCCGATGCTGGCGCGGCGCTGATCGCGCGCTCGAAGATCACCCCGTCCCGTGCTCGAGCGCTGCGAGCGCGCGCCTGCCCTGGGCACGCATCCGGCGCGCGATCTGGCGGTTCTCGGCGCCCGACAGCGCCTGCCGGTGCACGTAGTCGATCAGGCCGCGATGCAGGCCGATCAACGCGTTGGCGATCACCCAAGGCGCTACGTCGTCCGCGGCCACCCCGCGCTCCTCGGCGATGAACGCCGCGAGCGTGCCGGTATAGCGCTCGAAGATCTCGCGCTCGCGCGCGATCAGCGCCGGACTCCCCGTGATGATCCGTGCGGCCGCCCGCATGCCCTCGGTGGCACTTGGATCGTCGGAGACCAGAAATCCTCGGGGCTCGAGCGCGAAGCGGCCGAACGCCTGGACGATCGACTCCCCGGGCGCCCGCTCCCGGATCGCAGTCAGAAGCCCCTCCTCGAATGCCTCCATGCCGTGGAAGACGAGGTCCTCTTTGGTCGGGAAGTAGTTGAAAACGGTCGCTTCCGATACCTCGGCCTCGCTTGCGACCTCGGCAACGGTCACCTGGTCGAACCCGCGTTCCGCAAACAGCCGCCAGGCAGTTTCCGCGATCAGCTGGCGGGTCCGCTCCTTCTTGCGCTCACGGAGGCCTGGCTCGGTGGTCATGGATTAACAGGGTAGCAGTAAAACTTTACCCGCAAGCATGATAGTGTTACCCTAAATTTATTGCCGCTCGAACGAAGGGATAACCAAATGTCAGCGACAGATCCGCAAGACCGTCACAACCTGATGCTCGCTTTCAGCGGGCTTCTGGTCGCGATGTTCCTCGCGGCGCTCGATCAGACGATCATGGCCACCGCCCTCCCGACGATCGCCGGCGACCTCGGCGGCCTCGGCGACCTGACCTGGGTGGTGACCGTGTATGTGCTCGGCGCGGCAGCAGTCACGCCGCTCTGGGGCAAGGCGTCGGACCTATATGGACGCAAGACGCTGATGCGCGTCGCGATCGCGGTCTTCATCACGTTCTCCGCCCTTTCGGGAGCCGCGCAGAGCATCGGCGAGTTGATCGCATGCCGAGCGCTGCAGGGGATCGGCGCCGGCGGCGTGATGACACTCGCGATGGCGACCGTCGGTGACCTCGTTGCGCCGCGAGAGCGTGGCCGGTACCAGGGCTACATCCAGCTGACATTCTTGCTCGCGAGTCTGGCTGGCCCACTGCTCGGCGGGTTGTTCGTGGACCAGCTGTCCTGGCGCTGGGCGTTCTACGTCAACGTGCCGATCGGCCTAGTGGCGCTCGGACTGCTCACCGTGTATCTGCGCGTGCCGGCGCAGCACAGGGCGGGGCGGCTCGATTTCGCCGGAGCCGGGCTGCTGTCCGGACTCGTGGTCGCGCTCATGCTGGTCGCGACCTGGGGCGGCGATCGATACGCCTGGGGCTCGGCGCAGATCGTGTCGCTACTCGCCGCAGCCGTGGCGTTGTTCGGCGCGTTCGTGTGGCGTGAGCGGCGGGCGGCCGACCCAATCCTGCCTCCGCGGCTGTTCCGCGACCCGGTGTTCGTGGTCGTCAGCGCCGCTCTGTTCGTGACCACTATGTCCCTGTTCGCTGCGATCGTCTTCCTACCGCTGTTCCTGCAACTGGTGAAGGGCGCGAGCGCGCTGCACTCCGGGCTCCTGGTGCTCCCGCTGCTGGTCTCCAGCGCCCTCAGCACGACCCTGTCGGGATTGATCATGGCGAGGACCGGGCGCTACAAGATCTTCCCGCTGCTCGGTCTCGCCGCGATGAGCCTCGGGCTGTTTCTATTCTCGACCCTCGGCACCTCCGGCTCTCGCCTGACCGCCGGAGTGTTCATGGTCGTGTTCGGGATCGGTTTCGGGATGGTCACGCAGATCCTCGTGGTGGCGATCCAGAATGCAGTCGAGCAACGGGAGATCGGTACCGCCACGGCGTCGGCCAACCTCTTCCGCGCGCTGGGCGGCTCGGTCGGGGTCGCCGTGTTCGGCGCGGTCTTTTCAAACGGGTTGCGGCACTGGCTGCCCCGCGAGCTGCCGGGCAGCGTCCCTCACGGGATCACCGCGACAGGACTCCAGGCGAGCCCCGGCCGGATCCATACGCTGGCCCCCGCCGTCCAGCACGCGGTCGCGCACGCGGTCGGCAACTCGCTGCACGATGTGTTCCTGGTGGCGGCGCCGATCGCGCTCGCGGGGGCGCTGATCGTCGCGCTGCTGCGTGAGCGCCCGTTGCGAGGCCGGCAGGCTGACGCACCACGCGGCGCCGAGGCTGCGTCCGAGTCCCGACGTATAGCCGCGTGACCGGCTGATCGCGGGATACTTCTGTGATGGCCGACCGTGCCGCGCTTCCGCCCGGGCCAGGCCTGCCCGGGCCGGTGCAGACGTACCAGTACACGTTCGATCAGCCCGGTCTTTTCGCCCGCTGCCGCAAGCAATTCGGCTCGACCTGGTCGCTTCGGTTGCCGGGGTTCCCGCCCGCCGTGTTCACGAGCGACCGCGACGCGATCAAGCGCTTGTTCACCGGCGACCCGCTCAAGCGCCGTCACGGCAACGACCTGCTGCGGCGCATACTCGGGGACCGCTCACTGCTGGTGCTCGAGCCTGCCGAGCACCTGGTCCGGCGCCGGCTTGAGCTGCCTCCATTCCACGGCGAGGCGATCCGTCGATACGCCGACCGGATCCGCGAGCTGGCCGACGCGGAGATCGGCAGCTGGGACACGGGCTCGACGGTGGCGACCCACGCGCGCGCCCGGGGTTTGACGCTCACGGTGATCCTCGAGCTCGTCCTGGGGGTTCGCGACGTCGAGCTGCGTGCGCAGTTGATCAAGAACTTCGACGCGCTCGCCAATCCACGCAACGACCTGGCGTTGTTCCTGCCCGAATGGCTGACCCGGCGGCAGCGGTGGAACGGCTGGGTGTACGCCCCGCTCGACCGCGTTAACGCGTTGCTCCGCGAGCACATCATCGCCACGCGCGCCGACCCGGGCCTCGAGGATCGAACCGACGTCCTCTCGCTGCTGATCAGGGCCCACGACGAGGCCGGCGCGCCGGCGCTCTCCGATGAGGACCTGCGTGACGAGCTCCTAACGCTGGTGATCGCGGGCCACGAGACCACAGCAACCGCTATCGCATGGGCGTGCGAGCTCCTGGCGCACAACCCGCGGGTGGTCGAGCGACTCAGGGAGTCGGGAGACACTGCCTACTTGAAGGCGACTGCCAAGGAGGTGCTCCGCGCGCGCACGCTCCTCTACGCGAGCGCCGGGCGTCAGATGCTCGAGCCGTTCGAAATCGGAGAGTGGACGATCGAGCCGGGTGTGCTGATCATCGTCGACGCCCAGGGAGTCCACGGCAACCCGGACGTGTATCGGGAGCCGGCGGAGTTCTGCCCGGAGCGGTTCCTGGACCACCCGCCCGACGGCTACTCGTACATCCCGTTCGGCGGCGGCACACACCGTTGCCTGGGCGCCTCGTTGGCGATGCTCGAGCTCGAAACGTTCATCGAGATCGTCACCAGCCGCGTCGATCTCCGCCCGGACGGTCCCCCGGCGCGGCTCGTGCGCCGCGGCATCACGCTCGTGCCGGGCAACGGTGGCCGGGTGCGGGTTGATCCTGCGCGAGTGCCGTCGCTCGCCACGGCGTGAGTAGCCGCACGCGCAGGCGTACCATTTCGGTATGACCGCAATCGGTATCGCACTGCTTGTGGTTGGCGCAGCTGTCGTTGTCGTCGAAGCGCACGTGCCCGCGCACGGTGTCATCGCAGGGCCGGGAGTGATCGCGCTCGCCGTCGGGGCGGTACTGGCGATCGACGGGCTGGGCGGAGGACTGCCGCTCGCGATCGTGACCGCATTCGTCCTCGCCGCCGCGGGGCTCGGGATGGTTGGCCTCGCGGTCTCGAAAGGAGCGGCCGTCCGTCGGCGGGGTCCCAGGCAAACCCTGATGGGCCACCTCGGGGTCGTGCGCAAATGGGATACCGCGAAGGGCACCGTGCTCGTCGACGGCGCGCTCTGGCACGCGTGCCCGTCGCACCCGGAGATCGTGCAGCCCTTTCACGAGGGCGATCGGATCGTGGTCGAGCGGGTTACGGGCCTCACCCTGGGGGTCCGCAAGGCCGAGGACTGGGAGCTGGTCGCGTGATCACCGCGATCATCGTGGTGCTGGTCGTCCTGCTGGCGATCGCAGCGACCGCGGTCGGAACGTCACTCAGGGTGCTGCGCGAGTATGAGCGGGGCGTGGTCTTCAGGCTCGGACGGCTGATGCCCGCGCGCGGGCCCGGGCTGATCCTGCTGATGCCGACGATCGATCGTATGGTCCGGGTCAGCCTGCGGACAGTGACGCTGACCATCCCCCCACAGGAGACGATCACTCGCGACAACATCCCGGTGCGCGTGACCGCGGTGGCCTACTACCGCATCGTCGATGCGACCAAAGCGGTCATCGAGGTCGAGAACGTGCACGCGGCGACCGTGCAGATCGCGCAGACGACTCTTCGATCCGTGCTGGGCGGCGTCGAGCTCGACCATCTGCTGGCTGAGCGCGAGCGGCTCAATGAGGCGCTGCAGCAGGTGATCGACACCCAGACCGAGCCCTGGGGCGTCAAGGTGACGACCGTCGAGATCAAGGACGTCGAGATCCCCGAGCGGATGCAGCACGCGATCGCGCGCCAGGCCGAAGCGGAGCGCGAGCGCCGGGCGAAGATCATCAACGCCGAGGGCGAGTTCCAAGCGGCGGCAAAGCTTGCGGAGGCCGGAGAGGTGATCGGCGCAAATGCGACCACACTCCAGCTCCGCTACCTCCAGACGCTGCGCGAGATCGGCGCAAACCAGAACTCCACCGTCGTGTTCCCGATGCCGATCGACCTCGTCAAGCCCGTCATGGACGCGGTGCGCGATGCCGCGTTGCCGGCTCCCGAGAAGAAGCTCGAGCCTGGTGAGGCGCGGGAGCTGAACCGTGGCGAATCGAACGGCCCGGCGCTCATGCCCGAGACCGAGCGCCGCGAAGGGGTCTAGTCGTCGCCCAAGTGCTGTAGGTACCCGAGGCCTCGACGGCGCGGACCCTGAACTGATAGCGCCGACGTGCGCGAGGCGTGAAGCTGAGCGCGTGGCGGGTTGTCTTGCCGATCAGCGTACGCCAGCTTCCTCTGCCGACGCGCACCTGGACGATGAAGTACGCGACCTTCGCGCCGCTCGCGCTCCAGCTGACGCGGATCTGCCTTCGCTTGGCGTGCGCGCGCACGTGCACGGCCGGCGGGGGACCGCACGCGCGCGTGAACACGTCGGAGCCGAACGACTGCTCGCCCGGCAACTGCGCGAACCCGATGTGCCCCAGCCCGAACAGGTCCTCGACGCTGCGGAGCATCGTGTAGTGGTTGTACGGCGTCATCGTGACGGTTCCCGGCGCGATGCACGGAGACAGGAGGACTGCTCCGACGTCGCCCCCTCCCGAGCCGATGATCCCGGGCAGGGGGCTGCCGGGGCCGGCTATTTCCCCACAGCACGAGCTGGCGTCACTGGTGGCGGCCTCGTCGAACGTGATGATGAGCAGACCGGCCTGATTGAGGAATGCGGGTGAGCTCGTGATCCGCGGCACCCACTCGCGCAGGAACTGGTCGGCCTGGCGCAGGCCGCCCTGCTGTCCGTTCGCGCAAGGGGAGTCGTGGCCGTCGTTGCACAAGTCGGGCGTGATGAAGACGTAGTTGGGGGTGCCCGGCGCCGACTTCAGATCATTTGCAAGAGGATCGAGGCCGACGACGTGCGTATCGCACAGCGTCGAGTCGTCGATGATCGAGTGGAAGTAGACGAACGGGTCGTGTCTGGTGGCGTACTCGTCGGTGGCGGTCGCCCTCTCTGTGTTGTCCATCATGTCGAGTCCGGGATGCCCACACTCGGCCGACTCGCGCGTCGGGTCGGCGCCCATCCCCTGGTTGTAGGCGCGCCAAGTCAGCCCGTTGCCGCGCAGCTGGCTCGCAATCGTGGGGACTGAAGAGGGGTAGACGCATCCCACGCCCTGATCCTGTCCGTACGCGCCGATCGAGCCCGAGGTCATATTGCTGTAGAGGAGGCAGTCGGCCTGCGTCTCGACGTTAGGCGCCTGACCGGAGATCATCGCGATGTAGTTGTCGTTGCTCTCGTGGCCGATGCCGTAGTAGTTCGGGAGGTACGCGCCCTGGGCTCTAAGCGTTTGGGACAAGAAGGGAGCGGGGCTGTTTGAGCCGAACGTCGTCGACGCTGACTGGTTCTCGAGCACGATCACGAACACGTGGCGGATCGGAGGCGTCGCGGCCCGCGCGATCCCAACTCCCGTCAGCGCGAGGAGCGCCGCCAGCGTGAGGGCGATGGTGACCCGCCTCACAGCGGAACTCCCGGGCCGCAGGCTTTGCGGGCGGCTCTCCGGCGGGCCCTCGTCCGATGCCGGTCGTATCGAGCGGCGGCGACGGTGCATCGCTTCGACACGTTCACCTGCGTGGACTGGTCGCTCGCGAACACACGCTTGTCTCCCTCCTCCTCCAGATACACGCATGCGATCTTGATGCCATAGGCACCTGGTCTACCCGAGCCGCGGGCTCTGCCTGAGTACGCCTGACCGGTGGCGGGCTGCGGGCGCAGGATCTTGTTGAGTACGGTCGCCCCGGCGGTCGTCTCAAACGATCCCCCGCACTCAGTGGCGAGCTTGACCTCGATCCGCAGGGGCGCAGCTCGGGTGTCGAGCACACTCGGGTCGGCACCGACCCCGACGCTGACCTTGAGCTGCTTGTGCAACCGCGCGATCGGCGCGACGTGCATCGCGAGCCTCACCGGAGTGAAGCTGTCGGCCGCCGCCAGCGGAGCGGTTACCGCGGACACGATCAGCACGAGCGCCAGCTTCACGGACGCATCCCGAGCTTCGACGGGTGGCGGTACATCGTCGCGGGGGTGGCGGCCCGGTACTTGAAGCCGAGCCGATCGAGGTAGCCGCTCGAGCGCAACAGGTCGAGGTCGTGGGGTTTGGCCCTGGCGAGCAGCGGCCTGCCGAGCAGTCCCCCGTCGTCGAGGCCGATCCCACCGGAGTCGACGAGCGGCGTACCCGAGCACGCCGATGCGATGACCTGCGGCGGCGTAGGGAGCGCGGCGGGATCGAAGTTCGGCCTCGACGCCCAGTCGAACGCGTGGGCGATGTTGTTCGCGAACAGATCGCGCGGCGTCAGCGGTCCCAGACCGAACCGATAGCGGATCAGCTTGAGGATCGACTCGAACCCGTAGATGGAATGATCGACGTGGCCTCGGCGGGCGTACGGCGAGACCAGCACCGCGGGAATCCGGAAGCCCATCTGGCCGAAGTCCTTGTTGATGTCGCTGCTCGCGCGGAGGTCCGGGACGCGCGGCGGGACGACGTGGTCGAAGAACCCTCCCCACTCGTCGTAGACGATGAACAGCGCCCCGCGTCGCCATTGGGGCGACTCCATGAACGCGTGGACGATGTCGGCGATGAACGCCTGCCCCACGCGGATGTCCGCGAGGGGATGCTCATCGCCCGAGGTGCCTTGGCTCTCTCCGTTGAACGCCGGATCGACGAACGAGAGCGCCGGCAATGTTCCGGCCGCAGCCTGCTCGTAGAACGCCTGGACCTGGCTCGAACGCAGCAGCCCCGGGGCGCCCCAGAGGGCCGAGACCGGGATATCGGTGAAGAAGTACCGATTCGAGACGCCCGCTGCCGAGAGCGAGGCAAAGATCGTGTTGTCCGGGAAACCGAGCTGGCCGCTGGCGCTGATCGGCAGCGAGTTGTCGATCTTCCCGTAGGACTGCCCGGCGTGCATGTACTCCCGATTGGGATAGGTCGAGGAGAGCAGCGAGCAGAAAAAGCGATCGAACGCTGTGAACGACTTCGCCACGGACGGGGTGAACGGCAGATCGTGCTCGTTGTAATAGCCGATCGAGAAGATGTCGCTGGCGGCGCGGAGGAAACCGTCCATGCGCCCCCCGTCGAGTTCGGTCCGCCCGCCCGCCCAGGAATGGTCCGGATCGAGGAACCCGCAGCTCTGGTACAGGCTGCCGAGCCAGTGGGTCTGGTGCACACGCCCTTGGCTGTCCGCGAACTTCAGTCCGGCTTGGCGGCCGTCGGCCCCGGGCAGCCAGCCGAGATAGTGGTCGAACGACCGGTTCTCCATCATCAGCACGACGAACGTGTCGATCGGAAGGTTGCGCGGCGAGGGGATCTGATGGCGTCGCTGGCGCCGCGCCACCTCCGCGACCAGCGTGTCGGGGTCGAGCGCGAGACCCATCCCCGTGGCGAGGCCGGCCGAGACCGCGGTGCGCTGGAGGAACTCCCTCCGCGTGTGGTACGCGTCCGGGGCTTCGAATGCCAGTCGCTCCGCCTCCTGCGGATCGCGAATGTCACCCATCGCGAGGATCTTATGGATGCCGCCGCCCTGGCGATGCACCTAGGTTGTTATCGCCGCGCGGAGGTCGGCGAGGACGGCGGCGCCGTGGTGGAGCACCTGTGGCCGGGAGTACCGGCGGACCGTCTCGCCATGCGCGCGGAGTTTCAGGTCTCGGCTGTGATCGCGGTTGACCTGCCTTTCGGTGTTGTGTCCCTGACCGCCGTCGAGCTCGACCGCGAGTCGATATTGCGGCCAGTAGACGTCGACACGGACGCCGTGAACGCGGCGGTTCACGAGCGGCCGCGGGAAGCCTCCCTCCTCGACCAGGAACAGGAATGCTCTCTCGGTGGGGCTTCTCGTATGTGCGAGCTCAGGCCAGTGGATCTCGATCGCCCTTCGCAGGCGGGCGCTCCCCGGTCTGCCGCGGCCGGCCACGCTGCGCACCGCTTCGAGGTCGAGGACGCGGTGGAAGTCGGCTTCGGCCAGGACGTAGCGGACGTCGTCGAGGCGGTGAGTCGACGCGTAGTCGAGGAGGGTCTGGGGAATCGTCGTGACCGGGAGGCCGTTGTGGGGGACGCGTTTCAGCGCTCGGCGGCCGTGGATCCGGACGCGACCGCGCACTGACGA
Organism: uncultured Solirubrobacterales bacterium; assembly: GCA_963705775.1. Taxonomy (GTDB): domain Bacteria; phylum Actinomycetota; class Thermoleophilia; order Solirubrobacterales; family Solirubrobacteraceae; genus Palsa-465. The sequence continues at coordinate 15,042 of CAVPKT010000009.1, read as the reverse complement.
GCGTTGTCTAGGCGTGCTCACTTCGATCACCTTCGGCCGGTGCTGCGTAAGGCCGTACCACCACGCGGCGGTTGCGTGGCTCAGCATCGCGCCGGGGCCGGCGTACAGCAGGGCCGCCATCAGATCCGCTTCAAACGACTTCGCTCGGTGACCAACGGCATATACACCTGGGAGAACTGGATGAAGGTAGCCGTCGGCGATCCACCGAGAGATGGTCGAACGACTCACCCCATTCGCAATCAACTGCCATCGGGCAACGCGCCCCCGTTGCCGCCCAGCCACCCGGGCAACGCGAACTTTGCTGAATCGGTCCCGAGGGGTGGGAGCGATTTCACATCGTTCGCGGCGGCGGCGACGAGGAGGCACAACGACAGGGTCGCCCGAACCGCTGTAACAGAACAAGACACAAACGCCTCAACTCTGTGAAAACTCGACTCCCTACGACTCTCTGCGGCCGGGCGCGTATGGTCCGCCCTCTTGAGACTGCTCGCATTCAGTGACCTTCACCGCGACCGTCGCCAGGCGCGGCGGCTGGCGGAGATGGCGGCGGACGCCGATGTAATGATCGGCGCCGGCGATTTCGCCTCGTTTCACCTCGGGCTCGATCGAACGATCTCCGAGCTGCGCGCGATCGATAAGCCGGCCCTGCTCGTCCCCGGAAACAATGAGACCCTCGACGCGCTGTGGCGCGCGTGCGCGGACTGGCCGGCCGCGAGGGTCCTCCACGGCGAGGGGACGGAGATCGACGGCATCGAGTTCTTCGGTCTAGGGGCGGGCATCCCAACGACGCCGTTCCCCTGGAGCTTCGACCTCGATGAGGACGCGGCCGCGGCCAAACTCGAACCCTTCCCCGAGGGTGGGGTGCTGATCTTGCACTCACCACCCAAGGGTTACCTGGATACGGCGTTCGGCAAGCACCTGGGGAGCGAGTCGATCCTCCGTGCGATCGAGACGAAGCGTCCGCGACTGGCGCTCTGTGGCCACATCCACCAGTGCCAGGGGCAGGAGGCGACGATCGGCGAGACGAGGGCGGTCAACCTCGGTCCAAAGGGCGCGTTCTTCGACTTGTAAACCGAGTTTTTGCAGGATTTCTTGCAAGGGCAGGACGAGCGGGCGCGGCCGCGATGTCTCGTGTTAGGGTGCTCCGCGCTCCGCCCCCGGAGCCGTGGTCTGAGAGACGATTGCCCGCTGCACACAGCGGGCTCGCCTCCGCTTCAGCATGCCCTCCTCGGTTCGACATCGATTGCCCCTGCGCGCCCTGATTGCCGCCGTCGGCGCTGCCGCGCTGCTCGCGGGCGGGCTGGCTGCGCCCAGTTCCGGCGATCTCCAGGGTCAGATCGCCGCCGGCCAGTCCGCCGCTAGCGCGCTTCAATCTCAGATCTCCGCGGAGGCGTCGCGGATCCGATCGACGACCAACGGCGTTCAAGAGGCCGGAAAGCGCCTCGGTCAGGTGCAGGCCGAGCTGTCAGCCAGGGTCGCCCAGCTCACCAGGGTGCAGCTCGCGCTGATAACCGCCCGGGATCACCTCGTGCAGCTCGAGAACCGGCTCCAGTTGTCGACCCACGCGCTCGCCGCCAACCTCCTCAGCCAGTACGAGGGCAACCAGCCTGACCTCGTCACGGTGATCCTCGATTCTCGCGGTTTCAACGACCTGCTCGAGAAGGTCAATTTCGTGGAGCGGGTGGCGCACTCGGACGCTCAGATCGTGGGCATCACGCGCACCGCCCGAACGGAAGTCGCGCGCGAGGCGAAGATGCTGGCAACCCTCGAAGAGCGCGACCGCCGGCTCACCGACGAGGTGCTGACGCAGCGCAACCAGGTCGCGGCGCTGAAAGCCGCTCTCCTGACACAACAGATTCAGGAGGTCGCCACCAAGAATCACAAGACGGCTCAGCTCGCGACGCTGAACACCCGGCTTCACTCACTCGAGGCGAAGGCGGCAGCGCAGGCGGCCGCGGCGGCCGCGAGCGGCAACGCCGGCGTGGGCGGGATCGCCGTCAATACCGGCGGGATGGCCCAGCCTCCGGCAGGCGCGCCGGCGGCCGTCGCCCAGGTCATCGCGGCCGGCAACGCGATCGCCTCGCTCCCGTACGTGTGGGGCGGCGGGCACGGCTCGTTCCACGCCAGCGGATACGACTGCTCAGGCTCGGTGAGCTACGCGCTGGCCGCGGCGGGGCTGCTGAGCTCGCCGCTTGACTCCACCGGCTTTGAGAGCTGGGGCCTACCCGGTCCCGGGCGGTGGATCACGGTGTACGCCAACGCGGGACACGCGTGGATGCAGGTCGCCGGGTGGCGATTTGACACGGTTGCACTGTCGTCGGGGGGCACCAGGTGGTCGCAGGGTGGCGGCGAATTTGGCGGTTTCGTCGCCCGCCACCCGCCGGGCCTCTGAGCGCCCGCGCTAGTGCCGCAGATACGTCGGGCCCGAACGGGCGGCTCGCGCGCCGAATGCAGCCGGAACGAACTTCTGCTTGTAGTCGATGTTGAAAGACGAGCCGTTGTTGATCAGCGCTGACGGCCGCGCGGTGCCCACCGGTACCTGCCCCGTTTGATTGCCCACGAACTGTGTGCCACCGGGTCCGAGGGTGATCCTCGTGTGGGCCCAGGCGGAGTTCGCGATCGTCTCAGGCTGCCCGCCGACCGTCATCGCCCTGGCGAGGGTGAAGGCCGCGTGCCCGAAGTTGGTCAGCGGAAGCGTCCGGCACGCGCTCGTCCCGTCGATACACGCCGACGGCGCCTCGAGGATCCACTCAGCCGACGTGGCGTCGACCGACGCCGCGGCGACCGTCTTCTGGAACGTGCGCTTCGTCGTCAAGTCCTGGAGGACCAGCGAGACGTTCTGCCCGACGACCGCGACGCTGGCCGCGAGGAGATCCCCCGGCCGGACCCGCATCGCGAGCGTGTGGGATGGGCTTGGGACGAGCTCATACCAGGCGCTCGACACGACGTGGCCGCGCTGGTTGCAGTCGAGCTCGGTCCCGATCTGCTCGAGCGCATTAGAGGTCAGGCTGTATCCGCCGAGACCCACCCACATCGCGGAATATCTGACCTTCCCCACGGCGCACTGGGGGCGCGGCTGGCGCCAGCGCGCCGAGACTCCCGCGAACGTCGTGCCGTGCGCCGCGTATCCAGCCCAATTCTGACTCAGGCTCTTGTCCGCCGCAGCGCCCGACGCCCCGCTGAGGGCGAACGCGACGGCGGCGAGGATCGCGAGAGGCACCCGGGAACGCACTGAGCGAAGTATCGACACGCGGCGAAAGAGGTTAAGCGGCCTGCCGAATCGCCGCCGCGCCGGGTGCTTGGGAGGTCTGGCCACGGTCTGTCGTTAACACCCAGCGCAGCCATCCGGACCGGACTTCCGTGGAGATCCACGTCGCGAGCCGTCGCCCCCATGCCCCCAGGCAGGGGACCGCGGCGACGACGGCGCTCAGGGCTGATCGGGGATGCGGGTCGCTTCGGCGGCCAGCCCGGCTGCCGCGAACGCGCCGAGCGCCAACCCTAGGGCTGCGAGGAAATAGGTCATTGCGGGAAGCATCGGCGCGCGATCGAATGAAGCGCGAAGACGTCGCTAAGACCAACGTATGAGGTCGATCCCACGGCCCTCGGAACCGGCCGTCACGGAGGCATAGAGTAAGAAGCACCTACTTAGTCACAGGAGACCTGAGATGCCCACCAACAACAGCTTCGACGCCAAAGCCACACTCCAAACTGGCGGTCGGGAGTACGAGATCTTCCGGCTCGATGCGCTGCAGGCCAAGTACGACGTGGCCCGCCTGCCGTTTTCTCTCAAGGTGTTGCTCGAAAACCTGCTCCGCAACGAGGACGGTGAAGCGGTCACCAAGGAGCAGATCGAGCTGCTCGCGAAGTGGAACGCGAAGGCCGAGCCAACCGAGGAGATCGCGTTCACTCCCGCCCGCGTTGTGATGCAGGACTTCACGGGCGTGCCAGCGATCGTCGACCTAGCCGCGATGCGCGCCGCGATGAAAGAGATGGGCGGCGATCCGGCCAAGATCAACCCGCTCGTGCCGGCCGAATTGGTGATCGATCACTCGGTGCAAGTCGATGAGTTCGGGACCCCGACGGCGTTCCAGCGCAACGCCGAGCTCGAGTTTGAGCGGAACAAGGAGCGCTACGCGTTTCTGCGCTGGGGGCAGGGGGCGTTCGACAACTTCAAGGTCGTCCCACCGGACACCGGCATCGTCCACCAGGTCAACCTCGAGTATCTCGGCCGCGTCGTGTTCGTGGACGATGAGCGCGGACAGGCCTACCCGGACACGCTCGTCGGCACCGACTCGCACACGACGATGATCAATGGCCTCGGCGTGCTCGGCTGGGGCGTCGGTGGGATCGAGGCCGAGGCGGCGATGCTCGGGCAGCCGATGTCGATGCTGATCCCGCAGGTGCTCGGCTTCAAGCTGATCGGCGAGCTCCCGGAGGGCGCGACGGCGACGGACCTCGTGCTGACCGTGACCGAGATGCTCCGTCAGAAGGGCGTGGTCGGGAAGTTCGTCGAATTTCACGGCGCAGGCCTCGCAAACCTCCCACTCGCCGACCGCGCGACGATCGGAAACATGTCGCCGGAATTCGGCTCGACGTGCGCGATCTTCCCGATCGACGCCGAGACGCTCCGCTACCTGGAGTTCTCGGGCCGGCCGAAGGAGCTGATCGAGCTAGTGGAGGCATACGCCCGGGAGCAGGGCATGTGGCACGACGAAGACTCCGAGGAGCCGACATATTCAGCCGGACTCGAGCTCGACCTGAGCAGCGTCGTCCCGAGCGTCGCGGGTCCGAAGCGCCCCCAGGACCGGGTCTCGCTGACGGAGTCGAAGGCGGCGTTCCGCGAGGCGCTCGAAGGCATGCTCCCCGACGACGACGGCGAGGACGATGCGATCGCCGGCTCGTTCCCGGCCAGCGATCCGGTCTCGACTCATGTCGCCAACGGCATCGGCAACGAGCCGCGCGGCGGGACGGGCGGCGCCCAGGTCGCTGACAGAACGGAGGTGCACGCCCGTGTGACGCTCGCCGACGGGACCGAGACGGAGCTCGACCACGGTCACGTCGTGATCGCCGCGATCACGAGCTGCACGAACACGTCGAACCCCTCGGTGATGCTCGGCGCCGGCATCCTCGCGCGGAACGCGGTGCAGAAGGACCTCAAGGTGAAGCCGTGGGTCAAGACCTCGCTCGCGCCTGGGTCCAAGGTCGTGACCGAGTACCTGGACCGCGCCGGCCTGACCGAGTACCTCGACGAGCTCGGCTTCAACCTCGTCGGATACGGCTGCACGACCTGCATCGGCAACAGCGGACCCCTTCCCGAGGAGATCTCCGATGTCGTGAACGCGGAGGACCTGGCGGTCGTCTCGGTCCTCTCCGGCAACCGTAACTTCGAGGGGCGGATCAACCCGGACGTGCGGATGAACTACCTCGCCTCGCCGCCGCTGTGCGTGGCATATGCGCTCGCGGGGACGATGGACATCGACCTGTACGACGAGCCGCTCGGCGAGGACAAGAACGGCGAGCCGGTATACCTCAAGGACATCTGGCCGAGCGAGGCGGAGGTGGCCCAGACGATCGAGGAAGCGGTCCAGTCGGACATGTTCCGCAAGAGCTACGAAGAAGTGTTCGACGGCGACGAGCGCTGGAATTCATTGGAGGTCCCGACGGGCGACAGCTTCGCTTGGGATCCGAGTCGACCTACGTCCGCCAGCCGCCCTTCTTCCAGGACCTCCCCAAAGAGCCCGAGGCGATCACCGACGTCGAGGGTGCGCGCGCCCTCGCACTGCTGGGCGACAGCGTCACGACCGATCACATCTCCCCCGCCGGCTCGATCAAGCGCGACGGACCCGCCGGCGAGTACCTACCGGAGCACGGCGTCCAGCCCAAGGACTTCAACTCGTACGGCTCCCGGCGCGGCAACCACGAGGTGATGATGCGCGGGACGTTCGCCAACATCCGCCTGCGCAACCAACTCGCACCGGGCACCGAGGGCGGCGTGACGATCAAGCTGCCAGAGGAAGAGCAGATGTCGATCTATGACGCCGCGATGAAGTACATCGACGAGGGCACGCCGCTGATCGTGCTCGCCGGCAAGGAGTACGGCTCGGGCTCATCCCGTGACTGGGCGGCGAAGGGGACGCGACTCCTCGGCGTGCGCGCCGTGATCGCTGAGAGCTTCGAGCGGATCCACCGCTCGAACCTGGTCGGGATGGGCGTCCTGCCGCTCCAGTTCGCGGAGGGCGAGTCGGTCGAGTCGCTCGGGTTGACGGGCAAGGAGACGTTCAGCATCGCGGGACTCGCTGACGCCGACGAGGTTCCGCGGGAGCTGACGGTCAAGGCCGACGACAAGGAGTTCAAGGTCATCGCTCGCATCGACACGCCCAAGGAGCAGCGCTACTTCCATCACGGCGGCATCCTGCAGTTCGTGCTGCGCCAGCTGCTCGAGGCCTAGTTACCCGCAACCCACGAACCGATTTGGAGCCGCACCGCCTTGATCCCAGATCTGCTCTACCAACTGTTGACCGCCACGGGCCCCTCGGGGCACGAGGTCGATGCCGCCCGAGTTTGGCGCGCGGGGTGTGAGAAGTTCGCGACCGACGTGGCGGCCGATCACCTCGGCTCCTCGCGCGCGCGTGTAGCGGGGATCAGGGGCGGGCCGACCGTCGCGATCTTCGGCCACATCGACGAGATCGGGCTTCACATCACGCACATCGAGGAAGGCGGCCATCTTCGCTTCGGCCAAGTCGGTGGGTGGGACCCGACGGTTCTGATCGGCCAGCGCGTGCGTGTGATGACCAGCGATGGCCCGATCCCGGGCGTGATCGGCCGCAAGCCGATTCACCTGCTCAAGGACGATGACCGCAAGAAAGTGCCGGAACTGAAGTCGCTCCACATCGATGTCGGAGCCAAGGACGGGGAGGAAGCTGCCGAGTTGGTCCGGATCGGGGATGTGGCGGTGATCGACGCCGATCCCGCTCGAGCTCCCGAACGGCCGGATCGCGTCACGCGCGCTGGATAACCGCGTCGGCTGCTACGTGGCCGCTGAGGCAGCCCGGCTCGTGGCGTCGGAGGGAGGCGCCCCGGGTGACGTGATCGCGCTCGCGGTCGTCCAAGAGGAGATCACGTTCGCGGGAGCGCAGACGAGCGCGTTTGCACTGGAGCCCGACCTGGCGATCGTCGTCGACGTGACCTTCGCCACCGACCAGCCGGGAATCGAGGTAGGAGAGATCACCAAGCACCCACTCGACTCCGGCCCGGTGATCGCGCGTGGCACGATGCTCCACCCGAAGATATTCGACCTGCTCCACGAAGCCGCCGAGCAGGAGGGGCTGCCGTTCACGCTCGAGTCGATCGGCAGGCGGACGAGCACCGATGCCGACGCGATCCACCTGACCCGTGCCGGCATTCCCACCGGTCTCGTCTCGGTGCCGACTCGCTACATCCACTCGCCCGTCGAGACGGGCTCGCTCGGCGACATCGACGCGGCCGCGAAGCTGATCGCCGCGTTCGCCCAGCGGCTCGAGCCGGGTATGTCGTTCGAGCGCTAGGACTTCGGGGTCGGGTACTGCGTGCGCATGACCAGATCCCACAGCTGATCGGGCATGAACCGCCGCTGCTGGATCATCAGGTGCGCACTCGGGGTGACCGGATAGCGGGGTCTGGGTCGGCCGGCGTTCAGCGCCTTGCCGATCGTCTTGGCGACCGCTTCCGGACCGCCGCCGAGCTTTACCATCGGGCCGCGGTAAGCCGACTCGGTCAGCTTGGCGACGTGGCGGTTGAAGTGCTCATACGGACCGTTGGCGGCGCTGCCCTCCACTGACGCCGCGGCGGTCTCGCCGAACCCGGTGACGATCAGCCCTGGCTCGACCAGGATCACGTCGACGCCGAACCCGCGCACCTCGAACCGCATCGCGTCCGAGAGCGCCTCGACCGCGTACTTGGTCGCGTGGTAAATGCCTCCGCCGGGAAATGTGACCTTGCCCCCCATCGAGCCGATGTTCACGATCTTGCCCCAGCCCTGTTCGCGCATCCCGGGCAGCACGAGCTGGCACATCCGCAAGAGGCCGAACACGTTCGTCTCGAACTGGCGGCGCACCTCGTCAAGCGGGACGCTTTCGACAGCGCCCGACTGGCTGTAACCGGCGTTGTTCACGAGCACGCCGACCGCGCCCTCGGCATCGTTCACCGCTTTGACCGCGGCGCTCATCGACGCCTCGTCGGTGACGTCGAGCGCCAGCGTCTCGCAGCCCGACTCCTTCAGGCTCGAGATCGTCTCGGGCCGGCGCGCGGTCGCGTACACCTTCCAGCCCTCGCTCGCCAGATGCTCGGCGGTCGCGTAGCCGATGCCCGACGAGCACCCGGTGATCAGGACGGCCTTGGACGGCACGAGGCCAGTCTATCCGCGCACCAGCTTCTTGTAGGTGATCCGGTGTGGGCGATCGGCCTCGGCGCCGAGCTGCTCGTGCCGGAAGCTCTCGTAGGCCTCGAAGTTGCCCTCGAACCAGCGCACCTGCGAGTCGCCCTCGAACGCCAGCACGTGGGTGGCGATCCGGTCGAGGAACCAGCGATCGTGGGAGACCACGACCGCGCAACCGGCGAACGCCAGCAGTGCCTCCTCGAGCGCCGCAGCGTGTCCACGTCGAGGTCGTTGGTCGGCTCGTCGAGCAGCAGCAGGTTGCCGCCGCTGCGCAGGAGCTTGGCCAGGTGAACGCGGTTGCGCTCGCCGCCGGAGAGCTTGGCGACCTTCTTCTGCTGATCTGAGCCCTTGAATTGAAGCCCGCGACGTAGGCGCGGCTGTTGACCGTGCGATCGCCGAGCTAGACCTGATCGGCGCCGCCGGAGATCTCCTCCCATACGGACTTGGTCGTTCGAGCGCCTCGCGGGATTGATCGACGTAGGCCAGCTGCACCGTCTCGCCGAGCCGCAGCGTGCCCGCGTCCGGCTGCTCGGCGCCGGTGATCATCCGGAACAGCGTCGTCTTGCCGGCGCCGTTGGGCCGATCACGCCGACGATCCCGCCCGGCGGCAGCCTGAACGCAGCTCGTCGATCAGGACCCGGTCGCCGTAGGCCTTCCGCAGCCCCTCGGCCTCGACCACCACGTTGCCCAGTCGCGGCCCGGCCGGATGTGGATCTGAACCTGGTCGAGCTTACGTTCGGTCCTGGGCCAGCAGCGCCTCGTACGCGTTCAGGCGCGCCTTGGGCTTGCTGCGCGCGCGCTCGCGTTCAGCCGGACCCACTCGAGCTCCTGCTCGATCGTCCGCTTCCGCGCGGTCTCCTGCGCGCCTCGGCCTCTAGCCGCGCGCGCTTCTGCTCGAGCCAGCCCGAGTAGTTGCCCTGATAGGGGATCCCGCGTCCGCGGTCGAGCTCCAGTATCCAGCCGGCGACGTTGTCGAGGAAGTAGCGATCGTGGGTGACCGCCACGACCGTGCCCGGATATCGTGGAGGTGGCGCTCGAGCCAGCCACGGACTCGGCGTCGAGGTGGTTGGTGGGCTCGTCGAGCAGCAGCAGGTCGGGCTGGCGCAGCAGCAGCCGGCACAGCGCGACCCGGCGACGCTCTCCACCCGAGAGCGTGGAGACGTCCGCATCGGGAGGCGGGCAGCGCAGGGCGTCCATCGCGATCTCCAGCGTCGTGTCGAGGTTCCACCCGTCCACGGCGTCGATCCGCTCCTGCCACTCGCCCGAACTCGTCCGCGGTCTCGTCCGAATAGTTCATCGAGAGCTCGTTGAACCGGTCGAGCAGCGCCTTCGTCTCGGCCACGCCCTCCTCGACGTTCGCGCGCACATCCTTCTCCGGGTCGAGCTCCGGCTCCTGACTGAGGAGACCGACGCTCGCGCCCGGTGCCAGTTGCGCCTGTCCGTCGAACTCGGTGTCGAGCCCCGCCATGATCCGCAGCAGCGTCGACTTGCCGGCGCCGTTGTAGCCGAGCACGCCGATCTTCGCGCCGGGCAGGAACGACAGGGAGATGTCGCTGAGCACCTCGCGGTCCGGCGGGTAGCGGCGGGAGAGCTTGTAGGTCGTGAAGATGTATTGGGCGGACACTTGTCCGAGGGTAGAACAATGGTGACGTTGCGCGCACTCGCCGCCGTATTCGCATTGATCGCCGTCGTCTGCATGACGGCGGCGATCGTCGGGATGGTCACCGGGCGCCCGGGCGCGCTCATGGGCGGGCTCATCCGGGCGCTCGCCGTGCTGTGCTTCGCGGTCGCTGTGGTCCTGAACGTGGCCGCTCACTGACGCGGCGAGCTATCTTGTGTGCTCAACCACATACGTTTGGAGGTAGCGTGAGCAAGGTCCTATACACAGCGGAGGCGACCGTGACCGGCGGACGAGCGGAGGGCCACGGGCGCACGACGACGGAGTGCTCGACGTCAGCTCCGCCTCCCCAAGGAGACGGGCGGCGACGGCAGCGGCACCAACCCTGAGCAGCTGTTCGCGGTCGGCTATGCCGCGTGCTTCGAGGGCGCGCTCGGCGTCGTCGCCCGCCGCGAGCGGACGAGGCCGGCGACGTCTCGATCGACAGTCGGCGTCAGCCTGATCACCACCGAGGACCGGGGTTCACGGTGGCGGTGGAGCTCGACGTGTCCCTGCCCCAGGTGGAGGATCCCGAGCAGGCGGCGCGGATCGTCGCGGCGGCCCATCAGGTCTGCCCGTACTCGAACGCCACCCGCGGGAACATCGACGTCAAGCTCACCGCCAATGGCCAGCCGGTGGAGGAGCTCACCTCTCCGGCTGCCAGCGGCTGACCACCCACCGTCCGGTGCCGCCGGGTGGCGGTCGCGAGCGTCGACATGCCACGCCGGGCGGAGGCCCTGATACGCGGTCGTGTTCGTCGCGCGTCGCCTCGCGCGTGACGACGACGTACTCGTCGCGGGAACCCTCAGCGGCGCGACCGCCTCCACCGTGCCGCTGTTGGAGATCCCCGCCTGCTGGAGCTGGTAGTCGGAGGCGGTCTGGGCCGCCGCCAACTGCATCGCAGAGCGAGCCTGACCGATGCTCTGCGCCGCGAGCTTCCGCATGTCCTCGCCACGGTGTCCGCGCTCCAGTTGATGTACTCGGTCGCGAACGCGCGGACGGCCGCCGCGGCGGATGCGGAGCCGCCGGTCGCGGTCTGCGGTGGCGGGTTCGGCGATGGATACTCGTGGGTCCGCTGGGCAATCGCGACCGGGATGCTCGCCGGAGCGCCGCCCGGCTGGCCGCGAGCGCGCAGGCCGCGAGCAACAGCACCGCCAGCGCCGCTCAGGAACGCTCTGTCGCCTCACAGCCCCGGGGGATGCCGGACGACGAATCCGTCCGAGCTTCGGATCAGCGGGTGCCAGCCGATCCCGCGCTTCCGTCGCCGGGACCCGCCGCGTCATGGGTATCCCACCGGAGCCCGGCGACGTACATGAAAACGTGATCGGCGCTTGCGTAGATCGTGACCCACGCGCCCGGCCCGGGAAGCCCGAACGACTCGAGCTCGCTCGATGATCCCGAGTAGGTCACCGGTAGCAGGCCGCCTCCGTACAGCACGTGCTCGACGCTGGAGGAGCAGTCGTAGTCAGGAGCGATTTCGCTGAGTGGCGCGCCGTGACCGCCGCCGTAGACGTACGGCTTTCCGGCGATCTGGTTTCCAGCGGCGATCATCTCCTTGACGGCGAGCGGCGCGGCGACCGGCGCGGCCGCTGAGCCGTTCGGCAACAGCCGGGCGCGCGAGCCCGGCGCCAGCGACACGCCGCTGAGCGACCCGCCTGCGCATGCTGCGGGATCGGAGGCTGCCGCCTGCGGCGCGAGCAACGTGCCCGCCGCAGCCGGCGTCTGCCCGAGAAGATTGCTCGAGCCGCTGTCCGGCGGCCGCTCGATCCGCACGGGACCTGACCAGAGCCCGTTCTCGTACGGGATGCCGAGCCTTCCCGCCAACTGCCACCAAAGTCGATCACCCTCGGAAGCCCGGCGACCGGCCGACCCCCGAACCCGATGTCGCGCTTGTATGCGATCGCCGAGCGATTCGCCCAGGTGATCCGCAGCGGCGTGAAGTATGGCAGGCCGCCCATCGCGGTCGCGGTCTGGAACGAAGTCCGCCGAGCTCGGCGTAGCTGTCCGGGTGCTCGAGCAGGCTCACGTTCGCGGCGCCCACCGTGCCGGAGCTCGGATCGCCCGGCCCGCCATATTCCGTCGCGCCGACCGCCTGGCCGGCGCCCGGGGGGCCAAGCACGGCCGATCCGGCCGGTGACGGCGCACACTGACTCCCTTCGGTGAACACGCTGATCAGGAACGCGAGCAGCGCGGCACCGAGCCCGCCGACACAGACACCGCCGATCGCGACCAGTACCACGATCGCTCCGGAATGCCGCCTCCGATACATGCAGACGAAACTACCGGCTCCCAAACCTAATTAGTCTATTTGTTGATCTGAGACCATTTATTGACAGAATTCAGGATCCCGCTGCTACCGTAGACCCCTTCATGGCGCGGATCCTGGATGTCGAACAGGCGATGCTCCTGCTGGAGCTGGAGGCCCCTTTCGATCAGCGCGCCGTCCAGCTCGCGCGGCGACGGATGGCCAAGCGCTGGCACCCCGACATCGCGCCCCCGGGCCGCCAGCACGAGCACCAGCGCCACCTCCAGGCGATCAACGAGGCGGCCGACCAGCTCTCGCAGCTGGCCGAGACCATCTCGCGGCGGCCGCGTCACCCGCGGCGCCGTCAAGGTCTCCGCGGCCGCGACGCGCAAGGCGCGGGAGGAAGCCGGCCGGCGCGCCTATGAGGATGAGCAGCGCGCGCGCGCGCGGCCGCGGAGGACCGCGCCAAGCACGACCCGTTCGGCTCCCGCGTCCCCGACCACTCCGTCGTCCACCGCTACGCGCGCTGCGTCTCCTATCCCGAGTGGGGGGTCGGCACGGTCACCGGGATCTACTTCTCGGGCGAGGACGACGACGTGCAGCAATGGGCGCGGATGTCCTTCGCGGTCGGCGTTCGGACGGTGCCGGCGGGCTCGCTTCAGTTCGTCGACTTCTCGAAGCCCGACGCGGCGGCCGACCGCGTCGAGCGGTTCATGACCGCCGCCCAGCACGCGCTGGCCGAGGGCGACGCCGCGCTCGCGGCGCAACGCCTCATCTACGCGCGGACGCCGACCCGGGGAACCCTGTGGTGCTTCGGCTGCTGACCGCGGCCTTCTGGCAGGCGGGCAACCTCCCCGCGGCCGCCCGCGCCGTGCGCGACTGGGCGCGCGCCGACACCGACAGGCCCACGCCCGAGCGGTTTGCCTCTCGGATCTACGAGGACATGGGCGCGATCGACCTCGCGGCGGAAGCCGCCGAGCGCGCCGCGGAGCGCGCCCCGGGACGGGTCGGCCTGGGAGCGCCTCGGCCGCCTGCGCCTGAGGCTGATGGACCGTCCCGCGGCGATCACGGCACTCGAGCGCGCGCGGCTGATCACCCCGACGGTCGAAGGCCTGCTCGATCTCGCGCTCGCATACCACCTTGCCGGAGACGTCGGCGCGGAGGTCTCGACCGCCGAGGAGGCAACGCGCCTGGATCCCGAATCCCAGGCAGCCTGGTCAACCTATGCGCACGCGCTGGCGCGCACCGATCGCCTCCGCGAGTGCGTGGCAGCCTGCGAGCGGGCGCTCGCGCTCGGAAAGGATGCCGAGGTTGCCGATCTGCTCCGGCGCGCGAAGGAAATGGCCCCCCGCGAGCTGAATGGCGTCCCGCGCCGGGGCGAGCTCGCGGAGCAGACCGCCGCCTAGCGGCTACGGCGCCAGCGATCCCTCGCGCCCGCACGCCGAGCACGCCTCGCCGGCCGCGAGGACCCGCCCGCCGCACTCGGGACAGTCCTCGACCCGCTCGAGCACGCCGAGCAGCTCACCAACGCGGCACACCAGCAACCGCTCCTCGTCGATCTCGACCCAGGCCCCGGCCGAGGCCGGAAAGACGACGTGGTCGCCTCGCTTCACGGGCATCTGCACGCCGACGTGATCCCACCAGTCCAGGCCGGGACCGACCGCGAGCACGATTCCCTGCTGCGGCGGTGGCTCGTCCGAACCGGGCGGTACGAGCAGGCCGGAGCGACGCACCCGGTCAGGGTCGAGCTCCTTGATCACGATCCGGTCGAACAGGGGACGAAGCTGGCTTCTCATGTCCGCTCTGATCATAGGCTCACACCCCATGCGCCTGATCATCGCCCGCTGCGAGGTCCGCTACTCCGGCCGCCTGTACGCGATGCTGCCTGAGGCGGTGCGGCTGATCATGCTCAAGGACGACGGCTCGGTGCTCGTCGCACGCCGACGCCGGCGGCTACAAGCCGCTCAACTGGATGACGCCGCCGACGGTGATCGAGGAGTCCCCCGGTCGGATGGTCGTGCGCAAGCGGCCGGAGCATCGAGGACCTGCTCGAGATCGAGTTGCTCGAGGTGCTGTCCGAGGCGAGCCACGACCTGGGCGAGGACGCGGCGCTGACGAAAGACGGCGTCGAGGCGCATCTGCAGGAGCCGCTCGCCGGCAGCCCCAGTGGTGCGGCGAGGGCTTCCGGCTCGTCCGTCGCGAGTGGCCGACCGACATCGGCCCCGTCGACCTGATGTGCCGCGACCCGCGAGCATGGGTCGCGGTCGAGATCAAGCGCGTCGCGGGGATCGAAGCGGTCGAGCAGTTGACCCGCTATCTGGATCGGATCCGCGTCGACCCGGCGTTCGCAGGCTGCCGGGGCGTCCTCGCGGCCCAGCGATCAAGCCTCAGGCGCGTGTGCTCGCGGACTCGCGCGGGATCGATGCGTCGAGGTCGATCTCGCGGTCCTGCGAGGCGAGCGCGAGCCGGACCTGAAATTCTTCGCGGCATGACAAATGAGCAAGACGTTCTCACAGAGCGCCGCGAGCGCACCCTCCTGATCACGATCAACCGCCCGGACCAGCGAAACGCGGTGAACGCCGCGTCGCAGCAGGGCATCGCCGCGGCGCTCGACGAGCTCGACGCCGACTCCGCCCTGTCCGTCGGTGTGCTGTTCGGCCGCCGGCAAGGGCTTCTGCGCCGGGATGGACCTGAAGGCAGCAAGACCAACCGAACCAGTACACGCAA
>CAVPKT010000008.1:0-44970 GCA_963705775.1 uncultured Solirubrobacterales bacterium | reverse complement strand
GCGTTCATGCGCAGAGCCGCGCGGGAGATCCCCTTCCTCAAGACCGCCAATCACTACTTCGTATCCGCGACGCTCTCGAGCACATCCAACGCTCCACTCGGGCGGCTAATGGGTGATCTGCTGGTCCTTCACTCGAGCGCCTGGGGACATTCCGGCAGGGGTAAGCGGATGACGTTCCCGATCGACAACTACCGCCACTACGGCTCCGCCAATCACTTCGACCTGTTGAACCATCCGGCAGTGTTTGAGCAGATCCGCACGTGGATTCAAGGCCGTCCGGCGCTCGAGACCGGGTCTGTGCGAAGCGCCACAGACCCCCCGATTTCGGACTGATCACCTCGTACCCTGAAAGCATGGACGCAAGGGATCTATGCGCCGTCGGGGACGTGCTGGCCGAGGGACTCGACGGCACGACCAGGCAAATACAGGACATCCACACGGCGGTCGCCGGCCGCTCGCTGAAGCTGGCAGGCCCCGCTGAGCGGCGGGCGCGTGCGTTCCATGACCGCATCGCGGACCGTCTGTACTCCTCGGTGCGCACCGTCGGGCCGGCGGCGATTCGTTCCGGTGCGCTGACGCTCGGAATGGCGGTCGACGCCGATGCCGAGCGCATGCAAGGCTCAGGCCGGGGGCGGGCGCTGATCTCGGCGTTCAACGGCGTATTCGGCGATGCGCTCGCCAGGCGCCGCAACGGCCTCGCTCTGCGGATGTCGATCTGGACCGACGGCCACGAGCTGCGACCGACGGCCGAGGAGCTGGCTGCGGCGTTCCCGCGGGCGACCGACAAGATCGTCGTGTTCACTCACGGCTTCGGCGAGACCGACAACTCGTGGCACTGGTTCGCCGAGTCGAGCTGGGGCGACGCGGGGATTTCCTACGGTGAGCTGCTCCGGCGCCAGCGAGGCTTCACGCCGCTGTACCTCCACTACAACACCGGGCGCACGATCGCGGAGAACGCCGCCGAGCTGTCGCGGCTGCTCGATGCGCTGGAGCGCAATTGGCCCGTGCCGCTGCGCCAGACCGTCCTGATCGGGCACTCGGCAGGCGGGCGCGTCGCCCGCGCCGCTGTTCGTCACGGGAATCTGTCCGGCGCCCGTTGGCTCCGGACCGCGACGCACGTCTTCACGCTGGGCACGCCGCACGCCGCGATCT
Source organism: uncultured Solirubrobacterales bacterium (assembly GCA_963705775.1). GTDB lineage: Bacteria > Actinomycetota > Thermoleophilia > Solirubrobacterales > Solirubrobacteraceae > Palsa-465. The sequence continues at coordinate 43,818 of CAVPKT010000008.1, read as the reverse complement.
CGGCCGAGCGTGTGGTACAGCGCGGCGCGCGGGCACTCGCCAAGCTTCCCGAGACCCGGCCGGTGGCAAAGTTGCTCGACACGCGCAGCGCAGGCCTCAAGGATCTGGATCACAACCAGACCGGGCCGCTGCCAGGTTGGGTCGAGGACGTACGCCTACCGAAGCCGCAGACCCGTACCCGCGTTGGGCACTTCAAGCTGCTCAACCAGTCCGCGATCTACGCGCAGCTCGCCGCGAGGCTCAGCGCCCGTAGCGCTCCCGTCCGAGCACGAGCTGCTCGGGGAGGGCGATCCGCAAGGGCGGTGAAGGTTCTGCCATCACCGAGACGGTCTCCGCGACGCTGACGGTCACGGTCGCTTCCTGACCGCCCGCTTCGACGGTCACATAGCCATTCTCGTTTGACGCGACGACGCCTTCGAGACCCGGCTCGATCCCTGCTTCCTTCAGGTAGTGCAGGAGATCCTCGGCTTCGTTCTCGAGTCGCAGGATCGTGACCTTGGCGCCCTCGGCGCAATCGGCAAGCGGAACACCGTCGATCCGCTCTCCGACCCGGATCGGATGGCCGTGGGGACAAGTTTTCGCATTGCCGACCATGGCACGGACGTAGGCCTCAAAACGAGGAGTCATCGCGTGCTCGAGTTGCTCGGCCTCCTCGTGAACGTCGTCCCAAGGCACGCCGACCACGTCCGTGAGGAACCGCTCGATCATGCGGTGGCGGCTGACGATGTGTTCGGCATGCTCGCCGGAGGGAGTGAAGTCGATCGCGCGGCCGAATCACGCATGATGTACCCGTCACGCTCCAGCCGCCCAAGCATCTCGTGCACGGTCGGCGCCGACAGTTGCATAGCCCTAGCCAGGTTTGCGCCCGTCATCGGGAGCCCGGCTTCAAACAGCCAGAAGAGGCTCTCGAGGTACTCCTCCTCGGCCGTGGTTGCAGGCTCAGTCGCCACCGCGGCTGATCGTAGCGGGCGGACTCAGCGGCTACGATCCGCGTCCCTTGGCCCTTCCACTAAAGCCACCGATCGATCCCCAGCTCGCCCGTTCGAAGCCCGATCTACCGACCGGCGAGCAGTGGGCCTACGAGCCCAAGTACGACGGTTTCAGGGCGATCGCATTCGTGGACGGGGATGATTTGATGATTCAGTCTCGGAGCGGCAAGCCCCTAGGCCGCTATTTCCCTGAGCTCGCGTTCCCTGAGGGCAGGTACGTCGTCGACGGGGAGATCATCGTGGACTCGGCGACGGCCACGAGGACTTCGGCGCACTGCAACAGCGGATCCATCCTGCCGAGTCGCGGATCGCGATGCTCGCCGAGGAGACGCCGGCGCGCTTCGTCGCATTTGACCTGCTCGCGCTCGAGGACGAGTCGTTCTCGAGCTCCCGTTCGTCGAGCGGCGAGCACGCCTAGAAAAGCTCCCTGTCACCCCCACTCCCCTCACCTGCGCGCGCGACGAGGCCGAGCCGTGGTTGCTGTCCGGCGAAGGCGTGGTGGCCAAGGACGTCAACGCCCCCTACCGTCCGGGCCAGCGGGTCGGGATGGTGAAGGTCAAGCGGTTGCGCACGATCGACGCCGTCATCGTCGGCTACCGGCCGGGTAAGGAAGAGGGCACGGTCGGGTCACTGATCCTGGGCCTCTACGACGATGCGGGCAAGCTCCACGTCGTCGGCCACTCCTCCGGGCTGCGAGCGGCGGAGAAGCGCGCGCTGGTCGGAAAGCTCGAACCGTACGAAACCGGCAACCGCGGTCATGGCGATCCGAGCCGGTGGCAGAGCGAGAGAGACCTGGAGTGGATCGAGCTGCGCCCCGAGCTGGTCGTCGAGGTGACATACGACCACACGAGTGGCGGCCGGATCCGCCACGGCACCAAGATCATCCGCTGGCGGGACGACAAAGCTCCGAAGGACTGCAAGCTCGAGCAGATGACGTAGTAGGCGCCCTGCGGCGCGCGCGCCTCAGAGTTGCGATTTGACCGGCCAGTCGAGCGTGACCGATCCATCCGAGGTCGTCACGACGACCCGGAAGATGAGCGGGTAGGCGATCGACTCAGTGGGGAATGTGACCGCGTCGTCGAGGCGCCCGTTCGTCAGCGGGTGCGTCGGAGGCGCCTCCTTGCCGACGACCTGACCGTTGAACACGAAATCGGTCTCGACGGTTCCAGACAGCGGATGTCCACTCGTGTCGGTCGCCTCGACCGAGTAGTGCCAGAGCTGGTTGACGGTCGGGTTGTGGTTATCCGCGTGGAGCGTCGCGACCATGCCGTTCGAGGAGCCGGAGACGACCGGCTGAGGGAGCGCTGGGATCGTCGGCGCGGTGTTCGATGTCGAGCCGCCGCCGCCGGAGCTGCCCGTGGTGGCCGCCGTTTGAGGACGAGTGATGCTGGCCGGTGTGGGACGAGTGCTTGAACGCCGGCTTCGAGCCACCCGCGGAGGCCGAGCTGCTGTTGCTGACACTGCTCAAGGAGGATCCGACCGATGACGATGTGATCGAGCTCGTGGCCGTGCCCTGCGCGACGGTTTTTGCCTTCTTCGCGGAGCTCGCGGTGTGCGAGGTCGACTTTGACTTCGCACCCGTGGTGGCCGTGTGCGCAGTGGTCGTCGCCGCCGGCGTGACGCCTCCTGAAGGCGTCGACGTGGTTATGAGCGACGCGGCCGTCTTCGGCTTGGCCTTGCTCGAGCCGCAGGCTGCGACTGCACCCGCGACCACGAGGGTCGCAACCACGTGCCCCAGGGTTCTCGACTCTGGCAGACCGATGCGCACCATTTCTCCCGCGACGACGAAGAGTACCTGGCTGACATATATGCCTTAACAGTTATATGCCTAAGATGGTATACTAACGCGGAGAATGTCTGTGTTCGACGTCGTCGCCGAGCCACGCCGCCGGCAGATCCTGGACCTGCTCTCCTCCTCCGAGCTGCCGGTCGGGGAGCTGGTTGAGGCACTCGGTCTGAGCCAGCCAGCCGTCTCGAAGCACCTACGGGTTCTGCGCGAGTCCGGTCTGGTGGAGGTACGGGCGAGGCCCAGCGGCGCCTGTACCGCGTCCGCCCCGAGCCGCTCCGAGCGGTCGACGAGTGGCTGCGGCCGTACCGGCGATGTGGGCGACCCGGCTCGACGACCTCGAACGGCACCTGGAGACGATGAGCGACATCCACGAGGAGGCCGACGATGACCCCGACGCAAGAGCAGACCTACGGCAGCGTCGAGCAGCTCGAGGACGGGCGCTGGCAGTTGCGCTTCACCCGTACGCTCGCCCATCGCGCAGCCGAAGGTGTGGCGCGCTGATCACCGAACCGGAACATCTCGCCCACTGGTTCCCGACGACGATCGATGGCGAGCGGGCCGCGCGGCGCGGCGCTGCGCTTTCGTTCACGAACGACGTCGCGCCGCCGATGGAAGGCGTGATGGTCGCGTGCGAGCCGGAGTCGCTGATCGAGTTCGGCTGGGGGCCCGAGATCATTCGGATCGAGCTGCAACCGGTGTCCGGGGGCACGCTCTTGACCCTGCTCGACACCCTCGAGGAGCGCGGCAAGGCAGCCCGCGACGGAGCGGGTTGGCATGCGTGCCTTGCCGCTCTCGAGATGGCCCTCGCCGGAGACGACGACGGCGCGCGAGCAAATGGACGTCTGGCACGAGGTCCATCCGCACTACGTCGAGAAGTTCGGTCCCGAGGCGGCGACGATCGGGCCACCCGAGGGGATGGGGTAGCGTCGTCTCATCCGCGGCGTCCCGACAACCATCCTCGTCGCGCCCGACGCTTTCAAGGGCACGCTCCGGGCGTCCGAGGTCGCGTCTGCGATCGGCCGCGGCCTTGAGGCCGCTGGCAGACCAGTTGATCTCTGTCCTGTCGCCGATGGTGGCGAGGGGACGCTCGAGGCGCTCGCTCCCGCACTCGGAGCGGAGCTCCTCTCAGCGACCGTCTCAGGCCCGCTCGGACGTCCAGTCGAAGCCGAGTTCGGCATCGCCGGGGACACTGCGATCGTCGAGATGGCGGCCGCGAGCGGCCTTCACCTGGTCCCCGAACGCGGCCGTGACCCCATCAACGCGAGCACCTTCGGCACCGGCGAGCTGATCGCAGCGGCGATCGACGCCGGTGCGAAGACGGTCCTGATCGGCGTGGGGGAAGCGCCACGACTGACGGCGGCGCGGGCGCGATCCGCGCCCTCCGTGACGCCCCCCCGGTGACACTGGTCCTTCTCTGCGATGTCCGGACCCGCTTCGAGGACGCCGCCCGGGTGTTCGCCCCCCAGAAGGGCGCCGATCCGAAGCAGGTCCAAACGCTGACTCGTCGCCTCCACGCGCTCGCTCGCCGACTGCCCCGAGATCCCCGCGGCGTTCCGATGACCGGCGCCGCCGGCGGACTGTCCGGCGGCCTGTGGGCGGCGTTCGGAGCGGAGCTTGTCGCTGGGGCCGCCTTCGTGCTCGACGCCGATCGGGTTCGACCCCCGCATGCGGGCCGCCCGTGCGGTCGTGGCCGGCGAGGGCAGGCTCGATCACCAGAGCCTCGCCGGCAAGGCGCTGTCCGAGGTCGCGACCCGGGCAAGACAGGCAGGCGTGCCGTGTGACGCCATCGTGGATGCGAATCGAGCTCGACTCGTTCGGGCTGCGCATCCTCGACCTCCAGAGCGTGCTCGCAGGCCGGCACGCCGAAGCAGCTCGAGGCGGCCGGGGCGCGACTGGCCGGGCTGCTCTAGTCCGTCTAAGCTGGGGCGGGCGTGCGGGCCGCGCCGCTTGTCGGGTGACGCGTGCTCGGGTAGATCCACCAGCGCCCGCTCGTCGTCGACGAGCGACGCGCGGCAGAAGCCCTCGCCGAAGGGCGTCAGGTGGATGCTCCGGCGGACGATCTTCGCCTGCCTGACCGACTTCAGCGCTCCGAGAACCTCCGGGCTGGGCCTCGAGCACCTGGTACCGCTCAGGGTCGCGCAACGTCTCGCGCGAGAACCAGATCAAGCCGAGCCGGTTCAGGTTCGTCAGGTACGACGGGACGCGCTCCACGTACCGGCACCCCGCTCGCGGTCCGATCATGTTGAGACCCGGCGCCAGCAGCCGCGAGCTGATCAGCCCGAGCGGGCCGCCGGTGCGGACGTCGACGGCCGCTTGCGGACCGCCGAGCAGCATCAGCCGCAGGATCCGCGCCTCGTCGGGGGCCAGTGACTCGACCAGCCGCTCGTAAGCGGGGTGCGACTGCTCCTCGTAGTGGACGTCACGCGACTTGTGCAGCAGCGCCTCGCCCATCTCCCTCAGCGGCAGCTCGCCGTTGAGCGCGGCCGCGCCCGTCGGCTTGCGGGATGCGTCGGGGAGCGACCGTGTCGGCAACTCGGCGCGACATCCGCCGCCCGGCACGCCATCGAGGTCGGTGATCCCGACGAGCTCGCGCGCGGCGGCTCGGACGCTCTCGCGCGACGTCCCGCGCCAGCGCGGGAGCCTTGTTCGGGCCACGGCGACCTCCAGCGTTCGCCTCGTGATGCGCGCGGTGATGCCCGATGACCACTCGGTCGTGTGCCAGCGGCGCTAGCGGCGAGCCGTGCGACCCCGGTCAGCGAGCCGGCCCCTCGCGCCCGGCAGGCGCGCCGTCGGTTGGTGTCTGGTGATCGTCGCTCATCCGAAGATCCCGAGGTGAATTAGGCCTCCTGCGAACCCCATTAGAGCACCGTGGAGGTACAACATCCACTCGTCCTCCTTGATCGCTGAGCGGAGCATGTCGACGTAGTCGCGGTACGGCAGCTCCTCGTTCGCTCGGCGACGAGCCTGCGGATGTTCTCACTCTGCTCGCGGCCGAAGCTCCGGGTCCCGAAACGGCGTCATCGTGTGCTCGGTCGACGTCCGGGCGAATGCCTCAGTGATCGTGTCGTACTCGCGCACGCCGACCGCCACCCGGGCGAATCCGCGCAGCGGCCCGGCCGCGCGATCGATCGCAGGCTGCATCGCCTCCCGGAGCATCTGCTCCGTCCGATCCCCGCGAGGTCCGTTGACGAGGAAGTTGCCGATGTTCTCCATCGTCACGACGTCGTCGGCGATGATCCGCGCGAACACCTCCGCCGCCTGGACTGCCGGCGCAGGAACAGGCCGTGGAGCTTGAGCGGCCCCACCTGAGCCGGGCTCTACGGGCTCGAAGATCACCCACATCCCGAGCTTGTTCGTCGTCCACCCGACTATCACGCCGAACAGCGGCAGCAGCCACCAGTTGGTCACGAAGTGGGTGATCACGGCCACCGGAATGCCGAGCAAGAACCCGAACAGAAAGCCGAAGTTGACCATCAGCCTCAGTTCCCTGGCGCCGAACTCCTGGAACGCCCGCGTGACGAGCGCCGGATCCTGCTCGAAGTGATCGATCACCATGATCTTGGGATCCAGCAGCTGGTCGATGTAGAGCCCGATCTCCCCCGTGATCTGGTGCATGATCTCTGGCAGCTGCTGGCGGACGCGCGCGTACAGCGCCTCCTTCGCCCGTGGCGGCACGTTCGCCCATAGCCCGGGCTGCTCCTCCGCATCGTGTCGTCGACGATCTCCGGGATTTCGCGGAGGAACATCAGCGTCATCTGATCGGCGATCTTGTCGGGCTCGAGCTCCTGGAAAAACTCTCCAGCGGTGCCGAGCTTCGCGATCGCCTTGTCGACGATGATGCTGCCCATCTTCGCCGCGCGCGAGGGGATGATCCCCTGCCACCCGACGCCGCCCTGCATGATCCCGGGCACCTCCTGGAGCTTGCGCGGCAGCAGCTTCGAGAGCTCGTACAGCCCCGGCACGCGGCGCCCGTGGAAGTGGATCGGGTTGAACAGCATGATCAGCCCGCTCCAGTTGATCAGCCACCCGATCGCGCCCGTGAAGAACGGGATCGTGATCAGCTTGATCCACTCGCTCGTGCTCACCCGCAGCGCCTCTCCGCTCATCCCGCCCCCGGAATCCGGGGGATCGTGGCGGGACCCTACCGTGTGTCATTGGGAGATGACGAGGTCGACGCTGCCCGATGCCGCCTGCCGGCTTAGTGCCTGAACGCCTGGTGCTTGACCCCCGGCATCGGCGCATCCAGTGACTCGAGGAACTTCGTCTCCTCCTCCAGATGGTCGAGCAGCTTGTCCGCCAAGTCGAGGTGCATGCCCGCGCGGACGACGATCCGCAGGACGCTCAGGTCCTGGCGGTTCTCCGGGAACGTGTACGCCGGGATCAGCCAGCCGTGTTGGCGCATGCGGTCAGAGACGTCGAAGACCGTGTAGTTGCGGGTCTCGGGCGCCAGCGCGAACGCGAACACGGGCAACTCCTTGCCTTCGCTGATCAGCCGGTAAGGACCGACCTTCGCGATCCCATCTGACAAATAGGTCGCGACTTCCTGCGCGGATTGCATCGACGCGCTCGTATCCCTTGCGACCGAGCGTCGTGAACATGAAGTACTGGACGATCACCTCGCTGCCGGGACGCGAGAAGTTCAGCGTGAATGTGGGCATCTGTCCGCCGAGGTAGTTGACGTCGAACACGAGCTCTCGCGGAAGCGCCTGCTGGTCTCGCCAGATCGCCCAGCCGACACCGGGTACACGAGCCCGTACTTGTGACCCGAGGCGTTGATCGACTGCACGCGCGGGATCCGGAAGTCCCACTCGACCTCCGGCTGAAGGAACGGGGCCACGAACCCGCCCGAGGCGGCATCGACGTGCAGCGGGACGTCGAGGCCGCGGTCGTGCTCGAGCTGATCGAGTGCCGCTGCGATCTCCTAGACGGGCTCGTAGCTTCCGTCGAACGTTGAGCCGAGCACTGCCACGACCCCGATCGTGTTCTCGTCGCAGTTTGCGACCGCCTGCTCGGCGTCGAGATGAAAGCGGTCGCCCTCCATCGGGACGAGCCGCGGCTCGACGTCCCAGTAGCGGCAGAACTTCTCCCAGCACACCTGGACGTTGATCCCGGTCACGAGGTTGGGGCGATCGCTCGGCTTCCCGGCCTTCTGCATCCGCTCGCGCCATCGCCACTTCATCGCCATGCCCGCCAGCATCGCCGCCTCGCTCGAACCGGTTGTCGAGCAGCCGGTGGCGTCGCCGCTCTCGGGTGAGCTCCAGAGTTCGGCCAGGATGTTCACGCACCGCGCCTCGATCTCCGCTGTCTGCGGATATTCATCCTTGTCGATCATGTTCTTGTTGGCCGTGTCGGCCATCAGCCTGTCCGCGGTGGACGGCATCCAGGTGGTCACAAACGTCGCCAGGTTGAGCCGAGCCTGGCCGTCGAGCAGCAACTCGCTGGTGATCAGCTCGTAAGCCAGCTGCTCTCCGATGCCGTGCTCCGGCAGCTGATGGCAGGGGATCTCGAGCGACTTCTCGCGGTGGTGAACGGCGGTGCCTTGCTGGTTATGACACGTGTGACTAGCGCGTTGCTGGCTGAGCGCCATGGCTGGACCTCCTCAGATGGAGTGCGGGTGCGCGCCTACGAATACCCGATTCGGGCGCAGCGAGCTGCACCTCCGAGCGAGGTCACGTCTGCTTGCACCGTCCGCGGGTAGCACGTGAACGCCTGCTGCGCGGACACGAGCCAGCTCGTGATACGAGTTGTCGACGTCGCCGCCTCTCCCTGGCCGTAGCCGTTCGTGACCTTCCCCTCCCACCACCGCAGAAGTCGCCGATTGCGATGGTCAGCCGTCGGCGTACTGGCCATCGTGGTGACAGTGGTTCTGATCCTGGCTCTGCGCCATCCGGGAGCTCGGGCTCCCGTCGGGTTCGGGGTCGCGACTGCCGGTGCGAATCTCGGCGTCAGCAAACCCATCGCCACGTGTCGTGTACGGAAGGTTCCGTGCCCGCCGGGCGAGTTGAGGCTGGTCGCGCCGTTCGGCGGCGGATCGCGCGCGGCCCGTGCGTTCGACTCGTTCCGTCGCCAGGTGCTGCTCCCCAGGCCGAACCGGCTACCTGCGCCTGTGGATCGCTTACGACTCTCTATATGCCTGGAACCCGGCGACTCGTCGTTGTGGCTGGTCGCCGTATGCGTTCGGCCCGCCGGCGTCATTCAACGCCCTAAACGGCATGGCTCTGTTCGGCCAGCTCGTGTGGGATGTACAGGCGGCGCGAGCGCTCGGCCTGACGCCCGAGGTTGTCTTCAGCGCCGGCAGCGGCCACGGCGTTCCGAACTACCCACAGCCCGGGTACGGCGACGGGCGAAACCTGTTCGCCGGCGTCACGACCGGCGGCTCCGACTACGCCTGCGGGGTGCTCGGAATCATCGGTTGGCTCCGGGCCGACCTCGGCGCCGACGCCCCGACCCAATGGGAGGCGTTCAACGAGCCTGACACAAAGAGCTCCTACAACGGTTACCTGCGGAACGCGTGTGCGGCGGGTGGCTCGTGCGGGCCCCCGCCGCCGGGCGTGAATTACAACTACGGTAGCTACCTGTGTGGCCGGCCGTACGCGTACTGCGGGGCGCTGGAGGCCGCCGAGCTCTGGGAGCTGGCCCAGGGCGTGGTCGTCAAGCAACGGTGGCGGGACGAGCGGATCGCGGCGTTGACAATGACCGAACCCGAGAGCGGCTATCTCGTCCCTTACGTCCAGCATCTCAACGCGCTGTCCTCGTGCACGCCCGGATTCGTTGCCAGCCCTGGAGGCCGCTGCGGGACCTCAGGACTATTCCCCCCCTACTGGGCCGTGCACGACTACGACGACCCGACCGCCGGGGGCACGGCAGACCTGCGGTCATTCGAAACCACGCTTTCCAGCCTCTCGGCCCGGCGGCACGGCCCGCTCGAGGTGTGGGTCACGGAGGCTGGGGTGGAGCTGAACTCAGCTACGCGCGCGGACCTCAATCGCAAGGGGTGTCCGTCGCCCTCGGGCCCGACGCTGGGAGCGTGTGTCAACAACAGCCCGGCAGATCAGGCACGCGGCGCCCGTGCTTGGTCGAGTCTGCTCGGCGTGAGCGCGCCCGGGGTCAGAACCGCCCAGGTGTACTGGTTTGAATTCCAGCTGCTGGCCGGCTGGGATTCCGCGTTGGTCGACGCCGACGGCCGGCCACGCCCGTCATATTGCGCACTGGTGGCCGGCGCGCACTGCGACGGCAACCCGACCGACTACCTGATCTCCAAACGCTAGCGCCTAGCCCCAGAGCACGTTGAGCGCCACCGGCTTGCGGAACACGAGCCCGCGCACCTCAGACGGTCTCCCCGGGTCGAGGCGTAGCCTCGGCAGCCTGGCCAGCAACGCCGCAAGACCGACGCGCGCTTCGAGCCGCGCGAGGTGAACCCCTAGGCACACGTGGGGACCCTGGGCAAAGGCCAGGTGACCTCGCGCCGATCGACGGTGAAGGTCGAACCGGTCCGGGTCCGCGAACGCGTCCGGGTCGCGGTTGGCCGCGGCGATCGAGAGCCTCACGAGCTCCCCGCGCCGAATCGCGGCTCCCCCGAGGCGGATGTCGCGCGTGGAGTAGCGGTCGATCACCGCCGCGGCCGGCTCGAGGCGCAGCGACTCCTCGATCGCCGCGTCGAGCAGAGTCGGCTCGGATCGCACGTGCGCCAGCTGATCGGGTCGCTCGAGCAACTGCAGGACGGCATTGGCGATCATCCCCTCGGTTGTCTCGATCCCGCCGAACAGAAGCACGGCTGCGTTCGAGATCAGCTCATGCTCCGCGAGGGTCCCGGCCGAGGCCGCGCTCGACGAGCAGCGATGAGCCATCCCCCTCGCCGAGCACCGACAGCAGCCGCCGCCGAAGCGCATCGAAGGCATCGCGTCCGGCGGCGGTGTTGCCATGGCCCGCCGTGATCGAGCCAACCGCGCCGACGATCGCGTCGTACCAGCCGAGGACCTGCTGCCCATCGTCTGCGTCTAGCCCCAGCGCTCGGGTCACGATCGAGGCCGCCAGCGGTCCCGCGAATGAGCGCCGCAGCTCGGCCTTGCCGCCCGGTAGCAACTGGTCGATCAACCGCTCCGACTCCAGCGCAATGTCGGGCGAGAACCGTTCGGCGATCACCGGCAGCCGAAACGGCGCCACGAACGGATCGCGGTGGCGAGCGTGACCATCACCGTCGAGACTCAGCATGCTAGGACCGACGACCTGAGCAGTGGAGAAGCGTGGATCGTCGACGGTGAAGCTCAGCGGGTCGCGCATCACCTGGGCCGCCAGGTCGTACCGGGTGACGAGCCAGCCGTCGAGCCCCGGCAGCCACGAGACCGGCTCGCGTGCCCGGAGTTCCGCCAGCACCGGGTGGGGGTCGCGCTCGAGGGCTTCCAGCGTGACGGCGGCGCCGAAGGGGTAAGCGTCCTCGCGGATCATCGGCCCGCAGCATCTCATCCCTCGCCCGGCGGCTGACAGCCCAGCTCGAACAGATGCTGCGCGAACGCGGGCCGGTCGCGATCGGGATTGAACGGCTGGTCGCCGTCTCTGAGGAGCGCTGCGACCCGCTCGATGTCGTACAGCAACGCCAGCTTGCCGGGCGGGTCATCCCACTCGCCCGCGTCATACCGTGCGGTCCACGCCGCCAGCGCCGCGAGCGCCTCGACCTGGATCTGGTCCTCCCACCAGCCCGACCGCAGCATCAACCGGTAGCGCTCGCGCAGCATGCAGGCATCTCCCCACAGCTGCTCGAACCACAGCCACCGCTCCCGGGGATAGAGCCCCCGCCAGGTGAGCGGCCAGCGATGCTCGCCCGGCTCCTCTCAACCACGGGCTCCGCTCAACTCACCCGGCCAGACGCCGCAACCGGCGGTCCGAGAACCACATCCGCAGCCTGACGCGCACCGGCGCGATCCGCCCGTAGAGCAAGAGCGCATGCCCGTCAGGGAGCTGACGCAGCGCCTCGGGCGCGATCAGCGGCCGGCGTCGGCGCGCGATCGAGCGCGTCGTCCCACCGGAGCCACTCGTGTACGAGCGATCGCGCGCCTCCTCCTCCCCGGTCAGCCCGGAGAAGTAGCGGAGCGTGTCGAGGTCAGCCACTCCGGGCAGGAGCATCCGCGCCCGGTGGCTGTTGACCATCGTCTCCGCCTGGCGGCCGTAGCGGCTCCGCGCCTGAGCGAGGTCGTGGAAGATCGAGACCAACTGGATGTTGTGGCTCGGCGCCGTCGAGGCGATCTCCGCCAGATTGGGCAGCGGCGCCACGTTCCCCGCTTCATCGAGGCACAGCAGCAGCGGCAGCTCGAGCTTCCCGCCGCCCCACGTGGCCCGCTCATATGCGCGGTCGACGATCTCCGACAGCAACGCGAGGAAGATCGGCCGCAGCAGCTTGGACGCTTTCGCGTCTCCGATCAGATACAACGTCGCCGCTTGGTCAAGGAGTCGGTCGGCGCTGATGTCCGCGCCTTCCGCTGAGCGGACGACCCGCGTGAATCGATAGGCGCGCAGGAGCGCCTGGGCGGTCGCCTCGATCGAGGACCGGGTCCGGTCCGCCTGCGCCTCGAATGCCCGAACCGCGTCGTAGGCGGCGAGCGCGCCGTCGCGCTGCGACTCGTCGCGCGCGGCACCCGAGAGCTCCATCAGCGTCTGGTCGAGCTCGCGGGTCCCCTGTCCATATACCCACCGAACGACCACGTCCATGCCTGCCCCGGTCGCGGACGCGGCGTAGAGCAGCGGCGCCAGGCGCTGCTCGGCCGCGATCGCCCAGAAGTCCCCGCCTTCGACTCCGCGTTGATCGATCTCCCCAGCTGCCGCAAGGCGCCACGCGACCTCGAGCGCGCCATCCCACGTGGCGGCCCCTTGCAGCGGCGACCACGTGTGCGAGGGTGTTCGCGACAGTTCGAACGGATCGAATACGAACACCTCGCCGAGCGCACGTCGCCGGTCGATTGTCGCGCCGAGCAAATCGGTCTTGATCGACGATGCGACCGCGGGGCCATCCCACTCGAGCAGGGCAGGAATTGCCAGGCCCGCGGACTTGCCGGACTGCGGCGGCCCGAACGCGACCAGGCATGGCGCTGCTCGGCCCGCAACAGCCGCCCGCCCGCGCGCCCCAGCGGAGCCGTCCCCGCCGGTCGCCTCGCCGACGGAGATCGCGAAGCTCGCCGCCGCCGGCAAAGCGGGCCCCCGGTTCGCGGACCAAACGCCCCACGGCTCCACCCGCCACCGTTGCCAGGAAGACGACCATCCCGGCGACCACGCCGAGCGCAGCGTAGAACCCCAGTGGACCGGGTAGGCCGCCGCGAGCTGCTGCCGGCCAGGCGCGCGCCGGATCGGACAGTCGACCCGGCAGATGGATGAGCACGCCGAACAGCTGCCCCGCGCCGATGCGGGGCCAGCCGCGGCCGAACGCCAGCCCCGCGAGTCCGCCCCACAGCCACACGAGCCCGACCAGCGTCCCAACGGCGGCGATCGCCGCGAGCATCGGCACGTCCGAACCGCGAGCGCGACTCATCGCAGCCGCATTCCGGTATCCGTATCCGTGAGCCCGGCCTCGACACGCGAGCGGTAGTGCTGGACGACGAACGAGCGGCTTCCGACCCGCCACAGAGCCTGGCCGGCCGAGAGCATCGAGAGCAACTCCGCCTCCGACTCGGACAACCCCAGCAGGGTGCGCGTCAGCGGGATCTGGCTCTCATCCTGGTGGTAGACGATCCGCGTCGAAGCGTCGGCGATCAGGCCTTCGGCGATTCGCGCCGCGCGAGATCCGGCATCGCCGACGGCCTGGAGGTCGGCCAGTTTGTGAAGCACGACGAGGTTCATCACGCCGAACTGGCGGGCGAGCTTGAAGTTCGACTGAAACCACTCGCCGAGCCCCGTGTGCTGGATGATCTTCCAGGACTCGTCCGCCACGTTGATCAGCCGTTCCCTGCCGGGCCGTTCCGCCATTCGGGCCAAAAGGGCGCTCATCCAGGCGGTCGCACAGGCCATCAGGATTCCCACCGCGGGGGAGTCCCGCAGCGCGTGGAGGTCGAGCACCAGTAGCTTTGCGTCCAGGTCGAGCCCGGCCGAGGTCGGGCCGTCGAACAGTCCGCGGAGCGGCCCCTCGCACAGGTCCTGGAGCGCGAGCGCGGCACGGCGTACATCGCGCGCGAGGCGTTCCGGGGTGGTCTGCAGTCGCTCCGCCATCGCCGCCACCGGTGTGAACAGCAGCGCCGCTATCTCTGGCAGCGTCGGGTCCGCTCGGCTCCCGCGGCGCGCGGGTCCGCAAGGCTTCGCGCAAGGACGCGGCTTCGATCTGGGTCAACGGCGCGCCCAGCGCGGTCACCGTCACAGCGCGCAGCAGCTCGAGCTGGGCGTGCTCTTCGGGGCGGGAGGCCAGCGGATTCAGCCGCACGCCTGCACCCGGCGCCAGCGCCACCGGCTTGACGCCGACGGCGTCACACAGCGGTCCGTACTCGCGCTTGACGTCGAGCACGAACGCCCGACGCCCGAACACCAGCATCCGCCACAGCAGCGTCTTGACCAGCGAGCTCTTGCCCTGCCCGAGCTTGCCCAGCACGATCGCATTCGGGTCGTCGAGCAGCCCGTCGGCGTAAAGGACCCACGGGTCGTAACAGAAGGCACCCCCGCTCGAGTCCCGGCCGACGAACACGCCGCGGCCTCCCAACCCTCCGGCCATCATGAACGGGTAGATCGCCTGCGCGTGACGCGTCGTGCAGCGGTGTCCGGGGCGCGCGGCGGCTCTTCAGGCTCATCGGAGACCCCTACAGAGCGGCAGCGTGAACGTGAACGCGTCGGCCTGCTGTCCGTACATCCGGTGCAGCTCGAGACGCGCGCGCGCCGCGTGCTCGAGTACCTCAGCGCTGGCGCGCCGCAGGTCGTCCCGGTCCCGACCGGTCACCGTCACGAAACCCGTCAGCCGGACCTCGCCGTGCCCGGCGGCCAGCTCCGACTCGCGTCGAAGGGTCGCCTCGTGGGCCTGTCGGTGACGGGCGGTCTCGAGCTGGCCGAAGCGGTGACGCAGCTCGTGATCGGCCCGGTCGCGGGTGATCGCAGCCTCGACCTCGCGTGTCGAGCGTTCCGGGGCGATCGGCTCCAACGTCACCGCCACCGTCCGCACGGCGCTCGAGCGACCCAGCAGTGCGTCCATGAACATCGGCGAGACATCCACCCGTGGCCAGCCGCTGATCCAGTAGGTCGCGTGTATAGCGCCGTCGGAGCGATAGTGGTCCCAGTGCTCGCGGGCTCCCAGCGGCCACGCTCCGGCCTCGGGGAGACCGTCGCGTCCGGGATCGGCGGCTTCCAGCGACGCGAGCTCCGAACCGGCGTATGGATCGAATGCCGTCCGCAGCGCCCGCGAGAGCTGCTCGGCCGACAGCGCGCCGAGAACCGTGACCTCCGCGGCCCGCAGTCCGTGAGCAACCCTCTCGGCTTGCTCGATCAGCGTCTCCTCGAGCGTCCCGGTCTTGGACGAACGCATCCGTCGTTGATCGACCTGGATCGCGACGAGGATCTCGTGCTCCTGCGTGACCTGGGCCGTGGTCCCGATCAGCTCGAGGTAGGACTCGATCATCGGCTGGCCGCGCAACGGCACACTCGGGTCCCGCTCATCGTGCAGCCAGCGCGCGAGCTCGTCTCCTTGCGCCGGCGCAGTCCGCTCGATCCACTGCAGGCGTCTGACAGGGGTGTTCGCGGTCCCGGAAAGGACCAAACCCCAACGCGCCAGGCGCCGCTCCTGCGCGGCGGGGTCGAGCAGCGAAAACGCGACCACTCGGCAGGCGAGCGCCGCCGTGAGCCGCTGCCCGGAAAGCTCGGACAGGACGCCGATCGCCCGGTCCCGATAGCCCGCCTCGAGCACCCTGACGCCCCTCACCGCCGCCGGCGGGTTCGGCACGCTCGCCCCGGCCTCGAAGGAGCGCCCCCCGAAGCGTACGCTCAGACCCCGGGTAGGCACCGGCGAGATCGACCCGGTCTGGCCACGTGCACGCCGAAGCCCGAAGGCGCAGGCGATCGGGGCCCACTCCTCGAGCGTCCTACTCGCGACCGGGACGAGCGCCGCGGCGACGCCGAGAGCGAAGGCGAGCACGGCGAGTACGGCACCGGTCCCGTTCGGCGCCAGATCGAGCGACGCAATCGCCACCACTGCCCCAACAGTGAGCAAGACTGCCTGCCCGAGTCGGAAGGGTCCGAGGAGGCCCCGTCGTTCGAGCGGGCCGAACCGGTATGTCAGCCGCGTCTCGGTCACAGCGAGCCGCCCTCCTGCGGCGGCGGCAACGGCTCGTGGTCCTCTGCTGGCGCGTTCTCACGAGGCACGTCTTGAGTAGCCGGGTCGTCGGGAGGCCACAGCTTCTCGTCGATGCCCTCCAACCCGAGCGTCAGCGGCTTCCACGAGAAGTCCTCGGCCTGGAACATCGGGTGCCAGCCTTCGAATCCCTTCCTGGGTGGGTCCGCCTCGGCGGCCTGTGCCTCCGGAGCGGCGATGCCCGCCTGTGCCCCGGCGGCCGGGGCCTCGGGAGCGGCGGGACCCCGCTCCACCTGATCGCCGACCCCCCGGTCCACGTCCTCACGGGACGCCATAGCCGCCCGCGAGCCGTTCTGCGCGGCCGATTGCTCCTCGAGGCGCTCGACCTCCGCATGGGCAGCCCGAGTCCCGACGTCGGCCGTGGGCGTACCGACGACCGCCGGCGAGTCGTCTGCCGGGCCCTGGAGTAGCCGCTCCTTCCCGCCCGTTCGCTGGAGGGCCGCGTGCGCGTCTGCGCGCAGCGAGCCGACGGCGCTGCTCGCCAGCTCCGACAGTGGTACGAGCCGGAGCACAGCCCAGGGCGACAGCGCCGCGAGCAGTACCAGCACTGTTCCTGCAAGCCCGGCTATCAGGCCGCCGCCATCATGCCCGAGCTGCTCGAGCGCCGACCCGCCGAGATCGAAGACCGCGACGATCGCGAGCTTTGCCAGGATCAGAGCCACCAGCAGCTCGACTGCACGGATCGCCCAGATGCGCCGTGCGGGCCAGACCAACGCCGCGAATCCGAGCGGCAGCATCAGCACGATCACGTAAACCGCCGCTTCGCGGATCGCGAGCTCGAGCCAGAGAACGAGCGCACAGGCGGTGGTCACGAGTGCGATCAGGAATTTGAGAAACGGCGCAACGATCAGCGCACCGCTGACGCCCTGCGTCCAGCTCGCGTGGGGCCCGCCGGCGGCCGCCGACAGGCCAGCGGAGAGCTGGTCGGTCGCCGCCAGCAACAGCATCGTCAGCGGCGCCGCGACGGCGATCGCGAGCATTGCCAGCGGCAGGTAGCCGATGGCCGCGCGTGCCAGGAGCGAAAGGTCCGAGTGGAACAGCGCCTGTACGGCGGCGGCGAACAGGAATGGCAACGTCAGCAGCGCGGCGATTCCGGCGATGCGCCAGTACCTGGACGAAAACCAGGTCGTCCGCAATTGCGGGGTCGTGTACTGGCCGAGCAGCTTGTTAGTCAGCCCCAGCGAATACTCGGCGCCCGCCGCGACCCAGGCGCCGATCGCGGCGAGTCCCAATGCAGTCGACGCGGTCGACGCGCTGCCGGCCAACGTCTTGACCGCACTCCCGAAGTGGCCGGTGAGGAAGTCCTTGCCGGCTTTGACCGCCTTGCCGGGATTGGTGAGCACGTCGCACGCCTTGCCGGCCACCTTGCTGTCGGCGTTCGCGGCGCCGCAGACAACGCTCTTGAGGCCCGCCGCGGCCGGTGGCGCCTCAACGCAGCCGATCGCCCCGAGCAGCGCGAGCACGACCGCGCCCCAGAGAAGCGTGCGCGCACCGCGCCCCAGAGAAGCGTGCGCGCCCTCACCGCGCCCCAGAGAAGCGTGCGCGCCCTCACTTGGCGGTCGTCCCGAGGTGCTGAAAGAAGTTCACGAGCCCGGGCCCGGCGCCGATCACGAGTGCCGACGCGCCCGATACCAGCGCCGCCATCCGCCCTCGTGACGCGTAGTGCGGGTTGTGGGAATGCGACGCGAGAGCCCACATGGCCGCGCCCACGAACGCCCCCAGCAGCGCGATCGCGAGCGCCCACGCTTCGGCGCCGTTCACGAGCTGCTGGAGCACGTTGGAGCCGGGCAGGCCGCCCGGATTGGGGTGTGCAACCACCGCTTGCGCCAGACCGGACATCGATTCCTCCTGAAGGTGAATTGAGCCAAATAAGCCCTATCCAACCTAGCAATATGGATTGAGTCCTGCTAGGGTCATTCGTCGTAAATTAGTGTCAATTAGACTCACAAGGAGAACCGCCATGAGCGTTGCCGCGGCCGCTTCACCCACTGACGTCGGCGACCTGTACCGGGCGTTCTCGGACCGGTTGGAGCGGATCGTCCGACTGGAGGTGGCCGCGTCCGACGCGGTCGTCGAGGACGCCTGTCAGTTCGCCTGGGACCGTCTCGTCTGTCACCGAGACCGAATCCGGCGCGAAACGGCCGCGCGGTGGCTCGCGAAGACGGCGGTGCGCGAGGCGGTTCGGCTGCTCAGGCGCGAGCAACGCTATGTGTCGCTCGAGGCGACAGGGACGCTCGCGGACGACTCCGGAGTCCGAGAAGCGGCGTCGGGACCGGAGGAGCTGATCCTGAACCGCGAACGGCTCGCGTCGGTAGACCGGCTGCCGCCGCGGCAGCAGCAGATGGTCTGGCTACACGCGGTAGGCCTGACCTACGCGGAGATCGCCCTCCACACCGGTTGCACGGCACGGACGGTGGAGCGCCAGCTACTGCGCGCTAAACGGGCAGTCCGGGCGGCCTGACCCGCGGCGCTAAGTGAATACCAGCAGTGCCGCTGCCGGCGGTCCGCAGGCCGTGATCTGCGCCCGCATCCTGATGCCGAACACGCCGGATGGCCTGACGACGAGGCTGACCGGCTCCTCATCTCCAGCGGCCGCACAGGTGATTGCCTCCGCGAGGCCACGTGGAGCAGGCGTCTCGGCGTCGGCGGCGATCAGGAGCTCCGTGATGTGACGGTTGATCGCGTCCACCTCTCGGAGGCCCAACGCCGCCTCGGCCCGCTCGGAGACCGCTTGAACCGTCAATGACGAATCGGCGATCAGGAAAGCCGCACCGGAGTTCGGGGCGGCGTCGTCGCGAGCCCGCAGCAGGACGCCCAGCGAGCAGCTGTCGCACACGCGCGGCGGTAGATCCACATCGGGGTCCGGACGGTGCCTGCTGCCGCAGTGCGTGCAGAACCACGTCCATGGATCGTCGATCGAATGGACGAGTCGAAGTACCGGCCGTTGTTCCGCTGCCGCCGTCCTCATACACCCAGAATCGGACCCCGCTGGCCGTCCTAGAGGCGCTGAGCGTTTCTATGAAGGTTTTCACCCCTTTTCCGGCCGGAACCGGGTACATAATCCGTCCACTTGAGCGCCCGGGCGCTCAAGTCTCAGCGCGCGCGGCCGCGTTTCCGGCGCCGGCGCTCGGCCGGACTCAGCTTGCGCGGCTTCGGCTTCGGTTTGGTCGCCCGCCCGCCGCCGACGGCCGCAGCTGCGGCTCCATGACGCCCCGGAGCTCGGCGTCGAGCATCGCGCCAGATGTAGAACGAGATCCCCGTGATCAGCAGAACCGCTACCACCACCACGGCCACGCCGGCGCCCGTGCTCAGCCCGCTGCCGCCACTGCTGGTACCAGTCGTCGAGGGGATGGTGGCCGTCTGTGGCGGAGTGGCCGTCGTCGGCGTCGTGGCCTGAGCCTGGGGGACGGGCGCGAACGGGCTTCCCGGGACCCTGGGCCCAGGCCGACCCGGGCAGCGCAAGCGAGCCGCCCGCCGGCAGTACGAGCGAACCGAGCGCCGCGGCTGCGGCGAGGATCCTCAGCACTGGAGAGCGCGCCTTCAATGCTTTTCTGAGGCCAGCGACTCTTCCATCGCGGGCGTGTCCGGCGCATCGCGATAGGGCTGTTCGTCCTCGACGTGCTCCTCGTGATACACGCTTTCGGCGTTGACCGCCCAGATGTCGTGGTTGGTCCCGCGCAGGATGTTGTCCACCGCCCGCATCGCGGTGAGCATCGAGTGGTCTGAGTTGTTGTACCGGTGGAGGCCGTTGCGCCCCACCTGGATCAGGTTGGGAATCCCTTCGAGCCACCCGCGAATCGTTTCGAGACGCTCTGCGTATTCGGCGTCGTAGATCGGATAGGCCTTGTGGACCCTCACCGCGAAGCCGAACTTGACATCGCCGGCCTGGGCAAGACCGAGCTTCTGGATCTCGCCCGTCGCCATCCTCACGAGGTCGTCGTCAGGCATGGACCACAGGTCATCGCCCTCGAACAGAAGTATTCCATCCCGACCGAGGCGTGATGCTCGTCGGGCACCATCCATGGACTCCAGGAGCGGAAGTTCTGGATTCGCCCGACCCGAACGCCCGGCTCGTGGATGTAGATCCAATTGTCCGGGAACAGGTCCTTGCCCTCGATTACCAGCGCGACCGTCAAGAAGTCCCGGTAGCGCAGTCCCCGAGCCGCATCGCGGACGTCGACCGGAGGCTCCGGATCGGTGATCGCCACCGTGGTTCGCAGCGGCAGCGACGAGATCACGTGGGAGGGCGTGATCGTCTCGCCTCCGGCGACGACCTCGGTCACTCGGCCGCCGTCCATGTGCAACCGGGTGACCGGTGCGTTCAATCGGACCTCGCCGCCGTGGGCGCGGATGTCCTCGGTCATCTGCTCCCACATCTGCCCAGGCCCGTAGCGCGGGTAGTTGAACTCGGAGATCAGAGACGTGATCTTGTTGCCGCGATTGCCGAAGAAGGCGGACTTCGCGGCGCTGAAGAAGGACAGGTTCTTGATCCGCTGGGCGGCCCATTCGGCGCGAAGCTCGGAGCACGGGACGCCCCACACCTTCTCGGTGTAGGTCTTGAAGAACAGCTGATAGAGCCGCTTGCCGAACCGATTCGAGACCCACTGCTCGACCGTCTCCTCGCGGCCCTTCGGCCTGATCGCGGCCCAAAGGTACGAGAAGCCGACGCGCATCAGCTCGAGCGGCCCTAGCTTCCGGATCACGTCCATGCCCTCGAGCGGGTACTCGAGGAACTTCTTGTTCCAATAGATCCGCGACTGGCGCGGACGCTTGAGGAACTCCTCCTTCATGATCTCGTGCCAGAGGTCGTCGACTTCCTTGACCTTGGTGAAGAAGCGATGCCCACCGAGGTCGAAGCGGTATCCGTCGCGCACCTCGGTGCGCGCGATTCCGCCCACCTGGTCGCTCGCTTCGAGGACAACGACGGACTTGCCCTGCTTGGCCATCAGGTAGCCCGCGGTCAGCCCCGCCGGTCCGCCGCCGAGTACGACGACCGGCTTATCGGGGCGCTGATCTCAGGCATGTTTCACGTAGAGCACTGCGCTGTTGCCGATGTCGGGGGACGCTCTGTAGCTGAGAGGGGCCCAGCCGACGGCCTTCAAGATTCCGCGCTGCTCGTCGTCCCAGAGGATCGCTCCCCATTGGGCCGCGCGCCGGCGGATCAGCTGCGTCCATGGCGCTTTCCAGTTCTTGATTCCTTCGGTCAGGGGGCGCACATAGAGGAGCTGCTGGCCGGGTTTGAGGCTAGCAACGAGCGGGCCGAGCGTGGTCGCCGGGTTTGCGTGCTTCAGTCGCGTGAGCGCATCGACCCAATTCATGTAGCTCGGGTCGCGAACGCCCCCAATCGTGTTCTGGAACTGAAGGCCCGACGGCAGGTAGTACCAGGCGAGCGAGGTTGCCTCCGGCTGCCCGACGACGACCACGTCCCCCGGGTGTAGGAGCGGAGCGACGGCTCCCGGCGATCTCGCGCATGTCGCTCTTGTGGCGATGCGCGACGGCCCCGGGATTGAGCAGGAACACGCACGAGAGCACGATCGCCCCGACGCCCACGATCCCCGCGCGCGAGCAGCCGAATGCCGCGATCAGCAGGATCGACGCGACCACCGGCGCGAAGTAGCGCGGGACGTAGGCGGGGTTGCTCTGAGAGGCCACCCACGCCGCGAACAGCGTGACGACACAGAAGGAGATCAGGGTCCACAGCGCTGCCGCTTCTCGTGTGCGCCGCATCCTCCGACCGAACAGGCCGCCGAGCCCGATCGCCGCTGCGATCAGGAGCACGATCGTGACCCGGTCTCCGCCGAGCACCTGGCGTGAGATCAGGATCGGTGTCCCGAAGCCCGGGGCGCGCGCTCCACGGCGCCGCCGTGTGTCCAGCCTGGTAGATCAGCGTCGGGAGCCAGGGCACATACAGGATCCCGGCCGCGACGAATGCGAGGACCGCGTCACGCATCAGCGCGCGGCGGTCCTCGCTGATCACGTACGACGGGATCAGCGCGAAGAGGGACCCGATCACGACGAACACGCCCCACGAATGCGTGTACAGCATCAGCGCGAGAGACGCCGAGAACAGGACCAAGTAGCGGCGCCGCCGGTACACGAACGCCTGGACGAATCCAACTGTGAGGAAGATCCCGAGCAAGCCCATCAGCTCGTACATCCGCGTTTCCTGCGCGTAGTTCGTAAACCACCCGTTGAACGCGAACAGCGCCGCGGCCATCACCCCCGCCCGCCGCCCGAACAGCGTCCAGCCCGCCCACATCCCGGCCGGGACCGTGAGGAGCCCGAACAACACGGACAGCGAGTGGGTGGCGGACTCGCTCGTGCCGAACGCCCGCATCCAGAAGTGCAGCAGCATGTAGTAGAGCGGCGGGTTCCCGTCGTGTCGGAGGATCCCCGGGATCGCGCTCACCGAGTGCGTCGCGATACCGGTCGTGATCGCCTCGTCCATCCAGAACTCTCCGCCGACAAACCGCGTCCGCAGGTAGGCCGAGATCGCGAGCAGAACCACCAGCGGTCCGCCCACTCTGACCCACACGGGAGCCCGCTCGAACCAGCTCGGGGTGCCGGCGTCGGCGATCGGTGGGATCCCGGGAGAGGGAGCGGTGACGGTCGCCATCAGCGGAGCGCCACCCTATCCCGGCAACTTGAATAGACCCTGAAGGTGCCTACGTGGGCTTCGAGCCGGTAATTGGCGTTCCGCCAGGCTTGCACCACAGGCAACGCAAACGCCGTCCTCGACGCACGCGTTTGGAAGATCACGTTCGGTGCCGCGCCCGGGTTGGCCGACGAGGCCGGTGGCGCCTCGACCTGAGCGGTGTGGACGCCGAGCGCCCAAGCGACCATCGGCACCTGGAATCCCTCGGTCATCACCGTCCCGCAGCGGAGGATCGGGGCCGGCCCGCCGAGCACCCGCACGGTCTTGCTGAGGTCCTCGCGGAGACGTGCCTGGTACACGAGCGATCCGTGGGTGGCGGGGATGCTGATCACGCCCTTCCTGAAGATCGACGGCGGGATCGCAAGGAGCACTGCGATCGCCGCAACAACCGCGGCGAGCACGCTGGCTGACACGCCGAAACGCCGTCGCAACATCCGCGCCAGGGCGCTCGCGCCCCAGGCCCAGCCGACGCCGCCTGCGATCGCGATCAGCGCCGCACCGAGGACCAGGTAGCGGTCGTTGCCCGAGAAGCCGGCCTGCGTCTCGATCGCCACGCCGACCCACCAAGCGAAGCCGACGACGCCTAGGGCGAGCAGCTCCACGCGCGCGGCGCCGCTCTGCGAACGCCACCGCGCCCGCCCCCGCCACAAGCCGATCGCCGCGGCGCCGGTCGCCAGCAGCGCCGCGATCTCGACGCGCGGGAGTAGCAGACGCCAGGCGTGATGGCTGAACTCGGTGCACAGTGGGCACTTGGCGTACGCGGCGCTGTTGGAGCGCGGCGTCTGCGCGCGGGCGATCCCTCGGAAGAGGTGCCCGGAGCCCCAGAGCTCGGGCAGGAACCACAGCACCGGGACCAGCGCAAACAGAGACAACACCAGCTTGCGCGCAGCAGGATCCGTCCGCGCCAGGTAGATGCCGTAGGGGACCCACAGGAGCCACAGCTCGGGGCGGTCAAGCGCGGCGAAGAATGCGACCACGAACGCCTGCCGGCGAGCCCCGTCGAGATGACGCTCGAGCGCGATCAACACGAGCGCCGTCAGCAGGCCCTCGGAGTAACCGAGCGCGTTCCCCGAGAGGACGTTCGGGGCGTTGATGAAGCTGCCCGCGGCGATCGCTCCCGCGAGTAGCGGGAGCAGCGAGCCCACCCCCCGCGCGCCGCTCGCCCGCTGGATCAAGCCACTCGAGCGTCGTTTCTGCCCTATATGGGCAGAAACGACGCTCTCGCCAGCCGCCCCCGCCCGCGAGCCAGCCGCCCCCGCACGCGAGCCCGCCCCCGCCCGCACCCCCAGCAGCCGCCCCGTCAACCGCCACGCGACCTTGAAGCACATCACCGCGGCCATCACCGCGCCCGGCGCGCGCCACGACCAGCCACAGATCCGGGGCCGCGTTCCCCAGCGGCGCGAACAGCGTCGTGAAGATCACGGGCAGCGGCTTCCACGACGGCCCCGCGATCGTGTGGAGCCTTAGATGCACGATCTCCCGCCCCCACACGAGCCACGCCCACGGGTCGTAGCTCGGCGTCGATGGAAGCAGTAGCGACAGCGCTGCGATCACCAAGGCGACCGCGGCGAGGACAACGTAGAAGCGCCCGCCCGTCGAGCCGCGCGACGGCCGCGAGACCGCGACCGGGTCGGGCGGCACGGGTGTCCGCGCGCGCGCAGGCGCGATCAGCTCTGCGGTCGAGGAGGACAACACGTTCACGAAGCGTGGTGCGGGCACTAGTCCACCACGGTCATGCGGAGACCCCTTGCGCCAGGCAGTCCTCGATCGTCTTCAGCTCGCCGTCGGAGGCCCGGTTGGGGTACAGCAAGGCGCTGCCGATCACCTCGGCTCCCTGCTCTGAGTTCTCGATCTGAGCCGCGCTCGCCGCCCCCGACGTCGGCGCAAACCGGATCGTCGGCCCGCCGGGTAGCTGCCCGATCTGGATGCCGCTCGCCCCGACCTCCGCCGCGGGGAGGTGATGCGCGAGCAGGCACGCGAACCGGCCCGAGGCGGTGCGCGGGTCGTCCACGCGTCCTCGACCTCGAGCTGGGTGGCCGAGATTCGCACACCCGGTCATGGCTAATGCGGCCAGCCCGACTGCGAGCAGGCCCCTGCGGCGGTGCATGCGCGCAGAGTAGCCTCCGCGGCGTTGTGATCGCCTTCGCAGCCTTGACCGGGCCAGTGCCCAAGTTGGGCGTCGTGATCGTCTCGCTATTGGCCGCTGCTGTGCTGGTGCTACGCGACACGCGCACGCGCGCGCTCGCGGTGATCGGCGCGCTCGTGCTCTCGCCACCGCTGCTGCTCGCGACGATCTGGAACTCGCCGAAGCTCTCGATCGTGCACCGCCATCCGCTGGCCGCGGTGGCGTTGGGGATTGCCGCACTGATCCTGGTGGCCGCGCTCGCGGCCGTGTTTGATCGTTATCCGCCGTTGCTTGCGATGCTGGCGGTGGCCGCCCTGCCGTTCCGCATTCCGATCTCCGCCGGCGGCACGACAAATGACCTCCTCGTGCCGCTGTATCTGGTCGTCGGTGCGGGGGCGCTCGCTTTTGCGCTCCGGGGGTTGCGGGGCGAGCCCGCCCCCAAGGCCGCCCGGGGCGAGGCCGCCCGGGGCGAGCGCGCCCCCGGAGACGAGGGCGAGCATCCCCCGGGTTGGCTGGAGCGACTGCTCGCGCTCTCCGTGGTCCTCTATGCGTTACAGGCCACCTACTCCTCGGACTTCCAGGCGGCGCTTCAAAACGTCGTCTTCTTCTACGTCCCCTTCGCGCTCCTGTATCGCCTGCTGACCACGCTCGATTGGACCGCGACGCTGGTCCGGCGCTGCATCCAGATCGCGACCGTGTTGGCGCTTGCCTGTGCGGCGGTCGCGTTCTTCGAGTACGCGACCAAGCACACCTACTTCTCGGCGCTGCTGGCACATGAGAATCAGCTGTACACGTACTTCGTCGCCAACTCCGTGTTCCGGGACCCGAACGTCTTCGGGCGGTTCGTCGCGCTGGTGATGGTCGTGTTGTCTGTCGTGCTCCTGTACGAGCGCCCGGCCCGCGAGCGAGCGGCTGCTGCGGGGGCGCTAGCCGTCCTCTGGGTCGCACTGATCGTCAGCTTTTCGCGCTCGAGCATGCTCGCGCTACTCGCCGGTCTCGCCGTGCTCGCCGCCAACAAGTGGCGACCCACGCGGGCGCTGGTCGCCGCGGCCGTCGTGGTCGTGATTGGCGCGGCGGCGGTCGCGATTTCGCCGAACACGTTCGGTCTCAACCAGGGGCTCAACGGCGTATCCGCCGGTCGCGGGAGCGTGCTCGGGGGCGGCGTCCGCCTGTTCGGCGACCGGCCGGTGTGGGGCTTCGGATCCGGCTCGTTCAAGACGGAGTATCAGCGCCACCACCTCGGGACCGGCACCTTGACGGCTTCACACACGATCCCGGTGACGGTCGCCGCCGAGCAGGGCGTGATCGGCGAGCTCGTCTACCTCGCGCTGGTGCTGGTTGCGATCGTCGGGCTCCTGCGCGGCTCGCGCGCCGACCCTGCCCGGGCGGCGATCGCCGCCGCGTTCGTCGCCCTGCTCGTGCACACGATGCTGTACGCGGACTTTCTCGAGGACCCGTTCACGTGGGCATTGCTGGGCGTGGGCACGGCCCTGGCCCGCTACCCGCGACTGGTCACTGAGCCCCAGGTCTCGGTCCCGGGCGGCGTCGCGCCCGTCCCCGCGTAGAGCTCCTAGCGCCCCGAGTCGGAGGTTCGACGGCATTCGAGGTGCCCCTGACGGCGTCTGCCGGCGTCCTCGGTCGGGGCAATATCTTCAGATATTGCACCCTCCCTGCGTCCTTGCCAGACACCCTCAGTGACCCCTCTCGGTGCCGCCGAACCTCCGACTCGGAACGCTAGCGCTAGGCCACGAACACCGCGACGCCCATCCCATCCTGGGCGTGCTCGGCGAACGGCGCCACTGCGCGCGCCTCGGCCAGCAGCGGCTCGATGCTCTCGCGAAACGGCGGAAGATGCGTAAGGAGCAGCCGATCGATCCCGGCGTCGTTGGCGACTTGTGCCGCCTGCGCCGCGGAGGAGTGGATGTCGATGTTCCGAGGCTCCGCATCGGTGTACCACGCCTCGTGGGCGAGCAACTCGCAACCCGCCGCGAACGCCGCCGAGTCCGGGTCGTACGCGGTGTCGGTGATCCACGCGAGCTGATCGTCGAAACGAAAGCCGAGCGTCGGGGCCGAGTGGCCGTCCTGGCGACGCATCGTGACCCGAACCCCCGCGAGCTCTATCTCCTCGCCGGTGAGGTCGCGCACTTCGATGTCTTGCGCCTCCAACGGAACGGGATGGACCGGCTCGTGTGTCACCTGGGCGAGAAGTTCGAAGGTGGGTGTGTGGTAGAGCAGCTGGCCGGGCCCCCAAACCCGCGTCTGCGGGCACAGCCCGATCGCGGGCAGATAGGCGAGACCGGCGACGTGGTCGAGGTGAAAGTGAGTCAGCAGAATGTCGAGGCTCTCGACGCCGTCGAGCAGCTCCGGTCGCTCGATCAGCCGGCTTACGCCGGTCCCCGCGTCAATCATGATCGCTTCGTCGCCCATCCGCAGCAGCGCGGTCGCGGTGTGGCGTCCGTGCGCGGGGAACCAGCCCCCTCCTCCGAGAATCGTCAGCATTCTTGGCCCCGGACCCTAGCTGTCCGTGGTGCGCGCCGTTCGGTAGGAGGTCACACTAACTTCTTCGCAGCGCCTGGGTCACCGCCCCCGACTCCCTCGGGCATGTTCGCCGTCGCGAGCCGGAGCAGAAGGTCGTGAAGCTGCTTGCGCTCGTCGGAGCTGAGCGGCGCGAGCAGTTCCTCCTGTGCGCGCCGGGCAAGGTCGCGACCTTGTCTGAGCGTCGTCTGTCCCAGTTCGGTGATGTGCAACGCGTGCGCGCGCCTATCACTGGGGTGCTGGCGGCGCTCCACCAGACCGGCGGCCTCGAGCTCGTCGATCGTCGAGACCATCGAGCTCGGATCGATACCGGTGCACTTGCCGAGCTTCTGCTGCGTGATCGCGCCCTCCGCTTCGAGCACGTTCAGGGCCCCCCACATTCGCGTCGTCAGCCCAAGCTGCTCCAACCGCAGCCCGAACTGCTTGGCCGCCACGTGCCCCATCCGGGCCAGGAGAAAGCCCGTGTGCTTGATCAAAGCGCGGTGTGCACCCGGCGGGCCCGGGTGCTGCGGTTCTTGGCTCACTGCGGTCATTCGCGAGGAGGTTGGCGTTTCTCTCTCTGCTGTCGTGGTGGCTCGTCTTAAGCCTCGCCAACCGCAGTCAAGTCTAGCAGCGACCCTTGCAGCCCAAAATAGTTTCTGCTACAAACCATCCGCCGCACTAAACACCGACGTCCTTTGAAGTGGGGGAACGCACCGCATGATGACCTCGATCACACGCTGGGTCCTGGGCCACAAGCGCACCGTCACGATCGCGTGGATCCTTATCACGCTCGTCGGCGTCGCATCGGTGAGCACGGCCGTGAACTCGTTCAGCAACCAGTTCTCGGTGCCCGGTCGCGAGGGGTTCGTCACCAACCAGAAACTGCTCGCTCTCTACCACAACGGCGGCCGGTACGCCGCCCTGCTCCCGGTCGTGACGCTGCCCGCCGGCACGCCGGTCACCTCGCCCCAGGTCCGCAGCGGGCTGCTCCAGATCGAGTCCAAGCTCCGCCGGGCGCTGCCGGGAACCCGGACGGCGTCGTTCGCCTCGACGGGCAACCGCGCATTCGTGTCGGCGGACGGGCGGACGACCTTTGTGCTCGCGTATCCCCGGCCGCCGAAGAAGAGCTCGTTCGGCGGAAATTCGCACGCCGCGAAGGTCGCGGCGGCCGTCCTCAAGGGCGACACCATCGCGGGCGCGCCCGTGCATGTGACCGGGATCGACGCGCTCCAGAATCAGACCGGCGGTGGCGGCGGACCGGGGATTCTCCTCGAGTCGCTGCTCGGCGGTGGCGGCGCGCTGCTCGTGCTCGCGTTCGTGTTCGCCTCGCTGCTGGCATTCGTGCCGATATTGATGGCGATCGTCTCGATCATGACCACCTTCCTCGTCCTATGGGGCGTGACGCAGGTGACCCAGGTGTCGATGATCGTCGAGTTCCTGGTGGCGCTGATCGGGCTCGGTGTCGCGATCGACTACACGCTGCTGATCGTGGTTCGCTGGCGCGAGGAACGCGCGCACGGCTACGAGGGCGACGAGGCCGTGGTCCGGGCGATGCAGACCGCAGGCCGCGCCGTCGTGTTCAGCGGCACGACGGTCGCGATCGGCTTGCTTGCGATGGTCGTCCTGCCGCTCCCGTTCCTGCGTTCGATCGGCTACGCCGGATTGCTGATCCCGCTGATCAGCGTGATCGTCGCGACGACGCTGCTCCCTGTCCTGCTGACGAAGATCGGTGGCCGGCTCGACTGGCCGCACGTTCGCACCGATGACAAGGCGAGCCGTTCGTGGACTGCATGGGCGCACCTGATCATCCGCCAGCGGGTGCTGGCCGCGATCGGCGCCGCGGTGGTGCTCGCGGCGCTCGTGCTGGCCGCGACCCAGATCCAGTTCGGCCAGGCGAATGTCAACACGCTCGCCAAGAGCGGCGACGCCCGCGCCGGGCTGAAGGTGCTCGAGAGCTCGGGCATCGGCCCCGGCGCGCTCGAGCCGATCGAGGTGGTGACGCCCGCCACGGCCGCTACTGGGGTCGCGTCCGCGGCCGGCGCCGTAAACGGCGTCCACGGTGCCGTTGCGCCGGCGGGCGCGCAATGGCACCGCGGTGGGACGGCGGTGGTCGATGCGTTCCCGTCGGCCGACCTCTCGACCTCCGCCGGCCGCAGTGTGATCGACCACGTCAAGAGCGCCGCTCACGCCGTGGGGCCAGGCGTGAAGGTCGGTGGCCTCGGGGCCGAGAACGCCGACTTCGTGTCGGCGATTTACGGCAGCTTCCCGCTGATGATCGCGTTGATCGTCGTGCTCACCTTCCTGCTCCTGGCGCGCGCCTTCCGCTCGCTGTTGCTGCCGCTCAAGGCCGTGATCCTGAACGTGATCAGCGTCGCGGCCGCCTGGGGCGTGATCACGCTCGTATGGCAGGAGGGTCACGGCTCGAGCCTGATCTGGGGCATCGCGGCCAGCCACTCGATCGACGCCTGGATCCCGCTGATGGTGTTCGCCTTCCTGTTCGGCCTGTCGATGGACTACGAGGTCTTCATCCTCGCGCGGATGCGCGAGGAGTTCGACAAGACAGGTTCGACGAACACCGCGGTGGTCACCGGGATCGGTCGCACGGGCAGGCTCGTGACGAGCGCAGCGCTGATCCTGTTCCTGGCGTTCGTGTCGATGTCCACCGCCCCGGACGCGACGGTCAAGGTGTTCGCGACCGGGCTCGCCGCCGGGATCCTGCTCGACGCGACGGTGATCCGGGCGCTGCTCGTGCCCGCCGTCGTGTCGTTGTTCGGCCGCTGGAACTGGTGGCTCCCGCGCCGCCCGGCGCGACTGCTCAGGGTGGAGCCGTCGCTGCCCCCGCCGGCAACGGAGCCCGCCGCCGCCGGTTAGCACTTCCTTCGCTCCGTGCATTTAGCCGCGGTAAGGCCTACTGAGGTACCGTCATCCGCGGTGGCCGTCCAGACAAGGACAGACGTGGAGGTCGCGCCCGTCCGCGGGCGACGTGAGCTGCGCGAGTTCGTCGCGCTGCCATACCGGCTGCACGCGGGGACGAACTGGATCCCGCCGCTGAAGGTGGAGCGATATGCGTTCCTCAATCGCAAGCTGAACCCGTACTTCAAGCACGCCGAGGCGGAGTACTTTCTCGCCCGGCGTGGGGGCCGCGTTGTCGGCCGCATCACGGCTCAGATCAACCACGCGTTCAACGAGCACCGCAACGCCCGCTGGGGGAACTTCGGCTTCCTCGAGTTCGAGGATGACCAGGAGCTGCTCGACGCGCTGCTGGAGACCGCCGCCGCGTGGCTGCGCGATCGCGGTTGTGAGCGCATGGTCGGTCCGATGGATTTCGCGATGAACGACGAGTGCGGCGTGCTGATCGAGGGGTTCGAGCTAGACCCGATCCTGCGTCAGCCGTGGCATCCGGCCTATTACCAGCAGCGCTGCGAAGCCGCCGGGCTCCAGAAGGCGATGGACCTGTTCATGTGGGAGCTGCACATCTCCGACCGCGAGCACCGGATGCTGCCGATCCTCCCCAAGCTTGCCGATCGCGCGCAGACGAAGTTCGGGATCCGGATCAGGAAGATGTCGCGTTGGCGACTGCGGCGCGAGCTCGACGAGTTCGCCAAGGTATACAACGCCGCCTGGTCGCAGAACTGGGATTACGTCCCGTACTCGAAGGAGGACCTCGACGGCCTGGCCCTAGATCTGCAGCTCGTGTACGACCGCGATTGGTTCATGATCGCCGAGACCGACACCG
Source organism: uncultured Solirubrobacterales bacterium (assembly GCA_963705775.1). Lineage (GTDB taxonomy): Bacteria > Actinomycetota > Thermoleophilia > Solirubrobacterales > Solirubrobacteraceae > Palsa-465. The sequence goes on along the minus strand of CAVPKT010000008.1, from coordinate 12,701 downwards.
AGACAGTGGCGATGGCGATCTCGATTCCCGACATCAACCAGGTGCTCAAGAAGATGAAGGGCCGCGTGCTGCCGATCGGCTGGTGGCACTTCCTCCGCCGGCGACGGACCATCACGCGCGTGCGGATCGGGTTCCTCGGCGTGATGCCCGAGTACCAGCACACCGGTGCCGCCGCGCTGCTCTACATGGAGCATTACGACATGGCCGAGAAGACGCCGTACCACACCGGCCAGGCCGGCTGGATCCTCGAGACGAACACCGCGATGAACCGGGGGCTGGAGGCCATGGGGGGTCACATCGTCAGTCGCTACCGCGTGTATGAGCGGATGCTCGAGGACGGCGCCGCCGAGCCTCTTCCTGCGGCCTGATCCCGTCGCTCCCGCTACTCTCCCCGGCCTCATGTCCGTAACCGTCGTAGGCTCGATCGCGTTCGACGCGGTCACGACTCCGTTCGGGACGCGCGAGCGGATGCTCGGCGGGTCGGCCGTTCACTTCGCCCTCGCGGCCTCGTTCTTTGACGCAGTGCACGTCGTCGGCCCCGTCGGCGACGACTTCTCCCCGGCCGAGTACGCGGTGCTCGAGGAACGCGGCGTCGACACCGCTGCGATCGAGCACATCGAGGGCGGCAAAACCTTCTTCTGGCAGGGCAAGTACGGGTGGGACCTCAACCAGCGCGAGACCCTCGACACGCAGCTGAACGTGTTCGCTGAGTTCCAACCGAAGCTCACCGACGCCGCCCGCCGCGCCGACGTGCTTTTCCTCGCGAACATCCAGCCGGAGCTCCAGCGCGACGTTCGCGCCCAATGTCGCGACGCGAGGTTCGTCGCGCTCGACTCGATGAACCTGTGGATCGAGTCAGCCCGCGAGTCGCTGATCAAGGCGGTCGGCGAGGTCGACTGCCTGATGCTCAACGACGCCGAGCTCCGCCAGCTGACGCAGGAGCCGAACCTGGTCCGCGCGGCGCGTCAGGTGCGGGAGTGGGGGCCTCGCGTGGTGGTCGCCAAGCAGGGCGAGTACGGCGCGGCGATGATCACCGAAGAGGGCTTCTTCGGTCTGCCGGCCTACCCGCTCGAGACGGTCGTCGATCCGACCGGCGCCGGGGACTCCTTCGCGGGCGGCTTCATGGGCTACGTAGCTGCGCATCCGGACTCGGACATCGACCACGAGCTGCTGTGCCGTGCGATGGCGTACGGCACCGCGCTCGCATCCTTCAACGTGGAGGAGTTCGGGGTCGAGCGCGTCGCGCGGCTGACGAGCGACGAGATCGCCGACCGCGTCTCCGACCTTCAGCACATCACTCGGTTCGACGAGAAGCCGATCGCGCTGCGCGACTAGGGTGGGGCCGCCTTCGGCGGCGTCCCTGGGGCCGTGCATCCCCGTCCGGACCAGATCGCGGCCGAGCGCGCGCGCGAGCGCGCTTACCCGTTGATTTCTCTGTCCCAGAGGGTAGGATCGCGACCGTGACGTGGGGATTCCTGTGGATCATGCTCGCGCTCAAGATTCCGCTGATCGCGCTGATCGTGCTCGTCTGGTGGGCGATCCGCCAGACGCCCGAGGAGCCGTCGGCATCCGACGACGACGGCGGCATCAAGCGAGAGCATCCGCACCGGCCCCATCCCTTCCCGCGACCCCCCCGTCGTGGCCCGCACGGCGGCACCCCGCCCGCGCCTCCCGCCCGGATCCGGACGGTGCGCGCGAAGGCACGCAGCTTCGGGCATTAGCGCACTAGGCGCCGTCGCTGCTGGCAGACTTGCCGTCCATGTCGACCCGCGCCGTCTCCGTCCTCTCCGACGGAACAATCCTGGAGCTCGTAGAGCAGGGCCGGATCCGGATCGATCCGTGGGATCCGGACCTCGTCCAGCCGGCGAGCGTCGATCTCCGGCTCGGCGACTCGTTCCGGGTGTTCCACAACCACCGCGCGTCGGCGATCGACTTGCGCGATCCGCCGGCGGGGCTGACCGAGGAGGTCGTTGTCCCGCCCGAGGAGTCGTTCGTGATCCACCCGGGGGAGTTCTGCCTGGGCCGCACGCTCGAATGGGTCGAGCTGCCCGACGACGTCGTCGCGAGGATCGAGGGTAAGTCGAGTTTGGGCCGTCTCGGCTTGATCGTCCACGCGACCGCGGGATTTTGCGATCCAGGGTGGCGGGGAACCCTGACGCTGGAGCTCAACAACCTGACCCGTGTACCGATCAAGCTCTATCCGGGCCTGCCGATCGCGCAGCTCTCGTTCATGACGCTCGACCGTCCCGCGCAGCGGCCGTACGGCAGCCCCGAGCTTGGGAGCCACTACCAGGGGCAGCGCGCCGCGACCGAGAGCCGGTACGAGGGAGCGGCGCGCGAGCGATCTATAGATTAAGCGCCCGTGCTACACCCGATCCTCGCCGACGTCTCGAAGGTTCCGTGGTACATCGCAGGCGGCGTCCTCGCGTGCTGGGCGGTGGTGCTCGCCTCGCTCGGCCTTCGCAGTCCGACATTTCCCGGCGGCGCGGGCGGTCAGCGGGTGGTGATGGGGATCAGCGTCGTACTGGCTGTGGTCGCCATGGGTGCCGCCGTCTACGTGAAGTAGGCGCTAGCACCCTTTCTCCCGGCGGTCCGGTGGTATTAGAGTGACGGGTGCCTCGGTAACCGTGTGGAGAGGAATTCGATGAGCACTGAGACCCAGCAGACGGACGGCGCCGGCGTGGCCACAGGCCGCGAGACGCTCACGATCACCGACAACCGAACCGGGAAGCAGTACGAGGTGCCGATCGAGGACGAGACCATTCGCGCCACCGAGCTGCGGAAGATCAAGGTCAACGACGACGACTTCGGGTTGATGAGCTACGACCCGGCCTTCATGGCGACGGCGTCGTGCCGCTCGGCGATCACGTTCATCGACGGCGAGAAGGGCATCCTCGAATATCGCGGCTATCCGATCGAGCAGCTGGCAGAGAAGTCGAGTTACCTCGAGGTCGCCTACCTGCTCGTGCACGGCCATCTGCCGAACCAGCGGGAGCTCGACGAGTGGGTGCACGAGATCACGATCCACACGTTCGTGCACGAGAACGTCAAGGAGTTCATGCAGGGCTTCCGTTACGACGCCCATCCGATGGGGATGCTCCTGGCATCCGTGGGCGCCCTCTCTACCTTCTACCCGGAGGCGTCGGCAATCAAGGACGAGGCCATCCGCTACCTGCAGATCATCCGGCTGATCGCGAAGATGCCGACGCTGGCGGCGTTCTCCTACCGCCACAACCGCGGCATGCCGTACGTCTATCCGGACAACGATCTGAGTTACCCCGGCAACTTCCTCTCGATGATCTACAAGGTCGCCGAGCTCAAGTACAAGCCCGACCCCCGGCTCGAGCGGGCGCTCGACATCCTCTTCATCCTCCATGCCGACCACGAGCAGAACTGCTCGACGAGCGCGGTGCGGAGTGTCGGCTCATCGCAGGTCGATCCGTACTCATCGGTGGCCGCCGGCATCGCGGCGCTCTACGGCCCGCTTCACGGCGGGGCCAACGAGCAGGTGCTGCGAATGCTGCGGCGGATCGAGACCAAGGAGAACATCCCCGACTTCATCAAGGGCGTGAAGGACGGCAATGAGCGACTGATGGGATTCGGTCACCGCGTCTACAAGAACTACGACCCGCGGGCGAAGATCATCCGCAAGCACACCTACGAGGTGTTCGAGGTCACGGGGACCAATCCGCTGCTGGACATCGCGATCGAGCTCGAGAAGATCGCGCTCGAAGACGAGTACTTCATCGATCGCAAGCTCTATCCGAACGTCGACTTCTACTCGGGGATCATCTACGAGGCGCTCGGGATGCCGGTCGAGATGTTCCCGGTGCTGTTCGCGATCGGGCGGACCAGCGGCTGGATCGCGCAGTGGCTCGAGATGATCGACGACCCCGAGCAGAAGATCGCCCGTCCGCGCCAGATCTACACGGGCGAGCGCGGGCTGGATTACGTCCCGATCGGCGATCGCTCATAGCGCGAGGCTGGCAGGGAAACCGGAAAATACGTCCGGTTTCTCTGCCACCCCCACCGGCCGCCCCCCGCGGGGCCCCACCCACTGTGACGGGCGACACCGTGCACCACGCTTACCCAGCGTAAGCTCGATGCATGGACACGTTCACATTGCCCAGCGGCAGGGAGGTCGCGATCCGGTCGATCCGACCCGACGACGGCGAGCGGCTGAAGGCCGGCTATCGCGCGCTCTCGCCAAAGAGCAAGTACCAGCGCTTTCTCGCCCCTAAGCCGCGGCTCACGGAAATGGACACCCGCTACCTCGTCGATGTCGACGGGATCGATCACTTCGCGCTGGTCGCGACCACGGTGGATGACCCGGACTGGATCATCGGCGTCGCGCGGTTCATCCGCCTCGACGAGGCCCCCGACATGGCGGAGTTCGCGATCGTGGTCGGCGATCCGTACCAGCGCGAGGGCCTCGGCACGGCGCTCCTCGGGCGACTCGGAGGAGAGGCGCTGCACCGCGGGATCCGTCGCTTCCGGGCCACGACGCTCGCCGAGAACATCCCGGTTCACAAGTTGCTACGTCGCGTCTCCGACGGGCTGGCGCGCGAGAAACATCTCGGAACCGTGGACGAGATCGAAGTCGATCTCGCAGCGTAAATTCCCGGCTGTGCCATGGAGGCTCACCGTCCGGGCCGAGGGTCGCGTAGACCACACGCGGTTCGAGACGCTCGCCCAGGCCCTCGACGCGCTCGAGTCTCGGGCCAAAGCGCTGTCAAAGGCGGCCCCGAAGGAGCCGGTCGGCTCGCGCTACAAGCGCTATGAGCCCGTCGAGCAGGTGTTCGCGCGCCTCGAGCTGGCCGGGCCGCAGCGCTTGCTGCCGAGCGCTCGCGGCGGGCTCGACGTTCGCGGCGACGGGTCGATGGAGGCCTATACGGGGAGGGTCCGGCGTGAGCTGATCGAGCAGCGAGGCGGCGAGAAGGCATACGAAGCGCTCCGCCGCGTGCTCACAACGTAAGCGTCGCGCCGTGGCGCCTCAGCCACCTGGCGTGGTCCCGATAATCCGGGCGCCACGTCTCGAGCAGTGACCAAAAGCGGGGCGAGTGGTCCATCACTTCGAGGTGGCAGGCCTCGTGCCAGACGACGTACTCGAGCACCGCGGCCGGCGCCAGCAGTAGCCGCCAGTTGAAGCTCATCGCCCCCGAAGGCGAGCAGCTCGCCCACCGCGTACGCTGCCCGCGGATCGTGAGCTTCGAGTACGGCCGGCCGAGCGCCCCGCAGGCGTGATCGAGCCGTGGCTCAATCTCACGACGCGCTGAGCGCCGGTACCAGCGCTCGAGCGCGGAACGCCCCTCGTCGGGGCCGGACGGCACGAGCAGCTCGCCGCCGCGCCGGTGGACCCGCGTGCGGTCCGGCTGTGTGACGAGGCGCAGCGAGTCACCCAGGTACGGGACCGTGCCGCCTCTCGCGGCGACCGTCGCTCGGGCGCGCTCCAGCTCGGCCACCCGGCGCTCGATCCACGGCCGCAGCTCCCGGATCGCGGCCGCCGCTTCGCGCTCGGCTGCGCGCCGCGGCAGTACCACCTCGATGCCGCGGGCAGCGTCGACCGTGACGCGGACGCGTCGCGCTCGCTCGGACCGGCGCACGCTGTATGCGATCTCGTTCACCGCCGGGACAGAGTACGGTCCACCCCCGACATGGCCCCGATCCCGGAGCTCGACAAGCCGATCGACGATGGCTTCGTGGCGCTGCGCGACGCGGCCGAGCGTGACATCCCAGAGATCCTGATCGCCTATCAGGATGATCCTGAGCTCCACATTCGGATCGGGCTCGAGCGGCCGCCGAGTGGAGCCGAGCTCGGACGCCAGATGGAGGAAGAGGCCGGCGAGCGCGCGAGCGGTACCGGCGCCAGGCTAACGGTCCTCGAGCATGGCTCGGATGAATTCCGGGGGCGGATCACCGTCAGCGAGCTCGACTGGGATCACGCCCGCGCCGAGCTCGGGATTTGGATCGTCCCGCAGGCACGCGGCCGGGGTCTCGCGCGCGCCAGTCTGCGCCTGGCTGTCGCGGTGGCTGTTCGAGAGCTGTGGGCTGCAGCGGGTGGCGCTGCTGACAGAGACCGGCAACGAACCGCATGATCCGCGCGGCCAGGGCAGCGGGCTTTGTTCACGAGGGAGTGCTGCGGGCGTACACGCTGGAGCGCGGCATGCGCGTCTGACGCGGTAGTCCTTTCGCTGCTCGCGGGAGACGAGGGGGCGTGATGCGCCACTGGCGCGTGAAGCTGCCGCCGGGAGTGCGCGAGCCGTTCGAGGTCTACATCAACGGTGTTCGCCAGGAGCTCGGCTCCGACTATCGGGTCTCCTCCGGGGAGCTCCTGTTCACGCGCGAGCTCGTCCAGCAGAAGCTCGGGCCCTGGGCGTGGTTCATGGGCTTCTGGGGGATCGGCACCTACAAACGAAACGACGAAGTCGATGTCCGCTACGAGCTGCGCGGTCAGCCGATGGTCGCCCACGCGCTGAAGATCACGCCGCCGCCCGAGCCGCAGGAAGGCCGAGCGGGCTTAGAATCTAAGCCGGCCTCGGCCAGCCGGCCGGCCCACGGGCGCAGCAGCTTCAGTGCCGAGACGATCGCTCGCGTCGCGGGCGAGCGGTTGAGCGTGTAGAAGTGGATTCCGGGGCGCCCCGAGCGAGCAGCTCGGCGCACTCGGAGAGTGGCGTACGCGACGCCCATCTGGAGGACTGCGTCGGATCCTCGGCGCGGCGGTCGAGCTGTGCGCGCAGGCCGTCAGGGAGAGAGGCGCCGCACATGCCGGTAATCGTCTGGATCTGCTTCGCGTCGGTGATCGGCATGATCCCGGGCACGATCGGCGACTCGATCCCGACCGCCCGTGCCTCGTCCACGAAATTGAAGTACAGCTCGTTGTCGAAGAACAGCTGCGTGATCAGGAACGAGGCGCCGTTGTCGACCTTCTGCTTGAGAAGCGCAGGTCGTGGGCCAGGTCAGGGGCCTCGGGGTGGACCTCCGGGAAGCACGCCGCTCCGACACTGAATGGGTAGCCCTCGCGGATCAGCGCCGCGAGCTCGGTCGAGTAGTGCAGACCGCCGGGATGGGGCTTCCATTCGGTCTCGCCACGCGGCGGGTCGCCGCGCAGTGCGAGCACGTTCTCGATCCCCGCGGCCTGAATGCCGTTGAGGATCGCACGGAGCTCATCCGTCGTGGTCCCACGCAGCTGAGGTGGGCCATCGCCTCGATCCCAAGTCCCTGCTTGATCCACTTCGTGATCTCGACCGTCCGGTTTCGGGTGGATCCGCCGGCGCCGTAGGTGACCGAGACGAAGTCAGGGTCGAACGACTGCAGATCCTCGAGCGTCGCGCGGAGGGTGCGCTCCCCCTCCTCGGTCTTGGGCGGAAGAACTCGAACGAGAAACGTCGGCTCGCCCTTGGTCGCGATGATCTGATCGATGTGCACGTCTGATGAAACAGTACGACCTTGACACGATCATGTCAAGGTTCTCCAGCGCTCCGTGTCCCCGTCGGGTTCCCGCGGCGACGCGCCCCCCGCGCTCCAGGTGCGTCGAGATAGCAAAGCGTCTCCTGCAGGTACCAGCCCCCGTTGACCGCGCTCAAGGGCTCGCCGTACACCTCGGGTACCAGCTCGACGACGGTAAGCGAACCGCGGCCGTCCAAGGCGCCCAGCGCCGCATCGACCCGCTGACCGACCAGCTTCCGGTTCCCCTCGATGTGGCCGGGGATGTCGACGAACGGGCGCCCGTGGCCCGAGAGGCAGAGGCGAGCCCGGAGGCGCTCCACGGCATCGAGCGACGTCAGGAACTCCCCGACCGGGTCCGGAGTCCAGCCGTAGTCATAGAACAGCGAGATCCGTCCCGAGGAGGTGGTCGCCCGAGATCAGCACCCGATGATCCGGCTCATACAGGCACACGTGCGAAGGAGCGTGACCCGGGGTCTCGACCACGCTCCAAACGCCCAGGTCCGTCTCGACGGTCACCCCTGGGACGAGCGGACGATCGGCCTCGATCAGGCGAGCGACGCCCGAAGGCATTTCCTTGGCGCGCTCGGCGTAGCGACGGAGCGCCTCCTCTGGAACGCCACATTGGCGCGCGACCTCGAGCCGCCGCGCGAGCGCAGCCTCGGGGTCCGAGGCGTTCCGCGTCGCGTGCTCGTGGTTCGGATGCAGCCACAGCTCGCAGCCGGCGCGATCGACGATCGGGCAGCCTGGCCCCAATGGTCCGAGTGGGCGTGCGTGCACGACGACGAGCTTCACCTGCTCGACGGCGAGTCCCACGTGGTCGAGCGCCCGCTCGAGCTCGCTCATCGAGCCTTCCTCGTGCATCCCGGTGTCGACCAGCACAAACCCGTCGCCCGCCGCGATCGCCCACGCGTTGCCGTGCGGTACACCCGGCCACGGAAGCGGCAGTCGTAAGCGCCAAAGGCCGGGCAGGACCCGCTCACCTCGTCCGACCTCGCGCTGGCGGCTCATCGCGGCGCACGACCGGTACGCGCCGTACACTGCGGCGGTCTCATGGCGTCGACCTCGAGGTAACCAGGCGGTATTTCGAAGCGCTCGGCGGCGCACGATCTCGATGCGGCCGTCGACTGCTGGGCTCCTGGAGCGATCGACCGGTTCGTCGGCCAGCAGGAGCTGATCGCGCCCGACGGCGTTCGCCACTACTTCAGTGAGCTGTTCGCGGCGTTCCCGGACTTCGGCTTCGAGATCCTCGACTGACGACCTACCGCGAACCGGACGCGCCGTCCGCTGGCGCGCGCGAGCGACATTCGCCGGCCCCGGCAGGTTCCAGGGCTTCGCGCCGAACGGGGCTCGGCTCGATCTCGAGGGCTGCGACGTCCTCACCGTCACCGACGACAAGATCCAGCACAACGACGCCTACGTCGACAGCGGCGCGATCGCCCGTCAGCTCGGGTTCCTGCCGCCGGTCGGGTCCGCGGCGAGGCCCGGCTCACCACGCTCGCCAACCTCCGCACCAGGCTCGTGGCCTGGCTGCACGGCGGTCCGCCGGAGCGCGATCGCCGACGGGGTCTGGGTGGTCCGCGGCGGCTTCCCGATCAAGACGATGAACGTCTACCTGATCGCGGATAACGGCGGCGTCACCGTGTTCGATGCCGGGATCTCGGCGATGACGTCGGCGGTCGCGGCCGCAGGCGCGCGGCTCGGCGGGATCAAGCGCGTCGTGCTCGGGCACGCGGACGCCGACCATCGTGGTGCTGCGCCAGGCTCGGCGCGCCCGTCTTCTGCCACCCCGCCGAGCGCGAGGCGGCCGAGTCGGCCGAGCTTCCGGCCCTACTGGGACTTCGGCCGCTCGGCCCCGCACGGGCGCTTTCTGTCCAGCGCGCTGCTGCCGGCCTGGGACGGCGGCGCAGTGGAGATCGCGGGGACGGTGACGAGGGCGACGAGATCGCCGGCTTCGAGGTCGTCGACCTGCCCGGCCACGCGCCGGGGCTGATCGGGCTGTACCGCCGGTCCGACGGGCTGGCGCTCGTGCTCGGACTGCATCTACACGCTCGATCCCCGACCGGGATCAAGGGGCGCCGCGGTTCCCGCATGCGGCGTTCGACGAGGACACCGCGAGGTCGCCGCGCCTCGATCCGCAAGCTGGCAGCACTCGATCCCGTCGGTCGTCTGGGCCGGCCACGCCGATCCGGTGCACCGGCGACGTGCGCGCGCAGCTCGAGCGGGCGCGCTCGGCCCCCTAGCGGCGTGGGCCGGCGCGCTCGCCAGCGCGAGCTCAAGGCGCCCGCCAGCGACTACCGCGACGCCGAAGGCAACCTGCTGCGACTGCGCGGCTCGATGACGCCTGCCTCGCGCCGCGATTACGCCGCGGTCCTCACGGCGGGCTCGACCGCGAGGACGCCTGGCAGCGGGCGGCCGAGTTCCTATTCGAGCGGCTCGCGGTGTCATGGACGATCTCTGGCGTCGAGCTCTCGCGGCAGAAGGAGCTTCTCGGTCGCTTCCGCATGGCCTCGACCGACGAGCGCCGCTTCGTCCGGGATGCACTGCGAACGCACCTGGCTGAGCATTTCCCGGAGATGGAGGCACCGTGAACGCGGACGCCCACGCCTCGCTGCTGAGCGACTGGTGCATCCAGGCCGGGGAGGGCGACCAGGTCGTGGTCGCGACCACGCTCCAGTCGCTGCCGCTGATGTGGGCCCTGCACGAGTCACTCCTCGAACGCGGGGCGTGGCCGCTGATCAGGCTCTCAGCGCAGGAGGTAGCAGCCGACTTCTATCGTCACGCCCGCCAATCGCAGCTTGACGCGTTCGCCCCACTCGAGCTCGCTGAGGCCGAAGCGGCGGATCGTTCATAACGATCACCGCGCCGTCGAACACGAAGGCGCTGGCGAGCGTCGACCCGAAGCTGATCGCGCGCGCGGGGCGGGCCGCGCCCCGATCCAGGAGGTGCGCCTCGCGAAGCGCTGGTGCGGGACGCTCTGGCCGACGGCGCGCTCGCTCAGCAGGCCGCGATGGGAGACGTCGAGTACGCGGACTTCGTAGAGCGCGCGCTGTTCTTGGACCGAGCCGATCCGATCGCCGCCTGGCACGAGCTTTCGCAGCGTCAACAACGGCTCGTGGACCGGCTGACACGCGCGAGGAGATCAGGATCGAGGCCGACGGGACGGACCTGAGCCTGCGCGTCGACGGCCGCACGTGGATCAACTCCGACGGCAAGCACAACATGCCGAGCGGCGAGGTCTTCACGGGACCGATCGAGAACTCGGCCAACGGCACGATCCGCTTCACCGTTCCGACCAGTCCCCGTGGGGTGGAGGTCTCCGGCGTCGAGCTGAGCTTCCGCGATGGAGAGGTGATCGCCGCCAGCGCCGATCGTGGTTCGCACTACCTCGAGGAGATGCTGGATACGGACGGCGGCTCGCGCTTCCTCGGAGAGCTCGGCATCGGGACCAACGAAGGGATCGACCGCCCGACCGGCCTCGTGCTGCTGGACGAGAAGATCGGCGGCACCGTCCACCTCGCGCTCGGCCGCTCGTACCCGGAGACCGGCGGGCGCAACGCCTCCGCCCTGCACTGGGATCTGATCTGCGACCTGCGCGGAGGCGGCCGCCTGACCGTCGATGGCGAAGTCGTTAACGAGAACGGGAAGTTCGTTCAGTAGCTTCCCTAGCCATGCGCCGCACGAAGATCGTCGCCACGATCGGACCAGCCTCTCGCGATCCGGACACGCTCGTACGGATGGTCGAGGCGGGGATGGACGTCGCGCGCCTGAACTTCTCCCACGGGACCCGCGAGATCCACGCGGAGAACGCCGACGCGTCCGCGCCGCGGCCGACAAAGTCGGTCGCCAGGTCGCGATCGTCCAGGACCTTCCGGGCCGAAGCTCCGGATCGGAGCGCTCGAGAACGACCTCGCGGATCTCAAGCCGGGGGAGCGGCTGGTGCTGGTTTGCGGCTCCGACGAGGTCGGGGACGAACAGCGGATGTCTGTCAGCTGGACGCGGGCTCCGGACGCGGTCGACCCAGACGACGTCATCTACCTGGCCGACGGCGCCATCCGACTGCGGGTGACGACGATTCGCGACGGCGAGGTCGACACCGCGGTCGAGATCGGCGGCGCGGTCGCATCCCGTCAGGGGCTGAACATCCCCGGCTCGACGCGCGGACTCGCCGCCGTCCCGGAAGAGGACCTGGACATGCTCAAGTTCGGGGAGTCGATCGGCGTCGACCTGGTTGCGCTGTCGTTCGTCCGCACCGCGGAGGATGTGACCTCGGTTCGAAAGCACACCCGGCTGCCGCTGATCGCGAAGATCGAGAAGCCCCAGGCGGTCGACGCCGCCGAGGAGATAATCCGCGCGGCGGATTGCGTGATGGTGGCCCGCGGCGACCTCGGCATCGAGCTCCCGATCGCCGAGGTCCCGATGGTCCAGAAGCAGCTCCTGCGGGTCGCGGGCCGGCTCGCCCGCCCGTCGATCACCGCCACGCAGATGCTCGACTCGATGGTTTCCTCTCCGCGGCCGACGCGGGCCGAAGTCGCCGACATCGCCAACGCGATCCTCGACGGCACCGATGCGGTGATGCTCTCCCAGGAGACGGCGATCGGCGGCTATCCGGTCGAGGCGATCGAGACGATGGCGGCCGTCGCCGAGCGCACCGAGCAGGCTGCCGTACCGGACCTGGAACGAGAAACGCGTGCGCCGCGACGCGCGTGATCCCGCCTACACGGTCGCTTACAGCGCTTGCGCGGCGGCGCGGGACCTGCATCTCGCGGCGCTCGTCGGTTCCCACGCTGTCCGGACGGTCAGCGAGGCTGATCTCGGCGCACCGCCCACAGGTCCCGATCTTCGCGCTGTCCCCGGGGAAGGAGACCGTGCGCCGCTGTAGCCTGATGTGGGGGCCGCAGTGTCTCCGTTTTCGGCCTGTGTCACACCGAAGAGTATGACCCTTTCTCTGCTCGACTGCCTCATCCATCCAGTTCAGGAGCATGCCACCGCGCAGCGAGCCTGACGTTTGCCGCTCACGTCATCCGAATACGCGACGCTGAATTTCGCGGCGGTAGTCCTCGAAGGGAGTTGTCCAAGTGCACCGAGGCTGCCTCGGCGGCCGCATCTGGCTCTCCGTCCCTGATGGCGTGGTAGATCGCCGCATGTTCTTCCACCGCGGCCGCGGCGTGGCCGCCTAGTCCGTGCAGACCTATGACGCTGGCCTGGCGCTGAAGCGCGCGGGCTTCGCGAACGGCGGAGACAAGGAAGACGTTGTG
>CAVPKT010000007.1:0-53055 GCA_963705775.1 uncultured Solirubrobacterales bacterium | reverse complement strand
ACGTTGCGGTGGGAGACCGCCAATCCGCTCGGCGCTCCGCGCAAACTGCGCTCTCCCGCGCCGAAAAAGCCCTCGCCCAGGGATCTGAGCAATGGAGCGGTCACGGCGTATTCTGCCTATGCTCTCGCGACGCTAGGGAAGGGCTGAACGCGCAAAGGAACGGATGAACCTCGCGCTGCTGATTGATCCCGACGACCGGAATTTGCGCTACAACTTTGCATGTGTCCCTCCTGATTCACCTGAATGAGCCGGACCCCGCTTTGGACATGCTCGGTCCCGTCCTGGAACACGAAGCCGCCAGCTATTATCTAAACCACATCAAGGTCGATCCGGACTTCACGCGTCTTCGCGACAATCCGCGCTTCAAGGCCATGATAGCGGCCGCTACGGCACGCCTTGCGCATCCGACCAACGAATCCGATAACGAAGCCGCTGGTGAGAACACCCACCGAAATTCCGAACGCAAGGAGGGGTGCTCGTAGTGGACAGATAACTCTTTATCTTGCTTGATTTTGTTGCCGCTGCTCGAAACCGTGACCCCTACACTGCACCTCCTCCGGGTCTAAGGCTATGTTGTGTCCTCCTCTGATTCAGGTAGGAACACGATGAAGCAGCAGCGAGCCGCAACTCGAGCCGAACGCGATTTCGATGCCTAGGTCGCCAAGTTCAATCAGAGGCTCAGAAGATCTTCTGCAATGACCGCAGCCTGCCGACTAAGGCGCCAGGAGAAGGCTCATTAGTCTCAAGGGAAGGCAGCGTTAGCTCCGCCGTCCGGCGCCGGGTTCTCAGACGACCTCACCGGCTAGCCGCTTTTCCGACCGCTTCCGCCCAGTGGACGGCTTGCCGCCGAAGACGGCATGCGAGGACAGACCTGGGCAAATGGCCCTGGGGGCACCTATCAAGGCAGGACGCTGCGCCAGTCCTTTGGCGCGGCAGCAGCAGGGCCTACATGAAGAACTGCTCTGAAGCGATCTTGCCGTCCTTGACCTCATAAACGCAGACTTCCTCGAGCTTCATCCGGCCGCGCCCCTTCATGGTGACGTCCATCGACAGGGCCATGGCAATGGCGTTCCCCGCGACCAGGGGCTTCGAGGCGGAGCATTCATGGACCTTCTCGAGCGATGACGCCCGATGGTGGCCTTTCTGAATGATCGCCTGGAGGCCCTTTGGTTTCCTTGGGAAAGCCGGCTGTCTCGTGCTGCTCGATGCTGACGGCATCGTTGGCAAACAGCTCTTTCTGCGCGGCCTCGACTCACCCTTGTTGCAAAGCTCCGCGAGACGGGTTGCGATCTGCTGCGTGGACATTTGCCGCTCCTTCGCGCGCAAAGCGCATGGAAAAGTTTATGTTCGAACGAGCTCAATCGTCATCAAGATAGGGATCGATGTCGCTAAAGGCTTCGAGCGCGAAGCGCGCGGGAGTCCAGCTTACGCGACCGCGGAGTGAGGTCGCATTGACACTTGAAGACCGGGTGCTCATGGGCTGAACTTAGACGCGACGTGGTTATTCATCAGACCCAGGATCAGGGCATCGAGGCTGTACGGCCCGGCGCCGGCCGAGACGACGATGATCAACATGAAAGCATAAAGCGTCTCCGGTAAATAGAGCCAATCGTCGATGCGATCCGCTTCATCGATCGGCTTGTAGAGTTTGATTCGCTGCCGCCCGGACGTGGCGATGGCGACGAGGATGATGACAAGCAGGCCAAGCGCGGCGAGTGGCGCCAGGAGCCCGATAAGGACGGCGCCGCCGGCGGAGAACTCGACCAACGGCACCCACCATCGATTGAAGCCCACTGCATGAACACCGAGTCCTTGAGTTCATCGACGAACGTACGGTGACGCTCGGCGTTGAACAGCTTGTGATATCCCGATAGCATGAAGAATGCCCCAACCGCGATCCGGTTCAAGGTGATCGCGAGGTCGGTCCACCCGATACCAGCGAACAGCAGACCGATCATGGCCATCTCATTCGATGTCTCCCTCGATGTACGTTCGCGCCCGGCGGCCGCACGGGTCACGACGCGACTATGCCGCACAAGATATCGATCGAGATATTTTCCCGCGCCGGTGATGTCCAGCAGCAGGAAGCCTCCAATGATGCTGAGATTCTTGTAAAAGGCCTCCATCCCTGGCAAGTTCATCCTCGCCTTTCGCCGTCCAATAGCGATGCTCGATCAACGAAGTTCCCAGCGTGTACAATGCCATGAGCACAGCTGCAGGACGTGTGAACGCGCCGACAGCGACTGCAAACGCAACCGGAAGCTCCATGAAGATCGCTATGGCAGCAGCCAGTACCGGCATCCGGAGCGCCATCCCGCACGATCTGACTCACCGTGCCCGAGTGGCGCAGTGCTGGTTATCTCGACGACGATCGACACGCTCGGCTTGGTCAGCCCGCAGGTCGAGAGCAAGAGCCGGATCGCAATCGCCGTCGTGGTGCTCGGCTCCGGGATCGCCGGCGCCGGGATCACGGCGGGCCTCGGGGGCATCCTCAAAGCGCTCGTTCGACGCGGCGAGCTGTAGCCCCGCGCGCCGGGCACGCCCGCGCTCTGGGTCTCGTGCTGCAAGGATGCGCACATGGCCATCGAGCTGGAGGGGACGATCGAAGGCGGCTTCGAGGAGGTGCTCACACCCGACGCGCTCGAGTTCGTCGCCGAGCTCCAAACCCGGTTCGGACCACGACGAGCGAAGCTGCTCGAGGCCCGCGCCGAGCGCAGAGCGCGCCTGCGGGCCGGCGAGCTGCTCGACTTCCTGCCAGACACGCGCGAGGTGCGCGATGGGGATTGGAAGGTGGCGTCGGCGCCCGACGACCTGCAACAGCGCTGGGTGGAGATAACAGGGCCGACCGACCGCAAGATGGTGATCAACGCGCTCAACTCCTCAGCCGACGGGTTCATGGCCGACTTCGAGGATGCGAACTCGCCCACTTGGCGAAACATGGTCAACGGGCACATCAACTTGCGCGACGCGATCGAGCGCACGATCACTTACCGCTCCTCGGACGGCCGGCTGTACGGCTCGGCGAGCATCCCGCGACGCTGCTCGTGCGCCCGCGCGGGTGGCACCTTCCTGAGCGGCACATGCTCGTCGACCGCGAGCCGGTATCGGGATCGCTGTTCGACTTCGGCCTGTACTTCTTTCACTGCGCCCGGCGGCTCCTACGAGCCGGCACCGGGCCGTACTTCTACCTGCCGAAGATGGAGTCGCACCTCGAGGCGCGGCTGTGGAACGACGTGTTCTCGTTCTCCAGGAAGCCCTGCGGATCGAGCGGGGCACGATAAAGGCGACCGTTCTGATCGAAACGCTGCCCGCGGCATTCGAGATGGACGAGATGCTGTTCGAGCTCCGCGACCACTCGGCCGGTCTGAACGCGGGCCGGTGGGATTACATCTTCTCGGCGATCAAGTGCTTTCCCGATCGCCGCGAGATGGTGCTGCCCGACCGAAGTGATGTGACCATGACCGTGCCGTTCATGCGTGCCTACACGGAGCTGCTGGTCGCCACCTGCCACCGTCGCGGAGCGCACGCGATGGGGGGTATGGCGGCGTTGATCCCGTCACGCAAGGACAAAGCGGCGAATGAGAAGGCCCTCGCGGGCGTGAGGGCCGACAAGCAGCGCGAGGTGGAGCAGGGCTACGACGGGACATGGGTCGCGCACCCGGATCTCGTGCCGGTCGCACGAGCGGTGTTCGAGCTAGGGCTCGATGGCGCGCCGAATCAGGTCGGTCGTCTCCGCGACGACGTGCGCGTCGGCGCCGAGCAACTCCTCGACCTGTCCTCGACCCCGGGGAAGGTCACGGAGGCAGGGCTCCGGACGAACGTCAACGTTGGCTTTCAGTACATCTCGTTCTGGCTCACCGGCCGCGGCGCGGCGGCAATCAACTCGCTGATGGAGGATGCGGCCACGGCCGAGATCTCGCGTCGCAGATCTGGCAGTGGGTCAGGCACGCAGTGAAGCTCGACGAGGGCCCGGTCGTCACGCCCGAGCTTGTCCGTCAGGTGCTCGACGAGGAGACGGCCAAGATCCACGCCGACGTGGGTGATGAGGTCTGGCGGGGCGGGCGGCCCGACAAGACCCGCGAGATCTTCGAGCGCGTCGCGCTCGCGGACGAGCTGATCGATTCCTGACGCTCCCGGCGTACGCGTATCTTGACTGACGCACGGGGGCTTCACACCTTCGTCAATGCGGGCCCAGTGTTCGAGCGCCGGATCGGGTACGAGCTCGGACCTGTGTCGATCCGGGACGGATTCGCGTTCTGCGAGCTCCGTCCATGACGCTTCCGCCGCGCGCTCGCGAGGCGAACGGGTAGCAAAACCAGCGCGGGGGCGGCGGTGACCGCAATCAGTGCCACGAACCAGAGTTTCCCGGCGTCGGATCCCTCGGTGAAGGCGTGAACCAGTCCTAGCGCCCAAGCGAGCAAAGTGAAGCGGTGGACCGGCTTCCAGCGCTGCTGTCCGATCCGGCGCCGCAGGTAATACGAGAGCCCTAGGAAGATCAGTCCCCATCCGGCGATGATCCCGACCGACGTCGCCAGTGTGTTGTACGAGCCAAGGAACGGCACCGCGACGTCGAGCAGGCTCGGATGCAGCCATTTGTCGCCGATCAGCGACAGACCGTGGATGGCGATCGCAACCATCACCGCCAGCGAGAGTGTCTCGTGGATGACCCGGCGATCCGGCCCGCCGCGTTTGATCAACTTGCCGCCCATCGTCAGCCCGAAGCCGACTGCCGCGCTCGAGAACCAGCGCGGCCGTGCCGGCGGCGCGGCTCGTGATCCAGAAGAGGTGCTGGGAAGGGTCGGTCATAGGCCCGGCTCGTCGATCACGTCGTGGCTGCCATCGTCGTGGACGACCAAGCCTCCATGAGGAAGCCACCCGCGCGAACCTTCCGGGCCGCTGAGCAGCGCCGCCTTTGCGAGCGCCTCGGCCTCGACCGCAGAGGGCGCAAGCGCCGTGGCCTGGACGATCCCGGTGAACGCGGGCCTCCCGGTTGCAGCATCGAGGAGGTGGTGCGCCGGTCGTCCGCGGGCGTCGAGCCAGCTGCGCCGTCCGATCCCGCTTGTCGCGGCCGCGCCCTTGGTCAGGCCGAACGTATGGAGGATGCTGCCGTCAAGAGGGCTCGCGACCTGCACCGGCCGGACGAGGCCCGCCGCGCCGCCGAACCGGATGTCGCCCGCGGCCTCGACCGCGAAGGCTGCGTGAGGCTCGAGCGTAGCCGCGAGCAGATCCGCGAACAGGCCCTTTGCGATTCCGCCGCTGTCGAGGCGGATGCCGGGGGGACGGTGGACCGTCCGCCCGACGCGGTTCACGCTCACCTGGCGCCACTTGCGCTCCGGGTTGGAGCCGGCCGGACGCCGGGGCGGCGCGAGGCGAAGCCCCACCGACAGAGGCAATGGCGCCGAGTCGAAGTGACCCGCGTAGCCCGCTCGCTCGATCTCGCCGACCAGCGTTGGATCGACGAGGCCGCGCGTATGGGCCGCGGCCCAGAGTGCGGCTTCTGCGAATCGGACCATGACCGGACTGACCGGCACCACCGCGCGAGAGTCGGTGTTCAGGCTGGAGAGCTCGCTCGACGGATCAAAGCGCGAGAACTGCTCGTGCCACGCGAGCAGGCTGCGCCGTGCTCGCGCCGCGGCGTCCGCAGCGCTTCGGGCGGGCCCCGCGCCTTCCACGATCACCGTGCAGTTACCGCCGAAGCAGGCGAACCGCTCGATCGTCTCGACATTGGATGGCGAGGAGACGCTCATCACGACTGGCTCGTCGTTACCGCGCTCGTCGAGCCAGAGCCCGACGACGAGGTGCCCGAACCGGACGATGAGGTGCTCGCCGCCGGTGAGGAGGAGCTTGCGCTGCCCGAGGTGGAACCGGAGCTGCTGGTGCCGGTCGCGTTCGAGGACTGCGCCGTCGTCGTCTTTGTCTTTACGACCGTCGCCGCGTGCCCGGTGACGAGCTCAGCGAAGATCACGGTCCAGGCGGCGAGGAACACGGCAATGCCGATTGCGACAACCCGCTTTCTGATCCTTCGCTGACGGTACCGCCGGGCGCCCAGACGCTCCGCCGCGAGCCGGTTGGCGTCATCGGGCGAGGTGGCGCGCGGCCGGGGACCAGGCGCGCGCACCGGCCGGGGCTGGAACGGCTGGTCAAGTGTGTGGTCGTATCCAGGGGGAGTCATGTCAGTTTGCTTTCAGTCGTGGGCGGGACTGCTCGCAGGATCGACCAGCCGCTTATGAGTCGGATGTGAGACGTGTAGGAAGGATGTAGGAGGGCGCCGGACGCCCCCGACGCCCGCCGCGGGCGGTCGCGCCCCCCGACGGCCGCGGATGCTTACCGGCTTCTGCCGGTCGCGTAGCGCGTTTCGAACATCACGCAGCCTTCGGCTGTTCTCCACGGACCATGGACCATGCCGGGCGGCCGGCACGCGTACGATCCGGCGGCGAATGTCCGATCGAGCGTCACGTCGTGGATCGATCCGGACACGATGAAGACTTCCTCGAAATAGTCGTGTTCGACTGCGCCCGCGGGTGAGGTGTCCATCCCGGGCGCCCACCTCACCATTCGCGTCAGCAGCCCACTGGAACGGTCATGCGCGAGTATTCGCTCTGACGCTCCGGGCTGGCCCGACACCGGACTCCATGGGACCGTCCCAACGTCAAAGAACTCGATTGCGGGTTTCGCCACGAGCGCGACTCCATCACATCCGAGAGCGGATTTGCAGCGTCTCAGTCCTGCATTGGGCGTGTACCGCCTCATGGCCCGGGGAGGATTCGAACCTCCGCGCGACGGATTATGAGTCCGCTGCTCTGACCGCTGAGCTACCGGGCCATGCTCGCGCGGGCGACGCTACCACCGAGACCAGCGGCCGATGTGCCACGGAGACTGGCTCGTCAGGTACGCTCCGGAGCGATGCTGATCCTTCGCACCGCGGCGCTGAACCAGGACATCGCCCTGCTTGCCACGTTCCTGGGCGTCGGGGTGGTCGTCAACGTGCTGATCGTCTACATCATCGGTGAGGTGTTGGCCGAGCGCAGGCAGAATCAGGAACGCCGCGACGCGGCTTGCCGGGTCGGTCGATAGAGCATGACGCGCCGGCCGTGAAGGAACGTCGCAGGCGGGTGTCGAAACAGCACGCCTGCCGATGAAGCAACCGTACGACGACCGCAGCGCACGCCACAAACGGTTCCGGGCCGGCGCACGGATCCAACGCAGCGAGCCCCACATCCGCCCCGCCGAACGGCCATCAGGCCCTGTCCGCTTACATCCGCTCGCGGTTCGACGACTTCTCGCGCTCCCAGAAGGACGTCGCCCAGTACATCGTCGACCATCTCGACGAGGCCGCCTTCCAGACCGCCGAGGAGCTCGCCCGCCGTGCCAGTACCTCGTCGAGCACGGTCGTCCGGTTCTCCCAGGCGCTCGGCTTCGAGGGCTTCCCGGAGCTACAGCAGGCGGCGCGCGACGAGTACCGGCGGCGCCCGCCCGACGGCGCCGACGGCGCCGTCACCGCCGCGCCGCTGTTCTCGCTCGACCACACCGAGTTCGAGGCGGCGCTTGCCGCAGACCACGTCAACGTCGAGGACACAGCGCACAAGCTGTCGCGCTCCGACGTCGAGGCGGCAGTCGACGCGATCGTCTCGGCCGAGAAGGTCCTGATCGCAGGAACCGACCAGATGGCGTTCTTCGCCAGCTACCTGCGCCACCTGCTGATGCTGCTCGACCTGCGCGCCGAGATCGTCGCCAGCCCGTCGCAGGAGGCGCTCGGCCGCCTCAGCCGGATCGACGAGCAGACGCTCGTGATCGGCCTGTCGGCCGGGCGGCCGCACCCGCTGATCACGCGGACGATGAAGCTCGCCCGCCACCGCAAGGCGCCGACGCTGGCGATCACCGACGCAACCCTGTCCGAGGTCGCGCGGCTTGCGCGGATCCGCCTCTACTACTCGTCGAACACGCCGGCGTTCGTGCGGTCGCATACTGCCCTGCTGTCGGTGATCCAGGCGCTCGCATACGGCGTCTACGCCCGCGACGCGCCAGCAGTACGACGTCCGCATCAAGGCGTTCCGGCTGAAGTAACGAGCACGCAGCGCTCACCGGGCGCCACGTACAGCGACTGAAGCGACCTCCCGACGCGCCCCTGGGCGTCGTAGAGCACGGCCTCGGAGAACCCGACGCCGCCTTCCGCACCCGCATCTGCGCGTCGAGACAGATCCAGTCGCCGATCGGCTCGCGCTCGACGTACAGCGTCAGGTCGGGGTTGATGAACACGTACTCGGACCATGGAAGCTCGGTCGCGATCCCGTTGGGAAGTCGGCCGCGGCCGCCAGGCGCTGGAGGCTGGACGGCTCCTCCCCGGCGACCAGCGCCACCCGCAGCCGGAACCACGCGGTCGACGGGCCGGGCTCGCGAAACGCGGCCGGCGATGAACCTGATCTCCATCGCGGCGCTCGGGAAGCTGGTCACGCCCCGCGCTGCGAACTCGTTCGGGGGCCCTGCCTCCGGTCCCGGCGGGGGCGGATCAGGCGAAACCCGCTTCGGTGGCGGCGGTCGCCACCTGCAGCGCCCTCGCCCGCACGACCTCGGTCCCCTCGGCAGACACGATCGCGCCCTCGAGCAGCTGCACGCGCCGTCCCGGGCGGGTCACCGAAGCGCTGACCTCAAGCTCGCCCGAGCGGGACCGGACGCACGAAGCTCGTATGTCACGCGAGCGATCGCCAAGCCATCGGTGGCGGGCATCGCCTCGAACGCGCGCATCAAGAGCGCCGCCGGCGCTCCGCCGTGCTGCGCGTTCGGATCCCACGGGCCGCGGGCGAGCTCTGTTGCGACAACCTTCCCGTTCTCCGGCACGAATACCGCCTCGGCGACCATGGCGGCACAAACGTACCCGCTAGCTAAACTCGCCCCGGATGAGGAGACCAGAGGACTCGCGATGACGACGAGCGATACCCCACGGGACGAGGCCACCTTCACCGTCAAGGCGGGCCTCGCCGAGATGCTGAAGGGCGGCGTGATCATGGACGTCGTCACGGCGGAGCAGGCGAAGATCGCCGAGGACGCTGGCGCCGCCGCGGTGATGGCGCTGGAGCGCGTCCCTGCCGATATTCGCCGCGACGGCGGCGTCGCGCGGATGTCCGATCCGGCGATGATCCGCGAGATCCAGCAGGCGGTCACGATCCCGGTCATGGCCAAGGCGCGGATCGGGCACTTCGTCGAGGCACAGGTGCTCGAGGCGCTGGAGGTCGACTACATTGACGAGTCGGAAGTCCTCACGCCCGCCGACGAGGCCAACCACATCGACAAGTGGGCGTTCAAGGTCCCATTCGTCTGCGGCGCCACCAACCTTGGCGAGGCCCTCCGCCGGATCGGCGAAGGAGCGGCGATGATCCGCTCCAAGGGCGAAGCCGGCACCGGCGACATCGTCGAGGCCGTCCGCCACCTGCGCGTGATCCGCGGGGAGATCCGCCGCCTCGAGCACGCTCGACGACGGAGAGCTCGCGACTGCCGCGAAGGAGCTGCAGGCTCCGCCACAGCTCGTGCGGCAAGTGGCGCGCGACCGGCGGCTGCCGGTTGTGCTGTTCTGCGCCGGCGGGATCGCGACACCGGCCGACGCTGCGCTGGTGATGCAGCTCGGTGCCGAAGGCGTGTTCGTCGGATCGGGCATCTTCAAATCGGAGGACCCAGAGCGGCGCGCACGGGCGATCGTCGAGGCCACGACGCATTTCCAGGATCCTGCTCGCGTGGCGGCTGCCTCGACCGGGCTCGGACAGCCGATGGTCAGCCTCGAGACCTCGAAGCTCGAGCCCGAGCAGCTGCTCGCACCGCGCGGCTGGTAGCTACGCGCGGCTCAAGTCGTGGAAGCGGCGCCAGACCGTCGGGATCCTCGCGCTGCAAGGGGACTTCGAGGCGCACGCCAAGATCTGGCGGCGCTCGGCGCGTGCGGGGTCGAGGTTCGCGTGCCCGCCGACCTGGAAGGGCTCGACGCGCTGATCATTCCCGGCGGGGAGTCGACGGTGATGACGCTCGGGATCGAGCGCGAGGGCCTCGCCGACCCGCTCCGCGAGCTGGCTGGGCGCGGCACGCCAGTGCTTGGCACGTGCGCGGGCATGATCATGCTCGACCGGGATCATCTGGGCCTGCTCGACGTCAGCGCCTCGCGCAACGCGTTCGGCCGCCAGCTGCGCTCCTTCGAGGCCGACATCGAGCTCGACGGGCGTCACCGGCGGGCCGGTACACGCCGTCTTCATCCGCGCGCCGTGGGTCGCCGAGCACGGCCCGAACGTAGAGGTCCTAGGCCGAGTCGAGGGCCACCCCGTCGCGGTGCAGGCAGGGCAACCTGTCGCGGTTGCGTTTCATCCCGAGCTAGCGGGCGAGACGCCGGCTTGCACCGAGCTGCTGGGGCTGAACGGGGGCGGGAGCTAGCGGACGGCCGGCTCGCGGGAATCGCGCCGTCGGTGTAAGTGCGGAACGCGCGCTCGAACGCGGCCCAGTCGAACTGCGGCAATCCGTCGGGCCTCGGGGGCGGCGCTCGTCGCTGGGCTCCTCGCCTCCGCGTGGCGGCTCCTCGCCGGATCGGCGCCACGCGACAGCCACAGTGCCGAGCGCGCAGACCGCGATTCCGGCGGCGTACACGAGCGCGGCGAGCGTCGTGTGGTGTTTCAGCGAGGCGATTCCCCCGACGACGTAGAGGAGCGATGGCCGACAGGACCAGGCGTTGCAAGTCGGAGTGGGGCACCCTGCGGCGCGGGGCGCTCCCGTAGGCGCCGAAGACGATCGCCGCGCCGAGCACCACTGCCAGCACGAGCTTCCAGGCGAGTGAAGGGTCCGCCAACATCGGCCTACCGCGATGATCGACCCCAGAGGCAGATAAATCAAGGGTCGCGGTCAGAGCGTGGCCGAATCGAGAGCGGGCTCACACCACGAGGCCGTGACGCATCGTGTTCTCGGTCACCGCACGCGGCTCGACGAACTGGGAGCAGGTGTAGGGGCACTCCGCCTTGCTGCCGGTGCCGGACAGCCGGTTCCGCCGGAGGCTGACGCCCGACCTTCGCGCCGGTGATCCCGCGGTTGACGTACAGGTTGCCGACCGGGGTCCGGGCGCCGACATACGGACCGTCGTCGGGTCGCGCGCGAACAGGCCACCGGTGAGCGCGTACGGAAGCGCGTCGACGATGTCGCATCCGTGCTCGATGTCGCGGATCGGCTCGACCGTCAGCAGCGGTCCGAACACCTCCTACGAGACCACGGGGGAGTAGTCGGGAGGTCGGCGGCGACGGTGGGGGGGCAGAACCAGCCTGGTCGGGCACTGGCTCGACGGAGGCGACGATTCGCCCCGCGCGCTCCGCGATCGAACGGTATGATCGATCCGCTCCTTCGCTTCGCGTTCGATCACGGGAGGGCACGTCGGTTGACAGGAGCGACGCCTGCCCGACCACCAGGACCCGGACGGCTCCCGCGACACGCTCCAGCAGCTGGTCGACAATCGCCTCGTGTACGAGCACCCTCGAGGCCGCCGAGCACTTCTGTCCGGCGTAGGCGAACGCCGAGGACACGATCGCCGGGACGGCCTCGTCCAGGTCCGCATCGGAGTCCACCAGCACGCAGTTCTTTCCCCCGAGCTCCGCGACCACGCGCTTGATGTGCTGCTTTCCTGCGGACGGCTCGGCCGCCGTCCTCACGATCTCGAGCCCGACCGCGAGGGAACCCGTGAAGGCGATCGTCTGGACGCCTGGGTCGCGGACCAGCGCTGCCCCGACGTCACCTTCGCCGGGCAGCAGCGCGATTGCATCCGGCGGAACGCCCCCGGCTCGCAGCGCTTGCACAAGCTTCAGCCCGCAGGCGGGAGACTGCTCGGCCGGCTTGAGCACGACTGCATTGCCCGTCGCGAGCGCGGCAGCCGTCATCCCGCAGGGGATCGCGAGTGGGAAGTTCCATGGAGAGATGACGGCGGTCACCCCCCGTGACACGTAGGCCAGCTCATTGTGCTCGCCGGGGACCTGCACGAGCGGGCGACCGGCGTCGAGCTCGACCGCCCCGCGGGCGTAGTACTCGAGGAAATCGATCGCTTCGCACACGTCGCCGTCGGCCTCCGGCCAAGGCTTCGCGCATTCGCGAACCTCGAGCGCCGCGAGCTCCAGCCGGCGGTTTCGGAGCCAGTCCGCGGCGGCGATCAGGACCCGTGCCCGCTCGGCGGCGGGTGTCCGGCTCCAGGCGGTATGTCCCTCGCGCGCGGTCACGATCGCCGCCGACACTGGTCGAGGCCCGCGCTCGCCACCCGAGCGACCAACCGATCCGGCTCGCCGGGATCGGTCGAGTGCAGCTCGGCGGTCGAATCTACGTCACCGTTCACCCCGACCATCACCGGCACGGACAGGGGCAGCTGCCGATCGAGGCGCTCGAGCACATCGCCGATCTCCGCTCGGACGCCGGCGCGGCGCAGCTCGAGCACGGGCTCGTTTGCAAACGGTAGGAGGTCAGGCACAGTCGAACCGACCGTACCATCGGCCTCTCCGCGCGCTATGCGGCGAGCGTCAGGTGCCGCGCTGGGCGAACACGTGCGAGAACGTGCGCAGGAGGATCTTAAGGTCGTTCCAGAGCGACCAGTGGGCCGCGTACAGGTAGTCGGTCTTGACCATCTCCGACAGCGGGGGCCGCGGATGGTCGAGCACCTGCCATGGGCCGGTCATTCCGGGTGGCATCTGCAGTCGGTCACGGTGCCGGCCCTCGACCAGCACGTCCTCATCGACGACCAGGGGCCGGGGACCAACGAGGCTCATCTCGCCGCTCAGAACGTTGAGCAGCTGTGGCAGTTCATCCAAAGAGGTGCGGCGAAGCAACCGCCCAACGCGTGTCACGCGCGGGTCCGAGCTGAGCTTGAAGATCCCGTCTAGCTCATTCAGCGAGGCCAGCGCGGCGCGCTGTGCCTCGGCGCCGTCGACCATGCTGCGGAACTTGATCATCTGGAACCTGCTTCCATCGCGGCCCACGCGCGCCTGACGGAAGAACACGGGTCCCGGGGAGTCGAGCTTGATCGCGAGCGCGATCAGCAGAGCGAAGGGAGCGAGGAACAGGAGGCCGACCGCGGCGCCGATCACGTCCATCGTGCGCTTCACGGTCCGGGAGGAGCGCCCGAGGCCCGGTCGTCTCACGCCGAGCACGGTCACGCCACCGACCATGTCGAACTCGACGGCCGAGCCGACGACCTCGAACAGCCGCGGCACGATCGAGAGTTTGACGCCAATTGCAGCCGCTCGCCGAACCGCGGCGAGCATGGTCTCAGAGTCCGCACTGGTGGGGATCAGGAAGACGCGTGCCACTCGCAGCTCCCGAACCAGGGATTCCATGTCTGCCAGCGAGAGATCGCGCTTGCGGCGGGAGCGCGGGCCCCAATCCGCGTGGTTCTGGCGCTCGTCCTCGAGCGGGAGAAAACCGACGACCTCGACGTGCGCACCGGGGTCGGCCATCAGGGAGTGAGCGAGCATCGCTCTCGCCTTCGATCCGCCGACGATGAGCGTGCGCTCCGCCGGTGCGGAAAGCTGTGCGAGCATCCGCGCGCCTCCCCGTCCGGCAATCAGCAGGGCGCCCGTCGACGCCCACAGTGTGACTACGCCGGCTCCATCAAGGAAAGGCTTGACCCCGGCGACAAACGCGACGAGCGACCACGCCAGAGCGAACGCCGCGGCTAGCACGAAGAGTGCGGGGACCTCGTCGAGCGTCGACTTGCGCAGGACGACCTCGTCATGGTCGTAGCGACCGCCGAGCTTCGCAAGGAGGACGATCAACGGAATTGACGCGAGGCTCGCGGCACCCACACGTTGACGGGAGAAGGCTCCAATCACTGCGAGCCCGCCCGCAGCGGCGCCGAGGTCCGCGAGCGCGAGCATCCGACGGAAGACCGCATCGCGAAAGGTCGGGGCCTCCCGCACCGAAAAGCGCGTCGTCGCAGCGCGCGCCCACTGCCCGGCGGTGGCTGCAACCCCCCCGTTGCCGACCGCACTGAGGCCACGACTGGTCGCGCGCGTGGGGTCGTTCGGGCGCGTGTTGGCGGCGGCCGCGCTGCCATTGGTGGCAGTCGCGAGCGCTACGCGGTCGCCGTTCAGATGGTGGACGTTCGAGTCCGATGCGCCCCGCTCGGACAGCTCCCCTGGATCTAGGTAGTCGGCCCGCGGCGTGCGGGTGCCCGCTTCACTCACTTCTTCGCTCCCCTCATGGATGCGTACGGCAACCGAACCAATCGAACCAATCGAACCAATGCTCCGAGAAACGGAATCGTAGCGCACCAAAAAAACGTGTGCGTTCGGTAGACGGTTTTTCCTGCGCCCGGAAGGCTGCTTCGAGGTCGCCCACTACGCCCCTTAAACGGTCGAACCGGCAAAAACTTGCGCGGTCCTTGCGCGAAATTGCCCGCAGTTACTGCGAATTCCGCTGCCTTGGAACCCGGTGTCGATCGTACGGACTCCGCGCCGAGGGCCGGATGAAACGTCTGAGATTGGACCAATAGAGCGCCAAAAGGTGCCGCAAAGCAGCACGACGTTCGGCCTTTGACGCGCCCAGGGCACGGAACGTCGTGCGCTCGCCGCGGGTGTCAGGGCGCGGCGAGGAGCGTGTCAAGCGGCGTCCCACGAGCCTGCTCGTGGAGGAACGACTCGTTGCTCGTGTTCTCGAGCAGCCGGCGCACGAGGTACGCCATGCCGGCGACCAGGTCGCCGACCGGGCAGTATGTCCGCACCCGAAAGCCCTTCGTCGCGAGCGCGTCCTGAAGCTCGTCTCCCAATCCACGGAGGACCTGCAGCTCGAGCTCCGAGTCCCTGCCGCCGAGCAGCCGGTTGACCGCGATCGCATGCGATACCGAGCGGAGGTTGTGAGATGCGACGGCTACGCGTACGAGCGGCCGCGCGGCGAGCAGGGTGCGAGTCAGCAACTCGAAGTTGCGGTCGCATTCCGCCTTGATTTCGAACACCGGCGTGGGCCACCCCTGTTGACGAGCTTGCGCGAGCTCGTGGTCCCAGTACGCGCCCTTGACGAGCCGGATCTGCAACGGTGACGGTCGCGCCCGCGAGCGAGCCCAGGCGAGGATCCGCTCGAGCGTCTCGCCCGAGTCGCGCAGATATGCCTGAAGGACGACTCCGGCCGACGGTCCCTCGCCGAACTCAGGCTCCGAGAGCAGCTCGAGTACCAGGTCGAGCACCAGCTCGCGCGAATCGAGCGACTCCATATCGATGTGAATGTGCGCGCCCGCGTCGCGTGCGTCGCGCAGCAGGGGACGGAGCCGCGTTGCGGCATCCCGGCGACCGAGCTCGGGGGCGTCGGGCCGCAGCAGCGGGGTCAGCGCAGAGACCTTCACGGACACATTCGCGCGGGGGAGCGCGCCGCTGCTATCGCGCTCCAACACGGGCCGGTCCGGCCACTGATGGGCGGCCGCCGTGAGCTCCGAGAGCGCGTCCCTGCAGCGGTCCGCGTAGCGATCGGCTTCCTCGGGCGTCACGGTCGCCTCGCCGAGGAGGTCGATCGTGCTCGCGATCCCGCGCGACCACAGATGCCTTAGCACGGTCAGCGCCGAAGCCGGCGTCTCTCCCACGATGAACCGGTGGGCGAGGTGCCGGACGCCACCTGCCGCTGCGGCGCCGAGCGCCGCGCGCCCCGCCTTCGTGTTCGCGATCTTCATCGCGGCGACAATCGGCGGCGGGCTTTCGGGGACCTCGTGCAAGAAGCCGGTCAGATGGCGAGCGAGATCGTCGAGTGAGCGGCACGCGGGCACGACATCGACGAACCTGAACAGCGCGGCGCGCAACTCGCCATCGGAGGAGGCCAGCTCCATCGCGCGGGTGTCGAGCGCGCGCATCGGGTGGCGAACGGCGGACGGGAACGCCGCCGCGAGCTCGGTTCCGATCTGCCGGGTCTCCCGCTCGACGCTCGCCTGCTCGAGCATCAGCTCAGGATGCCGACGGCCCGCGAGATCACGAGCAGGATGATCAGCAGTGACGTGAGCGCCTGTGCTGCCATCAGCGCTTTGGCCGAGTGCGTGAGCGGCATCGTGTCGGTGGGGCTGAACGCACTCGCGTTCGTGAACGACACATACAGGTAGTCGATCAGGCCCGGCTCCCACCCGGGACCCGCGATCGTCGCTCCCTCGTTGGTCATCTGCGTGAACAGGAAATCCGGCGCGGCGTCGGCGTGGTCGATCCGTGCGAGCGGGCCGCCCCGGTCCAGCTCCCAATACCAGAGCCCGAACAGCAGCACGTTCGTGAGCCACAACGCGATGCCGGAGAAGATCAGCGGACGTCCCCCCGCCGATCCGCCGCCGTGTAGCAGGTAGTGGACCAGGAGCACGAGCGAGACGATGTTGACGGCGCTGACGAGGCCGATCAGGGCGATCGCCAGTCGCCGGCGGATGGGTGACTTGCGCACACGCGGGTGCGGCGTGATTACGACCAGCACGAGCAGCAGGAGACCCTCGACGCTGGGCATCCACGAGGGTCCCGGCGTGAGCTTTTTCGGGAGGAAGACGTCGATCACGATCGCCGTGCCGACGACGAGTTGGGGCCCGACGAAGGGATCGAGCCTGGCTAGCGTCGCTTGGAATCGCTGCGGTTTATGGGGTGGCTGGCCGATCCCAGACATCGCCTTGGGATACTCGCACGAGCATGCATCAGCGAGCCGTTCAGTCCCCGAGCCCAGGCGGCTGAGGCCGACCACAACGGGCTGCTGCTCGCCCGCGTCCAGGCAGAGCTCGCGGCAGGGTTCGAGCAGCTCGAGAACGTGGGCCGGGGGGTGTCCGTCTTCGGCTCCGCGCGTACGCCTGAAACGGATCCCGACTATCAGCTGGCCCGATCCGTTGCCGGCCGCCTCGGCCGGGAGGGGTTCGCGATCATCACCGGCGGTGGTCCTGGGATCATGGAGGCGGCCAATCGCGGCGCGCGCGATGCGGGGGCCCTGTCGGTGGGGCTGGTGATCGAGCGGCTGTTCGACGAGAACGTGAATGCATACCTCGACCTTCCGGTCCGGTTCCATTACTTCTTCACTCGCAAGCTGATGTTCGTCCGCTACGCGTCGGCGTTCGTGATATTCCCGGGTGGCTTCGGCACGCTCGACGAGCTGTTCGAGCTCGCGGCCCTCGTCCAGACCGGGAAGGTAAGGGTTCCACCGATCGTGCTCGTCGATCGCAAGTACTGGCAGCCGATGCTCGGCTGGCTGCGTGAGAGCGTGCTCGACGGCGGCAAGATCTCAGAACAGGAGCTCGGTCTGTTCGCGCTCGCCGACGACGAGGACGAGGTGTCGGCGGCCGTGGCAACTGCCTCAGGAAGGATCTGAGCGCTCAATGGCCAAAACACCGCGCATGCGCCCAATCGTGATCGCGACCCCGATCGTCGTCGTGTTGCTCGCCGCCTGCGGCTCGAGCAAGCCGTCTGCCACGAACGCCCCCGCGACGACGCCCGCGGCTCCGGCGACGCCTACCACCGGCACCGCCCCGGCCACGACCAGCTCGACCTCGTCCACCACGACCTCCGCCGCGACCGCGCCCGGTCTGTGCCGCGCCGCCGGGTTGCGCCTCTCGTTCCTCGGCCAGCAGGGCGCGACCGGCCATGGCGAGCTCGGCTTCGCGCTCCGCAACACCACCGCGAGCACCTGTCACACGTTCGGCTTCCCCGGGATCCAGTTCCTCGACGGAGCGGGCGCAGCACTGCCGACCGTCTCGACGCGCACGACCCAGGACTTCTTCGGCACGTCCCCGGAGCACTCGCTTCAGGTAGCTCCGGGAGACAGCTTCTCGTTCCGGATCGGCGTCACCCACTCCGGGGCCGGCGGATCGAATGCCGGCTGTACGACCGCCGTCGCCGTGCAGGTGATCCCGCCCAACGACACAGCGTCGCTCAGGATCTCGGTCCCTCAGGGCGCGTACGAGTGCGGGACGGCGACGGTCTCCCCGGTCAGGCCCGGGAACTCGGCGTATCCGTGATCGCCTCAAAGCGCACGACCTCCTCAGAGAGCCGCCGTACGAGCCCCTCCTGCTCCAGCAGCCCCATGTGTCCGAGCACCTCAGAGATCGTCAGGTAGGCCTGGGTCACAGCGATGTTGCCCCACATCTCCAGGGCCAGCTCGTAAGCCGTCATCGGGCGCGAGGACAGCAGCCGATGCAGCTTGCGCGCGCGACGGTCGTGCATCCGCAGCCGCTCGTCGATCAGCTCCCGGTGCTCGGTGATCGGCTCGCCGTGGCCCGGAAGGACCAACTCGAGCGGCAGCTCGCGGGTCGCGCGCATTGACTCGATGTAGCTGAGCAGGGCCTGCGGCTCCGCTTCCTGATCGCCGGAGAGGGGCCGCGAGACGAGTGGATTCGACGAGATGTGGGCGAGTAGATGATCGCCCGCAATCAGGATCCCGCGCTCCTCATCCCAGAAGATCGTGTCCGACGGACTGTGACCGGGGCGATGAAGAATCAACAGCTTCCGGTCGCGGAACGTAAGGTGCTCGCCGTCGCGCAGCTGCCTCGTAACGGGACTGCTCGACCCGAAAGCGCGGAACGCCGACCCGACCGAGCCCAGCACCGTCGCCAGCTCGGTCGGGACTCCGTGCCGTCGCATCACCGCCTGGGCAAACTCATCATCGGCGACCGCGCTCGTGCGCCAGTCCTCGAGGTACGGCGCCAGCAGATGGAGCGCGGCGACCTCGGCGCCGGAGCGCCGCACGAGGATCTCGAGCAGGCCCAAGTGGTCCATGTGCTGGTGCGTGATCACGATCCGCTCGAGGTCCTCGACCGACCGGCCGTGAGCGGCGAGCGCTTGCTCCAGCTCGTCGAGCGACTTCCCGGAGTTGGGGCCTGTATCGATCAGCGTCAGTGGCTCATCCTCAATCAGGTAGCAGTTGACGCGCCCGACGAGAAACGGCGTCGGGATCGGCAGGCAGTGGATTGCGGCTCGCTCGGCTATCGCCAGCGCGTCGGCCGGCGGCATCAGGAGCGAATCACTGCGAGGACCTCGTCGCGGCGCCGTTCCATGTCCTCGCGCGAGCGCAACGACTCGAGGCACAGCCGCAGCAGCGGCTCCGTGTTGGAGGGACGGACGTTGAAGTGCCAGTCGTCGTAGTCGACCGACAGCCCGTCGAGCCACTGCTGCTCCGCGTCGGCGTACAGGGTCGAGAGCTCCTGGATCTTCGCCTGCTGATCCCCTACCTCGGAATTTATTTCCCCGGAGACGAAATAGCGGGACCGATACGGCTCGAGCAACTCCGACAGACGGGTCCCCTGCGTCGAGAGCAGCTCGAGCATCAACAGCGCAGGAAGCGTGCCGGAGTCCGCGCAGAAGAAATCGCGGAAGTAGTAATGGCCGGACACTTCTCCGCCGAACACGCTCTCGGGCACCTCGCGCATCCGAGTCTTGAAGAACGCGTGCCCCACCCGGTTGATCAGCGGCGTTCCGCCCGCGCGGTGCACGGTGTCCGCAACCGCGCGGCTCGCCCGCACGTCGTAGAGGATCGTCGCACCGGGATGCTTGCCGAGCATCGACTCGGCCAACAGCGCGGTCAGGAAGTCGCCGTCGACGAACGCACCGGTGTCGTCGATGAAGAAGCACCGGTCCGCGTCGCCGTCCCAGGCGATCCCGAGGTCGGCGCGCCGTCGAACCACTTCCTCCATGACAAACCTTCTGTTCTCGGGCAGCAGCGGGTTCGGCTCGTGGGCCGGGAAGTCGCCGTTCGGCGTCCAGTACGCCTTCTCCGACCGAATCCCCAGTCGATCGAGCAGCGGACCGACCATCGGCCCCGCCATTCCGTTACCGCCGTCCACCACGACCTGCAGCGGCTTGATCTTGGCGGGGTCGACGAACTTCAGGGCCGCCTCGTGAAACTCGTCGTACAGCACCACCTCCTCGACGTTGCCGCCTCCGGGCGGGTCACCGAGGCCCGCCTCGATCAGGTCGCGCACCTGGTCGATGCCCGCATCCCCCGACAGCGCGATCGCGCCGCGCTTGACGAGCTTCGCGCCCGTGTACCGCTTCGGATTGTGGGACGCGGTGCACATCAGGCCGCCGTCGAGATCCCGGGAGCCGACGAGGTAATAGAGCATTTCGGTCGCGACCTCGCCGGCATCGATCACGCTCGCGCCCTCGGAGCACATCCCGCGCCGGTACGCCGCCGCGAGCTCGGGAGCGGTGAGTCGCATGTCGCGTCCGAGCCCCAGTCGCAGCTGGGACGTCGGCTTGCGCTCGAGGTTGGAGATCACGCGCGTGAATGCCCGCCCGATCAGCTCAGCGGCGTCGGCGTCGATGTCCGTGCCGTACAGGCCGCGGACGTCATACGCCTTGAAGATCTCGGGGGCTAGTGCGTTGATAGGAGCAGCGTAATAAATTTGCTCTATATGTCCGGACACAGCAAATGGGCCTCGATCAAGCACAAGAAGGCGGTCGTCGATGCTCGCCGGGGCCAGCAGTTCACAAAATTAACTCGCGCGATCACGGTCGCCGCCCGCGACGGCGGCGGCGAGCCGGATGGCAACTCCGCGCTCGCGCTCGCGATCCAGAAGGCGCGCGACGCTTCGATGCCGAAGGACAACATCGAGCGGGCGATCGCCAAGGGCACGGGCGAGGGGGCCGACGCCGCCGCGATCGAGACGGTCGTGTACGAGGGCTACGGCCCCGGCGGGGTGGCGCTGCTGATCGAAGCGCTGACTGACAACCGTAACCGCACCAGCGCCGAAATCCGCCACGCGTTCTCCAAGCACGGTGGCAGCCTCGGCGAGCCCGGCTCTGTCTCCTACCTGTTCGACAAGCGCGGCGTGATCGTGGTGGACGCGGGCCGCTACGACGAGGACGACCTGATCGGAGCGATCGACGCGGGCGCCGAGGACATCGCACGTGACGACGACGTGTTCGAGGTGATCACCGAGCCCGGAGATCTCCAGGCGGTGCGCAATGCGCTCGAGCAGGCGGGTGTTGAGATCGAGAGCGCCGACGTGGTCTGGCGCCCCTCCTCGCGTGTGCCGGTTGAGGAGGCGGACGCCGCCAAGCTGCTCAGGCTGATCGATGCGCTCGAGGAATCCGACGACGTGACCGCCGTGCACGCGAACTTCGACGTCGACGCCGGCGTGCTCGAGCGGATCGCCTCTTAGAGCGGTTCTTAGCCGCCCCCGCTACCCTGCCCCACTTCAGATGACCAACCGCATCCTTGCCATTTCAACCTCTGCGGCCCTGGCGCTCGGCGTCGCCGCGTGCGGAAGCTCCTCCAAAGCGCCCGGCGTCCAGCCCGCGCCGTCTGGAGGCTCGACCGGCACGACCGTGACCACGCCGAAGGTTCCCGCGGCGCTCTCCAAGCAGCCGGTCGTTACGGTTCCCAAGGGCGGGCCGCCCGCGCGCGTCGTCGTCAAGGACCTGATTCCCGGAACCGGCCAGACGCTGAAGGCCGGCCAGACGGTCACGGTCAACTACGTGGGGGTCGTGTACAAGACCGGTAGGCAGTTCGACTCGTCGTGGTCTCGGGGACAGCCGGCGACGTTCCCTCTGAACGGTCTGATCAAGGGCTGGTCGGAGGGCATGGTTGGAATGCACGTCGGCGGCAGGCGCGAGCTCATCATTCCGCCGGCGGAGGCATACGGCAAAGCCGGTCGGCCGCCGACGATTCCCGCTAACTCGACGCTCGTCTTCGTCGTCGACCTTTTGTCTGCGTCGTAGCGCTCGGCTCCTCGAGTCGCCGCGCTCGGTAGAGCGGTTGCGGCTGAGCCAGGCCCTTCAGCCTGAAGCGCCCGGCGAAGGACCAGTTGAACTGATCGGCCGATGTGTTCCTGACCTCCTCCGTGCAGAGCACGCTGTCCGGGCGTGCCACGCCCGTGACTCGACTCGAGAGGTTGACCGCGTGGCCGTACCAGTCGCCGGCGCGGCTGACGACCGCACCGCTCGCGATGCCGGCGCGCAGGCTCGGGAGCTCCGCCGCATCTACCGCGTCCACGAGGTCCAGGGCCGCGGCGACCATCGGCGTCGGTTCCGGGCTGATGAACATCGCGGCATCGCCGATCGTCTTGATCAGCCTTACCGGCGGCCTCGCGATGTCGGCCGCGAGCTCGGCGAGCTGCCGCGCCACGCTGCCGAGCTCCTCGACGCCCACTGCGTCACCGAGACTGGTGAAACCGACGAGATCGGCGAAACAGACGACCGCGTGCTCCTCGCCCGCGAGCCGGCCACGCTCGAGCTCCGAGCGGCCGATGATGCCCCGCCGGGCGCTGTCACGCACGTATGCGGCGAGCGCGGCGCTCAGCACCGGCGACATCGACGGGAGCAGCGCCTTGGCCATCGCCGCGTAACGGAGCGCGAGGTCTCGCTCGGTGTCCCCGGGCTCCAAGAAGGTGTCAGCGAATGAACCGGTGATGGTGGGAGCCAGCCTTGACATCCCCTCTCCGAGCACGCGCGTGATCTCGATCACCGCGTCGGCTGAGATGCCCGCGTCGATGAACTGCTTGACCGACCGCATCGCCGCAACGTCCTCGTCGCTCCAGACAGGATCGTGTGGCTCGACATCCGGGAATCCGAGCGCGCGCCTGATCCTGATCAGAAGCTCGACAGGGACCCCGGAGCGCTCCGAGATCTCCTTGGCTGTGTAGCGGGCGCCGAGCGCACGCTCGACGGGGAGCAGCACGAGGCGGTCCTCGTCTGCCGCCGCTCTGAGTTCCTCGATGCTGACGCCGTCGGATGCCAGCCGTTCGAGCAGATCGAGCCGCGCCTCGCGCTCCTTCCCGGTCAGTCCGTCCAGAAGTCCGGCGTCGTCGAAGTCCATCTCGTAATCCTTGCGGAAAGCGACGGGGCCGGCACTCGCTACCCTGGCGCGCCGATGCTGTCGATCCTGATGCCCGTCTACAACGAGCGAGAGCGCGTCGAGGAGGCGATCGCGGAAGTCCTCCGTACGGAGCTCCCGAGCCACTTCGAGCTCGTCGTCGTCGACGACGGCTCAACGGACGGGACACGCGAGATCCTGCAAGGAGGCGAATGGGACGAGCGGGTTCGCCTGTTCGAGCATTCGGAGAACCAGGGGAAGGGCGCTGCCGTGCGGACTGCCCTCTCCCATGCCGAGGGGGATTTCGCCGCGATCTTCGACGCGGACCTCGAGTACGTGCCCGCCGACCTGGCGCGGCTGCTCCCGCCGCTGCTCGATGGGCGTGCCAACGCGTGCTTCGGGGTCCGCGCCTTCGACGGCTACACGAGCCACTCGTTTCTGTTCGTGCTCGGCAACAAGGGCGTAACGCTCGCCGCCAACCTGCTCTTCAACGTCTACCTGCGCGACATCATGACCTGCCAGAAGGTGATCCGGACCGACCTGTTCCGCAGCCTGCCGCTGCGCTCGAGCGGGTTCGCGATCGAGCCGGAGATAGCCGCCCGGCTCATCCAGCGAGGCGAGCGCATCTTCGAGGTCCCGGTGCAGTACCGCGCGCGCTCCACCGAGGAGGGCAAGAAGCTGACGGCGCTCGACGGGTTCCGCGTCCTGGGGACCCTCCTGCGCTGCAGGTTCTCCCGCACTTAGAGCGCGCAACTTCGTCTCTCAGCGAGGGTTCTAGGCAGCGAAAGCCGTTAGTCCCCGGGAGGGTGGATGCGCCGCTGCCTGCTGGTCGTGTTGCTGATCGGATGCGCCGTCGGAGCCGGGTGGGCGGTGGCGCTCGCCTCGCCGGCGCCGAGCGGCCCGCGCTCCGGCGCACGAGCCGCGGCGTGTAGACACTGCGGGCCGAAATTGTCGATCGGGGTGTCCCACAATCCGACGGTGACGGGCGCGTCTGTGAGGATCATTGGCCACGTGGCGGGCGCGGGCTCCGGGGTCCCCGTAACCCTGTGGCGCCGGCTGCCGGGCGAGAGGCGGTTTCGCGCCTCGCTGAGGACGCACACCGCCGGCCACGGCGCCTACACGTTCTTCATCAGGCCGCATGTGCTCTCGGCGAACCGCTACTGGCAGGTGACGGCCGCCGGGCTGCGCAGCCGGATCGTCTCCGAGCGTGTTCGGGCGGCGATCACCCTCGCCTCCTCAGACCGACTGCC
This sequence comes from uncultured Solirubrobacterales bacterium, assembly GCA_963705775.1. GTDB lineage: Bacteria > Actinomycetota > Thermoleophilia > Solirubrobacterales > Solirubrobacteraceae > Palsa-465. The sequence goes on along the minus strand of CAVPKT010000007.1, from coordinate 29,071 downwards.
CTACCCCGGCGAGTCGCTCAGGTTCACGGGCCACGTCGGCCCCTCATACGCAGGGAGCCGTCTCGAGCTCGAGCAGAACACGGGTCACGGCTGGCAGGTGCTTGCGCGGCCGTGGCTGGACCGCAACTCATACTTCGCGACCACCAAGACGCTGACGGTCCAGACGCCAACGGGCGTGCGGGCCTTCCTGCCCGGGAACCGCCGCAACGTCGACTCATATTCGCCCGCGCTCAGCCTGTCGGTGGACCCCGTTCACAGGATCAAGCACGTGGTCGTGATCATGCAGGAGAACCGCTCGTTCGACCAGTACTTCGCCACTTACCCTGGCGCTGACGGGATCAACGCTGCCAGTCCTCCATGCGTGCCGGATCCAGCCAACCCCGGCCAGCCGGTGTGCATGTTCCAGGATCACAGCGACAAGAACTACGGCGGTCCGCACGGACAGACGAACGCCTTCTCCGACCTGAACTGCACTGACTTTGTGTCCCGCACCGGGTGCAAGATGGACGGCTTCGTGGGGCAGGCGGAGCGGGGAGCGAACTGCGGCACCAATCCGAACAACCCCCAGTGCAGTCCGTGCGCGGTCGGGACGGTGGGCGCCTGCAACGACACGATGGGCTACCACGACGGCAGCGATATCCCCAACTACTGGACGTACGCGCACGACTTCGTGCTCCAGGACCACATGTTCGAGCCGAATGCATCGTGGAGCCTGCCCCAGCACCTGTTCCAGGTCTCGGAATGGTCTGCGTACTGCACCAACCCTTACGACGCGAGTTCGTGTACGAACGCGCTCCAGAACCCGAACAGCGACTCGGCCACGGGAACCAGCGGTCCCAACAACGGCGTACTGCACTACGCGTGGACCGACATGACCTACCTGCTCCACAGGTCCGGGATCAGCTGGGGCTACTACGTCTTCCAGGGGACCGAGCCCGACTGCGAGGTCGACACCCAGATGACCTGCGCGCCCGTTCAGCAGGGGCCAAGGACCCCCGGGATCTGGAATCCCCTGCCGTCCTTTACGGACGTCACCCAGGACGGTCAGACGGCGAACATCCAGACGCTCCAGAACTTCTTCGCCGCCGCCAAGAACGGGTCGCTGCCCGCGGTCTCGTGGATCGACCCGAACGGCAAGGTCTCCGAGCACCCGACCGCGCTCGTGTCCGCCGGCCAGACGTACGTGACCGGGCTCGTCAACGCGATCATGCAGGGCCCGGATTGGAGCTCGACGGCGATCTTTGTCTCGTGGGACGACTGGGGAGGGTTCTACGACCACGCCGTGCCGCCCTCCGTGGACGGGAACGGCTACGGGTTGCGCATCCCTGGGATCGTGATCAGCCCATACGCGAAGCAGGGTTACATCGACCACCAGACGCTCAGTCACGATGCGTACAACAAATTCATCGAGGCCGACTTCCTCGGCGGTCAGCAGCTGAACCCAGCGACCGACGGTCGTCCCGACCCGCGCCCCGATGTCCGCGAGGCGAACCCTCTGCTGGGCGATCTGAAAGCCGACTTCGACTTCACGCAGGCGCCACGCCAGCCCGTGCTCCTCCCAGTGTGCCCGCAGACGGCTCTGACGCCGGCGCCGAGCTGCTGAGCTCCCGGTGATGGACTCCAGCGGGCGGCCCTACACTGCCCGCCGATGCGCGCCCCGCCGATCCTGTGGGCGGTCGTCGCTTCCGTGGCGGTGGCCGCGATATCGGCGGCGGTGCTGCCGACGGTGCCGAGCTACGACCCGTGGTCGTGGATCGTGTGGGGCCGGGAGCTCGTCGACCCCAACCTGAGCTTTGCCACCGGTGGAGGCCCTTCGTGGAAGCCGCTGCCGGTGATGTTCACCACGATCTACGGACTCTTCGGCGGCGCAGCGCCGACGCTGTGGGTCGTCACAGCCCGCGCGGGCGGGCTGCTCGCTCTGGTCGCGGCCTTCAGGCTCGCCGAGCGGCTCGTCCGGGGCGTGAGCCGGGATCCGCTCGCCGGCCCGATCGCTGGTGTCGGCGCGGTACTGGGGCTCGTCCTGACACAGGATTTCTTCTATTACATGTTCCGAGGCACCTCGGAGCCGCTCCTGATCGCCACCGCGTTGTGGGCCGTCGAGCGGTATCTAGCGGGGCGCCACGGGCAGGCGTTCGTGTTCGCGGTCGCGCTGTCGTTGATCAGGCCGGAGGCGTGGCCTTTCCTTGCGTGCTATTCGATCTGGCTTTGGATCAGGCGGCCGTCGCTCCGCCCGCTCGTCGCCGTCGGGCTCCTGTCGATCCCGTGCTTCTGGTTCGTGCCTCCGTGGATCTCCTCCGGGCAGCCGTTTCTCGCGGCCTCCCACGCAAGGCAGTACAACGGGCATCTCGGAGCCCACCCGGCGCTGACCGCGCTGAAGCGAGCCGCCGATCTGCAGATCCTCCCCGTGCTGGTCGCTGCGGCGGTCGCGGTCGCGTGGGGATGGTTGGCGGACCGAGATCGGATCAGCGTCGCGTTCGCGATCGGCGCGCTGGCCTGGATCGCGATCGTAGTCGGGATGGCGATCGACGGCTATCCGGGGCTCGAGCGGTTCTTCTACCCCGCGACCGCGCTGTTGTGTGTGCTCGGCGGCGTCGGGCTGGCGCGGGTCGCGGTACTCGCCGGAGACCGGCTCTCGGGCCCTCGTCAAAGCGCGGCGGCGGTGGGCGTCGCGGCCGCGTTGATAGCCCTCTCGGTGCCGCTCGCGAGCTCGCGGATCAGCTCGGCCCGCGCCGCCAAGCCGGCGGCCGACGAGGCGGTCCGGATCCTGGATCAGCTCTCCGAGGCCGTTCGCGCGGCCGGGGGGCGAGCCGGCGTCCTGCCCTGCAAGTCGAGCGTAGTGGCGGTCAATCACGGGGTGCAGACGGCGCTGGCGTGGAAGCTCGGCGTGGCGATGGGGAGCGTGAGGACCGTGCTGCGCGGTCCCGGAATTGACTTCATTGGGCCTCACAACTCGGTCGACGGCGTCGCTGCTCCGATTGCGGACGGGCTCACCGCACGCCGGACGGTCGCTCGGGCGGGGGTGTGGACGGTCGCCAGGGTTGCGCCGCCCGGCGCCACCGACCCGTGCCTCGGTCGCTGAGCCGCGGGGTTAGTGCGCCTTGATATTGATCCGCCGCGCGACCGTGCTCGTGTTCCCGGCGCGATCCTTGACGATCACCGTGACAACGTACCGCCCGGCGCGGCGGTAGGCGTGAGCTTTGTCGTGGACGCCGGCTCGGAGCGGCGAGCTCGAGCCGTCGCCCCAGCGGATCTGGACGTAGTACACGCCCGATGATCCCGGTGCGACGTCGGCGTAGGCGAGCACAAGCCGGGTCGTCTGGCCGGCCTTGCGCTTGCCCGTCAGCCGCCACCTGAGGCTCGGGCGGACCGTGTCGATCCAGATCCGGGCGTTCGGCGAGATGGCGCTCAGTCCCGCCGGGTTCGTGGCGGTGACGTTCCATGTGTGCAGTCCCTGGCCGAGCGGGGCCGGGATCCTGAAGCTCGTCGCTGTCGTAGCACCGAGCTGGACGCCGTCGACGCTCACCGAGTAAGCGACCGGCCCCCAGAGGTCGTTTGCCGGATTCCAGCCGACCGAAGGCCGGACCTTCGCATCGTATGCGAGGTTCTTGCGGGCCTGCGGCGCGCCCGGTTCCTGGTACTGCTGGGCCGCAACGATCCGGGTACTCGACCCGCTTCCCTGCACCCAGGCGACCGCCAGATCGCTGTTGACATCGCCTCCGTCGACGAGCCCGCGCCCGGCGTCGGTCGGGCCGAGCGAGGGGTCGGAGATGACCGTTTCAGGGACGAACCCGGTGCTGAGCGCCCAGTAGCGCGCATGGATCTCCGTGGCGAGCACGCCCTGGTTCTGCCACGCGACCACGAACGAAGCCAGGCCGGCCGTGGCCGGCACGACATCCGGCGATCCGAGGTTCAGGCTGCTGTCGATCTGACCTGCGCCCTGGAAGATCCCGTTGAGACCGAGCGTGCCGGCGAACACCTGATGGGAGGACTCGCGCGCCGAGGTAGCCAGCCCGTAGCCGAGCTCGGCCATCGTGATCTGGGGATCGTCGGCTCCGTCCGAACCGGGCGTTGAGAGCCCGTCGGCCTCGTTGACCCCGTCGTACTGCGATCCGTGCAGCCGGTTCATCAGAACGCGGTCCTGATGCTGTGAGCCGTTGGTGAACGTCTCCTGGAACACAACCCCGACGTAGGAGGAGTCGCCACCGGCCGCGGCATCCGGCAGCCCGGCGCTCGACTCGCGCCAGCCGCCCAGCGACGCGACGTCCGCCTGCTCGAAGACGACGCTCGGAGTGGTCGCCCACACTCGCCTGGAGAAGATGTGGCCGGCCTCGCCCCAGACGACCGTTCCGACCCCGTCGCCCGCGGTCGCCACCGCGGGCCGGCCCGCGCCGGTTCCCGCGTCGTCACCCGGGTTCACGTTCAGCGGCGCCGACTCGACCGACCAATTGCCCTGGAAGTAGTACGCGGCGCGGACGTTATGGCCGCTGCCGGCCGCCAGCGTGAACGCCAGGTAGGCCTTGCCGAAGTTGCTCATCTGGATCGCCGGGTTGCTGGCGCCCGAACCGAGCTGGACCGGCGGCTGAAAGCCGGATGAGCTGCTTGCGCTGTCGACCGCGAACAGCCCGCCCGTGTTGACGAACGCCACGAGCAGCACGCCGCCGTTTCCCGCCGCGATCACCGGCTGCGACGACGCTCCGACGAACGCCGAGTCGAGCTGCTGAGGAGCCTGAAAGCTGCCGCTCACCAGTCGCGAGACGAACACGTGCGGGACTCCGCCGACGTTCTTCAGATAGACGATGCCGCCCGTCCCGTCGCGAGCGATCGACATCCCCGAGAGGCTCGTGATATCGGAGCTCGGCCCGTCGATCGTCACCGGGGGGGCTGGGACCGGGGGTTGCGCGCCTGCGGTCCCGGGACCGCAGCCATCGCCGTCAGTCCGCACAGAACCGCCGCTTTCCAGAGCGATCGCACGCGAGCTAGAACAGCAGATCGTGCGCAGGGTTGCGGTCGGGCGACTGCGGCGGTCGCTGCTCAGGTGACCAGCGGCCGGCCTGGCGCTGGCCGTACAGGTAACCGACGAGGGCCGCGGTCACGGAGGGATCGAACTGCGTCCCGGCGCATTTGGTCAGTTCTTCGATCGCATCGCCGTGCGAGCGCGCGGCTCTGTAAGGGCGGTCAGAGGTGATCGCGTGATACGTGTCGGCGGCGATGATGATCCGGCTCCCGATCGGGATCTCGTCACCCGACAAGCCGTCCGGGTAGCCGTCGCCGTCCCAGCGCTCGTGCTCGTGGCGCACGATCCGCGCGACTGTGCCGAGCCCGGGAACGACGCGCAGGATCCGCTCCCCGATCACCGGATGCTGCTTCATCATCTTCCACTCGTCGTCGGTCAGCGGCCCGGGCTTGTGGAGGATGTCGTCCGGGATTGCGACTTTGCCGATGTCGTGGAGCAGGCGGCCGACCGGACGCGCTCGACCTCGTCGCGTCCGAGTCCAAGGTTGCGGGCGACGCCGCCGGACATCTCGATCACGGCCTCCGAGTGCTCCCCGGTGTACCGGTCTCGCTCGAGCAGCGCGACCGCGAGCGCCTCGACGGTGTCGAGGTTGGCTGGGTTCGGCTGGTCTTCTGAAGACTCGGACTCGGCGGCCATCACGGCTCGGCCGCCGCCGCTCGACTGGGCGTGCTGGCAGGACATCCGGGCGTGGGCGAGCAATCCCTCGGCGCTCATGCCTCGCTGGAGCGCGGCGACCCCCATCGAGGCCCCGGCGGCGCGGATCGCGCCAGCCCCGGCCATCTCGAGCTCGACCAGCAGCCTTTCGAGCGACGGCAAGGCCTCTTCGGCGTCCGTGTCGGGAAGAAGCAGCCCGAACTCGGCCTGGCCAATTCTTCCGAGCAGGTCGTGGGATCGCGTGGCACTCGAGAGCCGGGACGCCACCGACTGGAGCAGCTCGTCGCCGGCCTTGAAGCCGTGCCGGAGCTCGAGTGACGTGAAATCGTCGATCGAGACGACCGCCGTGCACATCGGACGCTGGTAGCGCCGAGCACGCTCCACCTCCTCCGAGAGCCGGCCGCGGAACGCTCGCGCGGCGAGCACGCCGGTCACCGGATCGAGCCTCAAGCCTCGCGCCCGCTCGGCCTCGAGTTCGGCGACCCGCTGCCTCAGCCACGTGACCTCGAGTCGCAGACGCTCGTTCTGTCCGTTACCGAACATCTCTGTATCGGGTATCGGCAGCTGGTTGGTCGAGCCAAAGCCCGCATGTTGCGTACATACGTTGAGAGGAAGGGAGGCGTCCGGCTCGATTCGGAGAATGTCAGGCGAAGATGATCGTCTTGGGGATCGACCCCGGTACCGCCAGCACGGGCTACGGCGTGGTTCAGAGCGCCGGCTCGCGGCTGCATGCACTAGCGGAAGGCGTGATCCAGACCAGGGCGGGAGTGGCCGCGGAGCGGCGCCTCGCCGAGATCCACGCCCGCGTGGGTGAGCTGATCGAGACGCACGGGCCTGACGCGGTCGCGATCGAGGAGCTCTACTTCGGTTCCAATGTGCGAACGGCGTTCGCCGTGGGGCAAGCGCGTGGCGTGGTCCTGCTCGCCGCGGGACAGCGCGGCGTGCCCTCGCGCTCCTACACCCCCCAGGCGGTCAAGGCGGCCGTCTGCGGTCACGGCGGCGCGGGCAAGGAGCAGGTCTCGCGGATGGTCGACCCAGCTCCTTGGAATGTCCACGCCTCCGTCGCGCGACCATGCGGCGGACGCGCTCGCGGTGGCGATCTGCGACCTCAACCGCGCCCCTCTTGCAGGCGGCGCTGGCGGCGGCCCCACGATGATCGCGCTGATCTCCGGCGACGGTTGCCGTCCGGCGGGCCGATCACGTCGTGATCGACTGCGGCGGCGTCGGCTACCAGCTCGCCGTCTCGGCGCACACCTTGCGACACGTTCCCGCGGTGGGCAAGGAGGCCGTCCTCCACACCCACCTGATCGTCCGCGACGACGCGCTGATGCTGTTCGGGTTCGCGACCGAGGAGGAGCGCGAGCTGTTCCTGATGCTTCTGGGCGTCCAATCGGTCGGCCCGAAGATGGCACTCGCCGTCCTCTCCGGAGGTCCGCCGCGCGAGTTGCTGTCCGCCTTGGCTGCCGGCGATTCCGCCCGGCTTCCAGGCCGTGCCGGGCATCGGAAAGCGGACCGCGGAGCGGATCATCGTCGAGCTGCGAGAAAAGGTGGGCGCGACGCTGCCCGAGCAGGCGATCACCGATCACCCGTTCCGATGATCCCGCGAGCGATCGCCCGCGAGGGGCTGATTGGGCTGGGATACAGCACCGCGGAAGTAGACGAGCTGCTCGCCGGCGCCGCCGGCGAGAGCGCCGAGGATCTGATCGCCGACGCGCTGCGGGGAGCCACGCGATGAACGGCGGGGGCCCGCGATCCAGACCCGGAGCTGCTAGCCGAAGACGAGCTTGACCGCTCGCTGGGCCACGCCGGCTCGAGGACTTCGTCGGGCAGAAAGCGCTCAAGGAGCAGCTGGCGGTGTCGCTGGAGGCGGCCGCGACCCGCGGCGAGGCGCTCGACCACGTGCTGCTCGCCGGGCCCGCCGGGTCTCGGCAAGACGTCGCTGGCTCAGATCGTCGCCGCCGAACTGGACGTGCCGTTCGTGCAGACAGCTGGGCCGGCGCTCGAGCGCAAAGGCGACATCGCCGCCTTTCTGACCGCGCTCGAGCCCCGGGCGGTGTTCTTCGTCGACGAGATCCACCGGCTCCCACGCGCGCTCGAGGAGACCTTCTACCCCGCGATGGAGGACCGCTGCCTGCCGATCACGGTCGGACAGGGAGCCGGCGCACGCGTCGTGACGCTCGAGCTGCCGCCGTTCACGCTGGTCGGCGCCACGACGAGAACCGGGCTGTTGACGACTCCGCTGCGCGACCGCTTCGGGATCCAGCACCGATTGGAGCACTATTCCCCGACGACCTTGCTCGAATCGTGCGGCGCTCGGCTCGGCTGCTCGAGATCGAGATCGATGACGCGCGGCGCTCGCGCGATCGCATCACGGAGCCGTGGAACGCCGCGTGTCGCAAACCGGCTCTTGAAGCGCGTGCGGACTACGCCGAGGTCCGCGACGAGCGGTGTGGTGACCGAGGGGGTCGCTGCTGCCCTCGACCTGCTCGAGGTCGACGAGGCCGGGTCTCGACCGGCTCGACCGCGAGATTCTCCGAACGATCTGCGAGAAGTTTCGGCGGAGGCCCGTCGGACTCTCGACGCTGGCGGTCGCGGTCGGGGAGGAGCCCGACACGATCGAGGACGTGTACGAGCCGTATCTCTCCAGCGAGGCCTGATCGAGCGAACGCCCGCGGGGGCGGGCGGCGACCAGGAGGGCCTTCGAGCATCTCGGCCTCGAACCGCCGGGTCCAACTCGCTGCTCTAAGAGGAGGTGGCCGGGCCCTGGATGCCCCGCCCGACCCCGTGGCTATCCTCCGACGACGACATGTCCAAGCGAGCACTACTTCATCTGCCCGCACTGCGGAAACCGGTCGATGGCGACCGACCGCACCACCGATTTCCGGCCGCGAAGTCCGTGGCTGCGAGAAGTGCGGGTTCGCCTACCTGTTCGAGCTGCTCGACGATACTACCCGGCTCCCGACGCCGCCTTTTTCGCCTGCGACGGGAGGGGCGGATCCTCGACTGCGGCCAGCGGCTCATTCGAGCTGACCGGGCTGAAGACCGACCAGGTGATCGGGAGGCCGCTACCGATGTGCTTGGGCTTCGCTTCGAGGACGGCACCGACCACATCGCGACGGCGCTCGAGTGGGAGGTGCGGGTGCAGGGCAAGCCCGTCGAGGTCCACGCCGAGCACGATCTGCCGCGCAGGGCGGTGGCGGACATCTTCCCGGCCTACGATGACGACCAGGGCGGGGTGCTCGTCGTGCTCACGCCCGAACAACCACAGCTGACGGCCCGACGGTCCTAGCATCAGCCGAGCTTCATGACTGATCGCCAGCGCCATGGCTTCGTCCTGCTCCTCGTCGCCGGGCTGATCGTGTTGTCCTTGCTCGTCGTCGGTGCCGTCTGCTCGGCACCAAGCAAGACGTCCTCGGCCTCGACCTGCAGGGTGGCGTCGAGCTCGTCTACCAGGGCAGCCGACGCCGCAGACGCCGAAGGTCGACTCCAGGCCGCCCTCAGCCGCGCCGTCGACATCATGCGCCAGCGCGTCGACCAGTTCGGTGTCTCAGAGCCGCAGATCCAGACCTACGGCGGCAACCAGATCTCCGTCGGACTCCCGAATGTCCACGACACCGCCCGGGCGGAGTCGCAGGTCGGGACTACGGCCCGGCTGAGTTCTACGACTGGGAGGCGAACCTGATCCTCCCGAGCGGCAGAACGGTCGCCAGCCTAGGTCCCGCGATGGCGCAGGATCCGAACGCGACCTCCTCAGCCAGGGCGGCGGGAGTCTCTCTCCCGGCCAGCCAAAACGCCGGCAGCATGAAGCTGCTACGACGCGGTCAAGCTCGCGTCGACGCAGCCGGTCGCAGAGTTCGACCAACGCGCGCGTTGGCCCTCAGTACTGGATGTTCGGCGCGCCCGGCAGCGCTGCCTGCGCTGCCGCGGGCAAGTACTACGGCTACACGCCGGTGCAGGGCCAGCGCTGTTACCTCGTCGGCCCGGACACCAGTCTCCAGGACGTCGATACGCGGTCGCGTCGCTCGGGATCACCAAATCCCAGGGGCAGGTGCTCACCGTTCCGCAGGGAACGGTCGTGATCCAGGCGATCCCGTCCAACTTCTCAAAGCCGCCCAAGGTCTCCGACCCGACGACGCAGTTCTTCGTGCTGAAGGACAACGTCGCTCTGTTTGGCAACGACATCTCGAACCCCCAGCAGGGCACCGATCCCTCCGGGTCCCCGGACGTCAACTTCGGCTTCAGCTCGAAGGGCAAGAACGAGTTCCAGAGCGTCACCGGCCAGATCGCGCGGCGCGGCGCGCAGGTGAGCCCGCTGGTCGGGAACACCCAGCCTCGTTCCAGCACTTCGCCGTCGCGCTCGACACGCAGCTGATCACCGTTCCCTACATCGACTTCAAGCAGTATCCCGACGGGATCCCCGGAGATACGGGCGCCGAGATCAGCGGCCACTTCACCTCCCAATCGGCGAGCGACCTGGCCAACGAGCTCCGCCTCGGCGCGCTCCCCATCAACCTCAAACTAATCTCCAAATCCCAGGTGTCGGCGTCGCTCGGCAAGCAGGCGCTGCACGACGGCCTCCTCGCCGGTGGAATCGGCTTGGCGATCGTGGTCCTGTTCCTGCTCGCCTACTACCGGGTGCTCGGTGTGATCGCCACCGCGGGGCTGGCCATCTACGCGCTCTACTTCTACGCGCTGATCAAGTTCATCCCGGTCATCCTGACGTTGTCGGGATCGCCGGCCTGATCCTGACGATCGGCGTCGCGGCCGACGCGAACATCGTGATCTTCGAGCGTGTCAAGGAGGAGATACGCGGCGGGCGCTCGATCAAACAAGGGATCGCCACCGGGTACCGCAAGGGCCTGACCGCGATCATCGACGCAAACGTGGTCACGATCATGACCGCGTTCATCCTGTTCGTGCTCGCGACGGCTGACGTCAAGGGCTTTGCCCTCACGCTCCGGATCGGCACGTTCGTGTCGCTGTTCACCGCCGTGATGATGACTCAGGCGATCCTGATGACGATGGGGTCCTCGCGCGCTGTCTCGCACCCGTGCGCGCTCGGAGCCGGGGGCAAGAAGCGGGTCTGGCGGTTCGACTTCATGGGCGCCTCGAAGTACTTCTTCTCGATGTCCGGGGTGATCCTGCTCGTCGGCGCGCTGGCGATCGGCGGCAAGGGACTCAACCTCGGAATCGACTTCACTTCGGGCACTCGGATCCCGGTTGGGCTCGCGCACTCGTCGACGCAGCAGCAAGTCACTTCCGTCGCGAGCGCTGCCGGAGCACCCAACGCGACCGTGCAAAAGGTCTCGGGAACACGGCCCTCGGGCCGAACGGCTTCCAGATCTCCTCGAAAACGCTGGCCCCCGACAGGGTCAAGCAGGTCCAGAGCGCGCTTCAAAGCAGGTTCGGGATCATCAACAACGGCAATCAGTTCGACGTCAGCTCGGTCGGTCCGACGTTCGGCAAGACGATCGCCAACGCCGCCGTGATCGCGATCATCGCCTCGCTGCTGGTGATCTCCGCCTACGTCGCGCTGAGGTTCGAGTGGAAGTTCGCGATCCCGGTGCTGATCGCGCTGATGCACGACCTGCTGATCACCAGCGGCGTCTATGCGCTGACCGGGCGGCAGGTGACCGTCGACACGGTGGCCGCGCTGCTCACGATCTTGGGCTACTCGCTGTACGACACGATCATCGTGTTCGACCGGGTGCGCGAGAACATCCCGCGGATGCCGCGGGCGGCGTTCTCCCAGGTCGTCAACCGGTCGATGTCAGAGGTGCTGACGCGGTCGATCGCGACGACCTCCTGCACGTTGCTCCCGGTGATCGCGCTACTGATCTTCGGCGGTGCGGTGTGCTCGGCGACTTCGCGTTCGCACTGCTGATCGGCGTCGCCTCCGGCGCCTACTCGTCGATCTTCATCGCCTCCCCGGTACTGACCCACTGGAAGGAGCGGGAGCAGGTCTACCGCGCTCGCCGCCACCGCGATCGAGGAGTACGGCCAGTGCCGGCTTACGCGGGCGGCGCCGACGTCGAGCCCGGCGAAGGCGCGGCGCGCCGGCCCGGGCGGCTGACCGACCCCCGACCCCGAGACGGTTTCGGCCGCCGAGTTCGAGCAGATGAAGCGCGAGCTCGAGGTCGAGGAGGAGCCGCCCGCGCGCCACACCTCGCACGCTCACCAAGCGCCTCCCACCATCCCGAGACGACGCCCGGCGCCCGCCAGGCGCGCGAAAGCGCGAGCCGCGCGCGCAGCCCGCCCCGTCGCGCGCTCGGCCGAAGCGGAAGGCGACGGGACGAAGCCGTCTGCGTCCGAGCCGAGCTCCGGCAGCCGAGCGACGGCGCCCCGCGTCGAGCCCGCCCAGACGTTGCCGAGAACGAGGGAGTCGCTCCGGTGCCGAAGCCCAAGCCCGCGAAACCCAGCGCACGTCGCAACCGCCGGCATGGGAGGCGTCGCTGATGGGCCTGCTCGCCTGGGTCATGATGGGCCTCGCCCTGTGGCACTTCACGATCTGGCTGCCCGACCGCTACTGGGGCGGGATCGTCGGCGCGTTCGTGGGCGCGCTCGTCGGCGCCGCGCTGTTCGGGTGATCGTCCACGGCTTCCACGATCCCCGGGCGTCACGCGACCCACCTGTCAACCGCGCTCGAGGCGATTCCCGGCGCGCTGATCGGGATGGCGATCGTCTACGCCGAGGGCATCCGGCGCGAGCGCGCTGGCGGCCCTGGGGCGCTCGAGCTGTGACCGGCCCGCTCGATGTCGTGACACGGCCCTTGCGCTCGCTGCTCGGCGCCGCGGAGCCGGCCCCGTTGCGCGAGGCCAGCGAGATCGAGCACGAGATCCAGGACGCGGCGGAAGCCATCCACCGGGCCTGCGAGACGATGGAGCGCCACGTCGAGGTGGTGGAGACGCTCGCGAGCTCGGTGCCCGCGCTGACCGACTCCGTCAACGCGCTCGTCAAGGAGCTGAACGGGGTGCTGGCCGTGCTGACGCCGTTGGCGGTCGTCGAGCACCCGGTCGCGGAAGCCGAGCACGAGCTGTCACGGGTCGGGCATTTCTTCGGGCGGCGACGCCATCAGGCGGGGGAGCCCCCGGCAGAGTCGCCCCAGCAGTCCTGAGCGTCAGCTCCGTGCCAATTCCGTGACGGCGCGCGCCAACTCGGTTACAGAACGGGCCCATGGGCTTCGATCCGTCTGGACCGGTCCTTACGCTGGCCGCGCACCATGGCCGAGCCCGCACTCTCACTCATCCCGGATCCGACCGGCCCAGGACCGGTCCTGCGGCCAGTGCCAGCGCCGGAGCCGCCCGAGCGCCCCATGCCTCGCCTCGAGATCCCACCGTACGACCTCGCGACGGCACGTACGCTCGAGCGAGAGCTCGGGGTCAGTCACGCTCTGTCCCAGATCCTCGTCCGGCGCGGCTTCGGCGACCCGGCGACCGCGCGATCATTCCTGGGCGCAGAGGAGCGCTACGACCCTTCGGCGTTCGAGGGGATCGACGAGATTGTCGCCCTGATCCAGCGCCACGTCGCGGCGGGCGACCGGATCACCGTGCACGGCGACTACGACGTGGACGGCGTGTGTGCGACCGCGGTGCTCGTCCGGGCATTGCGGTCGCTCGGCGCCAACGCCGGGTGGTACCTCCCGAGCAGGCTCGAGGACGGTTACGGGCTCGCCGGAAAGACGGTCGAGCGCCTCGCATCCACCGGCACCGACCTGTTGCTCACCGTGGACTGTGGCATCACCGCGGTCGACGAGGTGGCCGCCGCGCGCGCTGGGGGGCTGGACGTGATCGTCTCGGATCATCACGCTCCCCGCGCCGACGGCGAGCTGCCCGGTGCCCGATCGTTCATCCGGCCGTGTGCGGATATCCGTGCCCTGAGCTATGCGGAACAGGGGTGGCGTTCAAGCTTGCCCAGGCGCTGGGGGCCGCCGACCGCCGCGGAGGATCTCGAGCTGGTTGCGCTCGCGACGGTCGCCGACCTGATGCCGCTCCGAGGCGAGAACCGGGGCCTCGTGCGCGAGGGCCTGCGCGGGCTCGCCAATACCGTCAAGCCCGGGTCTGCGGGCGCTGATGGCCGTCTCGCGCACAGACCCGAGCGCCCTCGACGCCCACGCACTGGGCTTCCGGCTCGCGCCACGGATCAACGCCGCGGGACGGATGCGCCGACCCGACGCGGGGCTCGAGCTGCTGCTGACCGACGATCCAGAGCGGGCGATCGAGATCGCCGCCGAGCTGGACGCCGTCAACGCGGAGCGGCGCGCGGTGGAAGAGCGCACCACGTGGGAGGTTGAACGGCTGATCGGTGAGAACGGGCCCGCGCAGCGCCTACGTGCTTGCCGGGGAGGGGTGGCACCCGGGGGTCATCGGGATCGTCGCCTCCCGGGTCGTCGAGCGCTACCACCGGCCGGCGATCCTGATCGCCCTGAACGGCGACCTCACGGGCAGGGGTCGGGTCGCAGCATCCCGGGGTTCGATCTGCTGGGCGCTCTGCACGCGGCCGCGGACGAGCTCGAGCACTACGGAGGCCATCGCGCCGCCGCGGGGCTGACCGTGGCGCGCGATCGGGTGCCCGCGCTCACCGCCGCGATCGAGCGCTATGCCGAGGAGGCGCTGGAGCCGGAGCTGCTCCAGCCCGTCGAACGCGTCGACGCGGTCGTTTCGGGAACGGAGCTCGGATTGGGACTGGCCGATGAGCTCTGCGCGCTAGAACCTTGCGGAATGGGCAACCCCGGGCCCAGCCTCCTCGTGCCTGGAGGCCGCTTCGACGGGCGGCGACCGTTGGGGGACGGCAGTCACGCGCAGCTTCATCGTCACGTCCGGGGGGACCCGCGCCCGGGCCGTCGCGTTCCGATGCGGCGGACGTGTCCCAGGTGACGGCGGCGAGCCGCTCGACGCGACCTTCAGGCTCGAGCGAAACGTATGGCGCGGGACTGTCGAGCCGCGGCTCGTGTTGCGCCATGCCCAGCCGTGCGCCCCGGCGGCGATCGAGGTGCTCGGCGAGCCCGAGGATTATCTGTCGCGCCGCTTTGGCCGAGCTCGATGCCCCGCTCGAGCCCGACGATGTCCCTCCCGCCACCGCCGGGACGGTAGGGCCAATGTTCACCAGCGGAGGGAGATCCTCGACCGCCGCGGCGAGAGCCCGCTCGCCGTGCTCGCCGACGCTCGTCGCGACCGGCTGAGCCCGTTGCTGGCGATCTGCGCCGACGTCCCGCGGCGGATCGCTGGGCTGCAGCCGCGGATCGGCGGGTTCGCGCTCGCCTCGTACGCAGCGCTCGAGCACGATCCAGCGCTGGCCGGCGCGTTTCGACATATTGTGGCGCTCGATCCTCCAGTCGAGTGCAGCGGCCGACCAGTCGCTGCGACGCGGGCAGCGGCTTCACCCACCTGGCATGGGGCGAGGCTGAGCTACGCTTTGCTTAGCAGATATACGAGTTGGAGTACGGTCTCCGCGCTTCGCTCGTCAGCCCTCTACCGGGGCCTCAGGCGCCAGGGAGGGTAGCCGGCGAGGAGCTCGAGCACCTGCTTCGCGGCGACGGTCGGCACGGCCGGTCCGGCACGCCTGGCCGGCAGGCTGATCAGAGTTCTCGCGGAGCTGGAGCTCGTCAGCCTCGACCGGGATCTGCCGGCCCTGGAGGTCGCGAGCGGCGCGCCGACGGCGCTCGAGCGCTCACCGGCCTACAGGGTGTATGCACAGCGATACGAGGACGGCACGGCGATTCCTGAGCGACGGAAACCTCCCGACGAAGCGGCTGAGCCGACGCCATCAGCGCGGCGACGGCGGCTGCGACGCGCGTCGGCGCAGCCACGGCGGCCCGGCCGACCGGGTCGCCGCGCTCGCCGGGCGCGCGCCGGTCGACGGCGTCGGCGACGCCGACGGCGCCCGGTCGAGCGCGCGGAGCTGCCGCGCTCGAACGGCGGCTGCTCGGCGACCTGTTCGCGATCGTCGAGGAGCACGCCGACCAGGCGGCGGTCGCGATCGACCGCGACCGGGTCGAGGAGGCGTTCGTCTACGCCTGCGTGCACCACGCCGACCAGCGCCGGCGCTCCGGCGAGGACTTCATCATCCATCCGGTCGGCGTGGCGAAGATCTGCGCCGGGCATGCGGCTCGACACCGAGACGCTGTGCGCGGCGCTGCTGCACGACACCGTCGAGGACACCTCCGCGTCGCTCGAGGAGGTCCGCGAGGCGTTCGGCGAGGAGATCGCCGGGCTCGTCGACGGGGTCACCAAGCTGACCGGCCTGACGTTCCAGTCCCGCGACGAGGCGCAGGCCGAGAACTACCGCAAGATGATGGTCGCGATGGCCTCGGACATCCGGGTCATCCTGATCAAGCTCGCCGACCGCCTGCACAACATGCGCACGATCGCGCGCGATGCCCAAGCAGAAGCAGATCGAGAAGGCGCGCGAGACGCTCGACATCTACGCGCCGATCGCCCACCGCCTCGGTATCCACGCGATCAAGTGGGAGCTCGAGGACCTGGCCTTCCAGACGCTGCATCCGCGCAAGTACAACGAGATCAAGGGGCTGGTCGCCCAGCAGCGCGCCGAGCGCGAGCGCTACGTCAACCAGGCCGGCGAGTACCTGTCCAAGGAGCTCGACGAGCTCGGGATCGAGGCCGAGATCTCCGGCCGCGCCAAGCACTTCTACTCGATCTACTCGAAGATGACCAAGAAGGGCCGCGAGTTCAACGAGATCTACGACCTCACGGCGATGCGCGTGATCGTCGACTCGGTCAAGGACTGCTACGGCGCGGTGGGCGTGATCCACTCGCTGTGGAAGCCGCTGCCCGGGCGCTTCAAGGACTTCATCGCGATGCCCAAGTTCAACATGTACCAGTCGCTGCACACGACGGTGATCGGGCCCGAGGGCCGGCCGCTGGAGATCCAGATCCGCACCCGCGAGATGCACGACCTGGCCGAGTTCGGGATCGCCGCGCACTGGATGTACAAGGAGGACGCAGCCGGGCGCCGAGCGACGGCCCGCGCTGCAGCGATCCCGACGGCAAGCTCAAGTGGCTGCGCTCGCTGCTCGACTGGCAGCAGGACGTGGCGGACCCGCGCGAGTTCATGGAGACGCTCAAGGTCGACCTGTTCGAGGACGAGGTGTTCGTCTTCACGCCCAAGGGCGAGGTCAAGTCGCTCGCCGCCGGCGCGACGCCGCTGGACTTCGCCTACGAGATCCACACCGACGTCGGCCACCGCTGCGTGGGCGCCAAGGTCAACGGCAAGATCGTGCCGCTGTCCTACCAGCTGCGCTCGGGCGACATCGTCGAGGTGCTGACCTCCAAGCGCGAGCGCGGGCCCTCGCGCGACTGGCTGGCGCTGGTCAAGACGACCCGGGCCCGCAACAAGATCAAGGCCTGGTTCAAGGCCGAGTCGCGCAAGGACACCGAGCACACCGGCCGCGAGCTGCTCCAGGAGCACCTCAAGAAGCAGGGGCTGCCGGCGCAGAAGCTCGTCGGCTCGCCGCTGCTGGCCGACGTGATCCGCGAGATGGGCTTCCGCAAGGCCGACGACTTCTACATCGCGCTCGGCGGCGCCAAGATCTCGCCCAAGGTCGTCGTCAACAAGGTGATGCAGCGCCTCAAGCAGGGCGAGGCCGCCGAGTCCGAGCCGACCGCGACCGACGACCTGCTGCAGACCCGGCGCCGGCGCACGCGGCCGACCACGTCCTCTCGCCGCTACGGCATCTCCGTGCGAGGGGATCGACGAGGTGATGCTGCGGCTGGCGAAGTGCTGCCGGCCGGTGCCGGGCGATCCGATCGTCGGCTACATCTCGCTCGGCCGCGGGATCACCATCCACCGCGAGGACTGCCCGAACGTCGCGGTGCTCAAGAAGGACCCGGAGCGGTTCACGCCGGTGTCGTGGGACGGCGACGCCGACACCTCGTTCCGGGTCGAGATCGAGGTCGACGGCTGGGACCGCCACCGCCTGCTCGAGGACATGTCGCGGACGTTCGCCGAGGCCGGGATCAACATCCTCGACGCGCGCTGCACCGTCAACCACCCGATGGTCAAGAACCGGTTCGTGGTCGAGGTGGGGGACACCCGCACGCTCGACCAGGCGATCAGCCGCCTGCGCAACATCGACGCGGTGTTCGACGCCTACCGCGTGACGCCCGGCGCCGGGTAGCACCCGGCATGACCGTGGCGTGACCCTCGAGCGCGTTCAGCGCCCGCTCTTCGCAGTTCTCGCCGCCGGCTGCTCGCCGGCGCGGTCGTGGGCTGCGGCGGAGCCAATCGCTCGCGCGGGCCCACCGTCGTCAGCGCTTCGCCTCCGCCGCGCGGGCCGGCCGCCGTAACCGTCTCCGACCATCCAATCGGCAGGCCGATACCGTCCGGCTTTCTCGGCCTCTCGTTCGAGTACCAGGGCACGCGGCACTACACGGGCGTCAATCCGCGGGCTGTCAACCCGGTGCTGGTGCAGCTGATCCGTAACCTCGCACCCGGCCAGGCGCCGGTTTTGAGGATCGGTGGCGACTCGGCCGACGCGAGCTGGTGGCCGATCCCCGGCGTTCGCACGCCTCCGTGGGTCAAGTACACGCTGACCCGCAGCTGGCTCCAAACGACCGCTGCGCTCACGCGCGAGCTCGGAGCGCGCCTGATCCTCGGGATCAACCTGACCCGCGAACAGGCGCGCCATATCCGGAGCGGAGGCGCGAGCACTGCTCGCGGGCATCGGCCGCCGCCATATCGCGGCGCTCGAGGTCGGTAACGAGCCCGAGGTCTACGGTCAGCTTCCGTGGTATCGGGCCAACGGGCACAGCGTTTACGCCCGCCCCAGGTGGTACGGGACCCGGGGGGCTGGCGTCCTCGCGCGGGACGTCGCCGCCCTGCGCTCGGCGCTCCCAGCCGTCCCGCTTGCCGGGCCGGCGACGGGAGCCCGCAGGGAGCTCACCCGTCTCGGAGGTCTCGTCGCTCTCCGAGGCGCCCCAGATCAGAGTCGTGACGTACCATCGCTACCCGAGCAACCGCTGCTACCCGTCCGCCGACTCGCCTGTACCGGCGACGATCGAGGGTCTTCTCTCGGAGCAGGCATCCCGCGGGCTCATGCCGGGCGTCACTCGGTACGTCGCGCTCGCCCACCGCCACGGAGCGCAATTCAGAGTCGACGAGCTGAACACCGTCGCGTGTGAGGGCAAGCGGGGGGTAACCGACACGTTCGCCTCCGCGCTGTGGGCAGTCGATGCGCTGTTCGCGCTCGCCCGGGACGGTGTTGACGGCGTCAACGTCCACACGTTCCCCGGCGCCGGCTACTCACTGTTCCTCGTCACCCACTCCGGCGGGCGCTGGCAGGCGTTCGTCCATCCCGAGTACTACGGGCTGCTCCTGTTCGCCAGGGCCGCCCCGCCCGGCTCGCGGCTGCTGCCGGTCCGCCTCGCCCGAGGAGGCGGAGTCCGAGCGTGGGCCACCCGAGACCGCAGCGGGACTGTCCGCGTGGTGCTGATCAACGACAACGCTGGCTTTTCGCGACGAGTGATCGTGCGCCTCCCGGGGGTACGAGGCGCCGCCACGCTCGAGCGCATGCAGGCGCCCGCCGTGACGTCCACGTCCGGGGTGAGCCTGGCCGGCCAGGGCTTCGGCCCGACGACCCGGAGCGGTGCGCTCGCTGGCCACGTGAGCACCGCCCCGCTTCCCTCAGCGCGCCGGTACGCCGTCGTCCTTCCGGCGGCGAGCGCGGCGCTGATCACGACCCGCCCGAGGTAGCTCAGCCCACCTCGGGCCCGCGACTTGCGGGCGGCGGGCCGCGACGCCCGGGCGGGGGGCCGCGACGCCCGGGCGGCGGGCCGCGATGCCCGGAAGGCTCCCGTGGTCCCCGGGACGGCGCCACTAGCACCTTCCTCACGCTCGCCTCAGGCAGCTTCGTGATCACCACGGCCTGACCGGTGGGCAACGACTTGATCTCGTTCGGGTGGACGACGAAGCGCTCGCCCTGGCGCCTGGTCCCGCGTCCGGTGCGGCGCGTGCCTAACAGCCGCGACCCCACGACTTGCTGAGTCTGTTCCCAGACCGTCTCCGTTCCCGCCATCTGCGCGATCGTCTGGGCCGAGCTCGGCACATCCTGCCGATGCGCGATCTTGACCGCGGTCGAGCCGAGCACCTGATCCCGCAGGCCGCGGGCGGCGCGGTCCAGGTCCGCGAGCTCCTGCGTCGAGAGCAGGACACTGACGCCGGCCTCGCGCGAGCGAGCGAGCAGGGAGATCACGTTGTCGCCGCCCAGCGCCGAGAACTCATCGATGCCGACAATCGCCTGGACGCGGCCAGAATCGGCGAGACGATGGCCCGCCGCCGCCACGAGGTCCTGGATGGCAAGTGCCCCGAGCTGGGCCGAAAGCCCCCCGTAGGTGCTCGAGTTCAAGCTCAGGAGCACGACCTCGCGTCCGTCGAGCGCGGCTCGGAGGTCGATCGGCGCCCGCCCAGGGGTGGGGTTCAGGTACCTGCCGGTCTGAGATTCGGTGATGATCGCCAGCCGGGTCCCGAGGCCGCGGATCGCGCTCAGCTGATCTGGACCCAGCGTTGCGAGGTAGTCCTGAACGCGCTCGGCGAACTCGCGAGGCGTCCTGCGCAGCAGGCTCGGCACGCGGCGCGGATCCATCAGCCGAGTTACGTCGTCGAGCGTCGGTGGGACCTCGGGATTGGCGTGCTTTAGGACCTGGATCGCGGTCTGGACGTACCGCTCAGCGGCTCGCTGGTAGTGGGGCTCGGTGAACCGCTCGGTCGCGATCAGCTTGTCCTTGAGCTCCGTTGCATTCCCGTGCGCGAGCGGATTCCACGCCTCCGGCCCATCCGGTGTCCACAGCCGGAACGGCCGCCCGGCCGCAGCTGCAGCAGCCGCCAGTGCCCCCGCAAACGCGGGCGAACCCTTCATGTCGATCGCGACCACGGGACGGCCGAGAAGAACGTGCTCGGTCAGCAACCGCAGCAGGGTCGTCGACTTGCCTGCACCGCTCGCGCCGAGGATCAGCGCGTGCGCCGAGAGCTGACGATCGGTCAGCAGCACGCGCCCGCCCCTCCGGTCGGCGCCGAGCGCCACGGCGGCCTGCTTCCCATCGGCGACCTTCGTGTTCTGCCGGCGGACGCGGACGGTCACGTCGCGCACCGCCACTGCGCCGATCGCGGCCACAGCGAGCGCGCTCACCCACGCGGGCGGCGCGAGGATCGTCGTCGTGGCCACGAGCAGAAGCAGGAGCCGCACGTAGCGGCGCGCGCTCATCGCCCGGCCTCCACACCGCCGACGTGGGCGCGTCCGGACGTTCGCTCCATCGCTCTTCCCCCGGGCCGCGTCGCCCCTGCATGCCCCCAACGGACTGCCTGCACGCGCACGCGGTCGCCGAGCCCGAGCCGAGCTGCCGATCGCCCGATCGCCTGCCCGACGCTTCGGCGGTCAACCAGGTAGAGCACGCCGTCGAGCCGCCGGTCTGCGCCGTAGCCCGCCAGGATCCGCTCGCGCCGCGTCCTGGCTTTCGGCGTCAACTCGAGCTCGACGGCGATGCGACGGCCGTCGGGCCCTATCAGCAGCAGATCCGGATAGTGGAGGCGCTCCCGCCCACCGGGGCCGACGCCCCCGAGGCGTACGCCGAACGGTTCCATCGCGGCCCCGTGCAATCGCGCGGCGTGCGCCTCTGCCGCATCGACGGAGCGCATCCGCCTCTCGGAGACGACGTCACCCAACGGTCCGAGGCCACCCCCGCGCGCAGCTATCCAGAGCCAGGCGAGGCCGACGTCGTGCCGGTAATCGTGGGGACTGAATCGGGGCACCGGCAGGTCGCTGTCGATCGCGGCGAGGCCTGCGCGCAAGATCGAATAGCAGCGACCGGGCGGCTCGTGCACGGGACGGTGGCGAAGCAGGCCTTCCCTGACCAGGCCCGTCACGCGTCCACGCACGGCCCCGCCGACGAGCGCGTGGAGCTGAGGGGCGAGCACGACTCGGTGCTCGGCGGCGAAGGTCAACAGGACCCGATCGCGCTCGGTGATCCGCACGATCCCTATAGGCGCGAGCGGGGTGCTTCTCGCCCCCCTCGGCTCGGCGGCGCGCCGGTTCGGGGCGTTAGGAGATGACCGCGATTCCGCCGGCGCGAACGCTGAACACGGCCTCGTCGACCTCGCCGATGTAGTCGCCGTCGACCTGAAGCGGCAGCGGCCGCTCATCCCGGGAGCGGACCGTCAGTCCGTCGAGCTCCGTGAACGGGTGCACGCGGCGGTGGCGGCTCACGCGCGCCCGGCGCGAAAGTGCGCGCCAGATGACGGTCGGAACATCGATCGGGCTCGCCCGTTCGAGCACGACGCCGGCGAGATTCCCGCTGTCGAGTGACGCGCCCTCGCCCATCTCGACGGGACGATTCCCGAAGTACGTGTACGGCGTGGCGTTCTGTACGAGCACGGTCACGCCATTGACGCGCTCGTCGCCAAGCTCGGCTTCGAGCCGCGGGGGACGGACGAGATATCGCCGGTTGAACGTCCCTACGCCCGTCCAGGCGTAGTACCACTCGCCCAAGCGCCGCTCTTCGACGAAGCCGCAATGGGGACGCGGCCGGTGTTCAGGACCCCGTCAACGCGGCAACCGGCAACGTATACATGAGCGCGCAGGACCTGGAGCTCAACGGGCGGGGGCCGGCCGCGCTGTGGCTGCGGACGTATAACTCCGAGGACAGCACTCCGGGACCATTCGGCTACGGGTGGACCACTGACTACAACGCCAGCCTGAGCACGAACGCGGACGGGTCGGTGACGGAGCGCGACCCCGGCGGCGCTCAGCTCGTTTTCACGCCCAAATCCGGAGGAGGTTTTACGGCCCCGACCGGCGTCCTCGACGTGCTCGCGCAGAACTCAGACGGCAGCTACACGCTGACCAAGCCCAACGGCGTGCAGTGGGACTTTAGCTCCGCTGGGCAGCTGAGCTCCATCGCCGACACCAACGGCAACACGCTTTCGCTCGGCTACACCAACGGCCAGCTGACGAGGCTAACGAACGCCTCCGGTCGCACCCTGAACCTCTCCTACTCCGGCGGCTACCTGCAGAGCATCACCGACGGCACGCGCACGGTCTCCTACACCTACGACTCTGCCGGCAACCTCGCGACCGTGACCGACCCCAACGGCAACGTCACCACCTACCAGTACGACACCGCCCACGAGCTGACCGACATCCTTCACGCCCGGGAACTCGACAGACCCCGGCGAGGACCAGCACTTCACCTACGACAGCGTGGGACGGGCGCTGACCGCCAGTGGAAAGAACAACGCTCACTACGCAGCCTTCGCCTACAACACGCCGGACGCGGGTGATACCACCATCACCGACGCCAACGGCAACAAGAGCATCTACGCCTACGACGCTAACGGCGACATCACGAGCATCACCGACCCCTACGGCAAGACGCAGAGTTGGGGCTGGACGAACGGCCTGAAGACCTCGTACACGGACCAGCTCGGCAACACCACCACTTACAAGTACGACTCAAGCGGCAATATGACGGAGATGGACCAGCCGGCCCCGAGTAGCGGCGACTCGGCGCTGGTGAGCAAGTGGGCGTATGGGGCGTTCAACAAGATGACCGACTCCTGGGACCCAAACAACGACCACACGGTCTGGGCCTACGACAGTCACGGGAACCTCACGAGCGAGACCGACCCCGACGGCAACAAGACGAGCTACACGTACGACTCGCAGGGCGACATGCTCACGAAGACGACGCAGCAGGGCTCGGACGTGCAGAACGGCTCGCAGGGCACGACCTGGACCTACACGTATGACCCGACCACGGGAGAGCTCAACTCGGTCGAGGACCCCGAGGGCAATACCACCAACTACGGCTACGACGCACTCGGCCGGCGCACGAGCGTGACGACGCCGAACAACGCGACCACGACCTACGCCTACGACAACGACTCGAATGTCACGAGCATCACGTATCCGGCCGCGAGCACGGGGGCTCAGCAGGGGACGGTGACGATGGCCTACGACCCTCGGAACAACCTTACGTCGGTGACCGACCAGAACGGGCACACGACGACGATGACCTACGACCCGCAGAACAGCCTGCTCACCAAGACCGACGCCGATGGCCGCACGACCACCTACACCTACGACACCGAGGAGAAGCCTCTCACGGTCACGGACAATGCCGGCAACGTCACGAGCTACACCTACGACAAGGTCGAGCGCCTCGTCAAGGTCGTGCGCCCCGACGGCACCCAGCAGGGCAGCGAGACCGACACCAGCTACTACCCCAACGGCCAGGTCAACACCGTCACCGACCCCAATGGCAACGTCACCGCCTACGGCTACGACAACGACGGCCGCCTGACCACGGTCACCGACGCGCTGCTGCACCAGACGACCTACACCTACGACGTCGCCGGCAACAAGCTCACGAGCACCGACCCCGACGGCAAAACCACCACCTACACCTACGATGCGGACGGCAACGTCCTCACCAAGACTGACCCGCTCAGCCACACCTGGACCTACACCTACGTCGCCGGGCATCTCGCCAAGCAGGTGGACGCTAACGGCCAAGAGACGGACTACACCTACGACAGTCTCGGGCGCCTCATTATCGAGGCATTCCCCGGCTCCTCAGCAACCACGCTGCAGTGGAGCTTCGACCCCGACGGCAACCTGCAGCAGACGGTGGATGGCACGGGCACGACGACGTACCGCTACGACGCTCTCGACCGCCTGACGGAGAAGGACCTGCCAGGCGGGAGCAAGCTCAGCTACAGCTATGACCTTGCCGGCAACCGCACGGGCCTGACGCTTCCAGGCCAGAGCACGGCCATCCAGTACGCCTACGACCACGCCGACCTCCTGACGTCGGTCGCAGATGCTGCCAACAACCAAACCACGTTCGATTACACCAACGACGGGCTACTGAAGGACGTCAACTATCCCAATGGAGCGGAGGAGCAGTACACCTACGACCCCATGGGCCGAGTGGCGAGCGTCGAGAACGACGCCGGCAACGGCTCCGGCGGGCAGGGCGCAGTCATCTCCAAATTGACTTACGCGTACGACAAGGCTTCGAATACCACCAGCATCACCGACCAGAACGGCGCGCAGGCGGCGTACACGTACGACGCCCTCAACCGCCTGACCGCGGAGAGCGCACCCGCGGGCCTCGCCGGGGTGTCGGGCGCACCAGCCGTCAGTCGGTCGTACGGCTACGACAACGCCGGCAACCGCACGAGCCTGACCACTGCAGCTGGCACCACCGCCTACAACTACAACGCCGCCGGGGAGTTGACGACCTCGACCGACCCCTCGAACACAACCACCACGTACGGCTACAACAACGATGGCCAGCTCACCTCCCAGCAGGTCGGCTCCGCTCCCGCGACCACCTTCGCCTACGACCCGCTCGGCGAACTGACCCAGGCCGGTTCGGACACCTACGCATACGACATCAACGGCAACCGCGTCAGCGAGACCGAGAACGGCGCCACCACGACCCAGGTCTTCGACGCAGCCGGGAACGTCGTCCAGCAGACGAGCAGCGGCAGTACCACAAACTACCTCTACGGCGCCGACGGACTCGTCTCCCAGACCGACCCCAGTGGCAACGTCAGCTACTACGGCCACGACGCCCTCGGTTCCGTCACCGCCCTGACCTCGGGCTCCACCGGGGCCGCGACCGACCAGTATGGCTACGACGCCTTTGGCGAAAACACGGCCCACACGGGGAGCTCGGCTCAAACATTCGGGTTCATGGGCAACCAGACCGACACAACTACCGGCCTCGACGACTTCAACGCGCGCGAGTACGACCCGACGACGGGGAGGTTCCTAAGCCAAGACCCCGTCGCTCCGAACCCAATGGACCCGCAGACCATTGACCGTTACGTCTATGGCACAAACAACCCGTTCGCCGACCCAGACCCCACAGGTCTCTGCGGAATTATCAGTTGTGTCACTAGTGCCGTCAGCAGCGCAGTCCATACGGTCAGCGGAGCCGTAAATTCTGTCGGCAATTGGGCCAGCAACCATGTCGGCCTTGTTTCGGACGCTGCCGGAGCCACAATCTGCGTGGGCACACTTGGGGCTGGATGTGAGGCGGGCATCGCAATTGCTTTTGCTGGCAACACGTACCAGAACGATAAGGACTACATCGACGGCAAAGACTCGGGCGGGTTCACAGAGTTCCTCACCAAGGAAACGGCTGCTTTTGGCTTGTCTGCGCTCGGAGGTTATGGCGGCCCTGCTGCCGAGGCGCTAGGCGCTCCAACCTTGCAGGCCCTGTT
This sequence comes from uncultured Solirubrobacterales bacterium, assembly GCA_963705775.1. Taxonomy (GTDB): domain Bacteria; phylum Actinomycetota; class Thermoleophilia; order Solirubrobacterales; family Solirubrobacteraceae; genus Palsa-465. Next base: position 3,162 of record CAVPKT010000007.1, on the reverse strand, counting down.
CGAGACGGACATGGTGGTGCCGAATGCCGCGTTCGACTTCGAGGTAACGCTGCCGATTATGGAGTCACGCCTCGCCCAACTCGGGATGCTCGGGATAGGGTCAAACATCGGCACCATCTACGACTTCCTGCAGTCATACGGCGCGGCCGGCCTTTACTACCTTGAGCGGGGCGCAAGCGAACTTGGACTCAACCCTGCAGCGCTCCAGTCTCTCGGCGTGCAACTCGGCTACTGAACTCTGGCCATGCATACTCACGCCGTTTACAGAACTAATACTTTGAGGGCAGCCGGCTGGTGTGCAGAGGCTCTCGTCGGCCTGTGGGCGCTCTCTCAGATTGTAAGTGCCGCCCATAGCCGCGAAGCGCTTCTGCTGGCCATTGGTTTTGTCCCCGTGGCCGCAGCTCTAATGTGGTACCTGTCCAGGCTCGTCCGCGCCAGTGTCGTCGTATCGAATGAAGGCATCCGGGTTCGCAACTTGACTGCGCTGCCGGGCGAGGTATGCGCAGCGTCGGGTCAGCGGAGGGGATGCAGCTGCACTATTCCGTGGAACTCGGTGTCCTTCTTTACCGTGCGCACGGCCTCAAGATTCGGCATGCGAAGTCCGCGAGCCTTTGCTGTGCTGCGTGGCGGTGTGGAGGTCGAGCTTCAAGGACTGCAACCTTCTGTGTTTGAGCGTGGCGGCAAGACCCAACGCCTGGTCGAGCAACTTCAAGGCGAGCTCACCCGGCGGCGGGCGGAAGGTCTCGGTTAGAGCATCGGCAGGAGATTTACTCGTCACGCGCGAACTCACGTCGCGTGACACGTCGAACAACGCTGACGGGCAACTCGAAGTAGCTCGCAAGCCGCGTGCGCTCGAACACAGTTGCTCCATGGTGGAGCTCGCAGTAACGTTAGCCAGCGACGGACTTGGCAGTTCCGAGTGGGATGGGCTCCAATGGCAAACCCGCTGAAGACCTACCGGGTCAGCTTGGGGCAGAGAATCATCCTGAGGGGTGTCGTTCCGATTGTTTGCGCCGCAATCGTCATTGGGGGTGCTCAGGGCGCCGGGTTGTTCGTATGGGTGTTGGGAGTGATATTGGCCGCCCCGATGGCGGTCGGCTTTTGGCGTTGGGGGCGTAATCGCATCGACATTTATCCTGACCGGGTGGTCGTCACGAGGGCGTTCAAAACCTACGTACGGTCGATTACGGACATTGTCGACGTGACATGCGGTCAGGCGGGGATGTGGCGCGTCATTTGTTTCGATACGAACGCTGGGGAACACATCCGCAGCCGTGCCATCTCGGGTAAGCAGACCTTCTATCCCGATGCAGAGTTTGACGCCAAGCTCGCGGAAGTTCGGACAGAGGTCAATCGCCTGAAGAGCGGAGAGCTTCCCGTCGAAGCTCCTGCTACGGGGGTCTCATAGGCGAACCCTTGAGTCCGGGAGCGCCGCCATCCTCGTTCCACCTTCTGGCTAGGGCGCTAGCACCTCTGCCAGGCGCTCGCGCTTGAGCTCCGAGTCCAGCCGCAACGGGTTGATGCCTCTAACAGCGATGCGCCGCCGCGCGCTCGCCTCTGAGGACTTGCGGTCTGCGCTGTACAAACGCGCCGCCCGCGTGCCCGGATTCGCCTCGGTAGCCCGAGTCCGGCCGCTCGCCGGCATCCCGGTCATGCCACCGTACGCAGATGCCGCTTGCCGGGTGACTGCTCCACCGTCGGGCTAGCCGGCATCCCGATGCGCAACGGAGATGCCGCCTGCTCCTCGGTCCAGCCTTCAGGGTTCCTGGCTTGCGTCTCCGCTAGGCGCTCACGTTTGAGCTCTGAGTCCAGAAGCAGAGGATTGATGCCGGTGACAGCGATGCGCCGGCGTTTGGGGCCGAGGGTGTGGTCGATGGGAGCTCCCTCGGCTGACGGCCAAGGGCGCTTGCGCGGGTTTGCTGGCAGCTTCCCATCGGCCCACCGCCGCGCAGTCGCAATATCGAGCACATAGGCGAGCTCTGCAACGGTGACCCAGGGTGGGTCGCGTAGCGGCCGCAGTGCCGCCCGGCGGTGCGGTGCGATGCCTCCAAGCACCTCGCGCTCGATGGCCTTGAAGTCCACCTCGTCCACATCGTCCACATCGTCGGCCACGAGCACCTCCCGGTCAGGGTTCTCGCGCAGCTCACGAAGTTCGGGCTCGACCACTTTCAGCTCATCGTCGAGCTGTTCTTTGCGCGTGAGGACGGGCGTGCGTGTGCTTGGCCGAGGCCGGGGTTAGCCCACTCCCGATTCGCAGCAGACGAGCCGGAACCCGCCAAATCCGCCAACACGCGCACGCTGTTTTTCAAATGCGATAGGAGCACCCGGACAACCTTGTTGGCATCGGCGGTGACTGGGCTGCGCTTGACCTCGAATGAGGTCGGTTTTTGCCCGTTCGGATCGGTGATTCTGGCCTTTCTGTGTCATGTGTTTATGGGTGATGTCACGAGCGCGAAGTCCGCTATACACACCATTTAGAAATCTCAGGAAAGGCGAAACTACGGCCTGGTTCGCCTGCCTGGTGTATGGCTTGTTCATGTCATCGCTGAAGAAGAGCGCCGTTCATTTGCTCCGCGAGAGCATCACCATCGACGCCTTGCGCTATGAGCTGGAACGCGAGCTCGCGCGGCGCGGCCAGCCCGCCTCCGCCCACGCGGACTGGCCGCTGGCCCTAGCGCAGATTCGCATTTCGAAAGCTGATACGGATGGGCGCGGGACATCGCAGTCGCCGCAGCGGCAGTTGGAGAACCTCGCCGAGTACTGCGCCGAGTACCGCTTCAACCCCATCGAGCTGTGCTTCGAGGCGCAGTCGGGACACCTCACCGACCGCCGGCCTCGTGTGCTGTTCGAGGAGTACCGCGAGCGCATCGAGTCCGGCGACCTTCGGGTGAGCGCTGTGCTCACGTACAACATCGACCGGTTCACTCGCCACCGCTACATCGGCGAGCGGTGGCTGGAGACGCTGAAGGCCCGGGGCGTTGACCTGCACGAGGCGGACCAGATGGAGGCGCCACTTCCGCTTACCAGGCGTGAGGAGGATTACGCGAACGGCTTCGTCGGGGCGTGGCGTGAGAGCCATCGGATGAGCAAGCGCGTACGTGACGCGAAGGCAGCGATGGCGCGAAAGAACAGCAATACGTACGAGTCCAGGAACAAGAACAA
>CAVPKT010000006.1:0-33308 GCA_963705775.1 uncultured Solirubrobacterales bacterium | reverse complement strand
ATCGCCGTTGCTCCACTCCGACTGTATGTAGTACTGGTTGCTGTTATCGAGCTGGTTGTAAAGCGTTCCGGCACCAGCGGAACCCCCTAGAGTCGGAACGAACGCGTTCGGGTTGGTCCCACCGCCGGGATTGAACGAGCCGAAGAAGTTGCAGTTATCCCCGTCCTCGTTCCGGGTCGCCGTATCCCACCACGCGTTCAACAGCGGATCGGTGATCGTCTCGGACTGCTCGTGGCTCAAGGCCTTGATCAGGACGTCGGCTATTTGGTCGCCGTTGGGCTTCTGGACCGCACTGTTGCCGTCGGATTGGCAACTCTTCGGGTTGCTGGAGTCGAGTAGCGTCGGCATCGCGGCGTAAAGAATGATGTTCGAGCCGTTGGTGTACTCCCCGTGATACGCGCAAAAGGTGTTGCTCGCGCAGCTCGTCCCGGAGTCGCACTCGTTGACGTTAGGCGGCAGGACCACGAAGTACTCCGGAGCGTTCGCCGGCAGTTGGGAGGAGTTGGTGCCGTCGGTAGGGAGCGAGTTGGCGGTGATCAGACGATTGATTTCAGTCGTGGAGCTGGGCATCCGTGAGGCAGGTCGAGACCCCGGCCGGCTTCGTCGTGCACTGAAGGGTCGACGGATAGGCCTGCGTATCCGCGATCACCTGAGACCCGCTCGAGAACGTCTGCTGGTAGTTCGCGAATCCGAATCGAGTCCGTGTACTGCCGATCTACGCCGTAGACGTTGCCCGAACCGCCGCTGTCATGCGCGACGTCCGTGAAATACCGCGTGATCACGGACTTCGTCGTGCTCGTCAGAGTGCCGCTCGGATCCCAGTAGATGAGGTATGGCGTCATCGAATGGAGGACAGGCCCGCCGTTGTAGTCCAGGTTGCCGTTGCTCGAGAATGGTTGAGCAGCGCCTTGCGCCGCGAGCGAACCCGGCACGCTGGCGGCGCTAACACCTTTGATCAATGCGACGCTGACGGGGTTTCCCGCCGCGGTGCGACCGAGCACCGCTCCCGCGCTCGGCGCCAAGACAGCCAAGCCACCGAGCACCAAGCATGGCACCAGAAATCTGCGAGCGAACTTATGCTTCATCTTCGCCCTCACCGGTGTTCAGCTGAAGATGAATTCGGATTGCCCGATGGTCCCGTCGCCCGCGTACCTGCGACTCCATTCCCGCTGTCTCTCGCCGCGGTGAACGAGCGACGGTATCGAGCTCGGCGGAGCAGCGCCGAGGGCGGAATTGCCTACCAGGCTTATGTCGACGTGCTTCGCTTGATCCGCCATTGGTCGGCCGTTGCAGGAGCATGATGGTGGGCGACGCTTCCTCAGTTGGCTGTGACTTGGCCGCTGGTGGCGATGAGGTTGTAGCTGCTGTTCGCGTAGAGCCGTAATTCGTAGCTGCCCGGGGTTTTGGGCATGGTGATGCTGCAGGATCCGGATGCGGGGCTGCCGGTTCCGGGGGTGGTGGTGCAGCTGTTGTCGTAGACCCAGCTGATGTATGCGCCGTCGGGGTCGCCTGGGTGGTAAACGCCGATCCAGTCGTGGCTGCTGGGGGACGCGACCCCGGTCCAGGAGACGGTTACGGTCCCGCCGGCGGACAGCTCGAGGGGCTTGCGGTCAGACTGGCCGGAGTCGAGCCGGTGACCGTGATTTGGCCAGAGGTGGCGATCAGGTTGTAGCTGTCGTTGCAGTAGAGACGGAGTTCGTAGGTGCCTGCTGTGTTGGGCATAGTGAAGCGAGCACGATCCTGAGGCCAGGCTGCTGGTCCCGGAGTTGGTGGTGCAGCTGTTGTCGTAGACCCAGCTGATGTATGCGCTGTCCGGGTCGCCGGGGTGATACACGCCGATCCAGTCCTGGCTCGACGGGGAGCCACGCCGCTCCACGACACCGTGACGCTCCACCTGCAGACACACTCGCCGGACTCGCCGACAGGCTTGTGGCCGCGACAGTGACTTGGCCAGACGTGGCGATGAGGTTGTAGCCGCTGTTTGAGAATAGCCGCAGTTCATAGGTACCACCGGTGCTCGGCATGGTGATGCTGCAGGATCCGGATGCGGGGCTGTCGGTTCCGGGGTTGGTGGTGCAGCTGTTGTCGTAGACCCAGCTGATGTACGCCCTGTCGGGGTCGCCTGGGTGGTAAACGCCGATCCAGTCGTGGCGCTGGGGACGCGACCCCGCTCCAGGAGACGATTGACGGTCCGCCGGCGGACACGCTCGAGAGGCTCGCGCTCAGACTGGCGGACGTCGACCCGGTGACCGTTACCTGGTTGCGAGGCGGCGATCAGGGTGTAGCTGCTGTTGGAGTAGTGGCGTAGTTCGTACGTCCCCCCCGTGTTGGGCATCGTGAAGGTGCAGGATCCGGATGGGGGGCTGCTGGTTCCGGGGGTGGTGGTGCAGCTGTTGTCGTAGACCCATCTGATGTATCCGCCATCCGGGTCCCCCGGGTGATACACGCCGATCCAGTCGTGGCTGCTGGGGGACGCGACGCCGCTCCAGGAGACGGTGACCGACCCTCCCGCGGAAACAGAACTCGGACTCGCCGACAACGTCGGCGGACCCGAGCTCGTCGTCGTGAACGTCTGATCCAACCCAAAGGACGTCCCCGACGAGTTGGTTGCTTCGATCCGGTAGTGGTAGGTCGTGTTCGGCTGTAACCCGGTCAGGTTCGCTGACTCGTTCACGGCGGTCGTGCCTGAGCCAGCACTCCCCGGGGACGCCGGCGACTGCGACCCATACGACGTCGAGGTCCCGTAATCGAACTCGTACGTCGTCGCCAGACCATTCGGGTTCACGGTCCCGGCGATCGTCCCCGTCGAAGAACCAACGTTGCTAGAAGACCCTGTCGAAACCGTGGGCGGCGGCGGGCTTGTCGTGAACGTCTGATCCGACCCGAACGACGTCCCCGACGAGTTGGTCGCCTCGATCCGGTAGTGGTAGGTCGTGTTCGGCTGCAACCCGGTCAGGTTCGCCGACTCGTTCACCGCGGTCGTACCAGAGCCAGCGCTCCCCGGCGATGCCGGCGACTGCGACCCATACGAGGTCGAGGTCCCGTAATCAAACTCGTACGTCGTCGAAGCACCATTCGGATTCACGGTTCCGGCGATCGACGCGAATGTCGAACCCACGCTGCCCGACGCACCCGTGGTGACGGTCCGGCGGCGGACTACCGGTCGTGAAGGTCTGATCAGACCCGAAGAGGTCCCTGCGGCGCTGGTCGCCTCGATCCGGTAGTGGTAGGTGGTGTTCGGCTGCAAGGCCGGTCAGGTTCGCCGACTCGTTCACCGCGGTCGTACCTGAGCCAGCGCTTCCCGGCGAGGCCGGCGACTGCGACCCGTACGAGATCGACGTCCCGTAATCGAACTCGTACGTCGTCGAGAACCCATTCGGATTCACGGTCCCCGCGATCGTCCCGGCCGACGAACCAACATTCGAAGACGAACCGGTCACAACCGTCGGTGGCGACCCGGTCGTCTTGAATGTCTGGTCGGACCCGTATGACGTCCCCGACGAATTTGTGGCCTCAATCCGGTAGTGGTAGGTCGTGTTCGGCTGAAGCCCGGTCAGGTTCGCGGACTCGTTGACAGCAGAGTTCCCCGAGCCGGCGCTCCCCGGTGAACCAGGCGATTGCGACCCGTACGACGTCGAGGTCCCGTAGTCGAACTCGTAAGTCGTCGCGCTCCCCTGAGGATTCACGGTCCCGGCGATCGTGGCGGTGGTCGTACCGACATTCGAAGACGACCCTGTCGTCACCGTCGGAAGCGCCCCGATCACAACGTTCTGACTCTTCGTAGCGACATTCCCCGCCGTGTCGACCAGCGTCAGCGTGGCCGTGTACGTCCCGGCCGACGAGTACGTGTGCGTGACGGTCGCTGGGGCGCTTCCACCGGTGAACTTTGAGCTCCCGTCGCCCCAATTCCAGGTCACGCTCGAGTAGCCGGCGCCGCTGGTGCTGGCGCTCGGGTTGAAGCTGACCGCGGTCCCGGGTTGAGCGGGCGCGGTGTCTGTGAAGCTCGCACTGAGCGTTGAGTCGGACGCCGGTTGTAAGTGGCAGGCCAGATCGCCGTTGCTCCACTCCGACTGGGTGTAGTAGTGGTTGCCGTTGATCGATTGGTCGTATAGCGTGCCCGCGGATGAGCTCCCGCCGAGCGTGGGTGCGTAGGCGAGGGGAGTCTGCCTCTGCGATGGATCTACGGTCGTCCCGTAGTTGGCGCACGCATCCCCGGTCTCGTTGCCGTTGAAGTTCCAGGCCTGCATCTCCGGGTCGGTCAGCGCTTCGCTGTACTCGTGAGTCAGCATGCCGACGAGCATGTCGGCCGGATCGCCGTTTGGTTCCTGCACCGTCGTGTAGGCATCCGGCTGGCAGTTCTTCGGATGCAGGTAGTCGGGGAGGGTCAGATCGGTCGTGTAGATCAGCTCGTTGTTGCTCGAGTTGGCGAAATTGCCGTGGTAGCTACAGAAGTAGTTGTCCGCGCAGCGTGTCCCGACGCCGCTGTACGTGTTGCATACATTGACGTCCTGGGGAACACCATGATGTAGATCGGAGGGTTGCTGACCGTGAACGTGCTGGAACTCGAGCTCCCGTCAGTCGGTAGCCCGTTGGCCTGAACGAGGCGTGCCAGCTCCGTTTGCAGTTGGGAGTCCGTGACGCAGGTCGGATACGGATTCGATCCCGAATTGCTGACGTCCGGGCAGTGCGTCGTGTCGCGCGCGGGATACGGCTGCGTATCGACGATTACGTTGCTCGAGCTCGAGAAGATCTGCTTGTAGTCCGTGAAGCCACCGTTGTCGTAGTACTGGCGCAGGACGCCGAACAGATTGGTCGACTTGCCGCTATCCGCGGCGGTGTCAGTCATGAACCGCTGGAGCAGGTTCTTCGAGTTCGTGGGAATGCTCTCTCCGCTTGGGGTCCAGTAGACGATGTATGCCGTGCTCGAGTGGAAGACCGGGCCGCCGTAATAGCCGAGGCTGCCGTTCCACGAGCTCCCCGCCTGGTGGGACGGCGACGAGGCCGGGGGCGGGGTGGCACCTCGCTGGAGCGTCACCCCGAGCTTGTGGCCGTTTGACTCGTTGATGATCACGGCCGACGCGTTACCGGCTGCGAACACGAACAGGATCGCCACCGCCGCCGCCGCGGCCGGTGCAAGCTTCCGGCTTGCCCACTCGACAATCATCGATGTTTGCCCTAGCCCTGTATTCGCGAATGCTGCGGACCGGCGCGGAGCCGCGCTCTCACCCGGTCCCGAGAACTCCGGTCCGTCGCCCCTGACACACACTGTACCGGGCCACCGGATGGGCGGCAACCGGAAACATGTCACATGAGCCGCCCCTACTCAGGGATCAGGAGCTTTGTGTAGGTCTGGTCCACCCGCTCGACCAGCCGATCGAGCGTGAATTGCTCGAGCGTCCGCTTGCGGCCGGCGGCTCCCATCGTCGTGCGCGCGTCCGGGTCATCGAGCAGCGCGCGAACGCGCGCGGCGAACCCGCTGATGTCTTGCGCATCCACGAGGGCTCCGGTGACGCCGTCGATCACGACGCTCGGCGTGCCGCCCACGCGGGTCGACACGACCGGGATCCCGGTGGCTTGCGCCTCGATCAGGCTCACGGGCGTGCCCTCGTTATCGGACGTCTGAACCACCAGGTCTGAGGCGAAGCAGACCGCGGCGACGTCACGGCGGAAACCGGCCCAAATGAGCCGTTCGCCGAGTTCCTGCGCGTCGGGGGAGGCTTTCAGCCGATCGCGCAGCTCGCCGTCTCCGACGACCAGGAACCGGACTCCAGGCAGGTCGGCCAGCAGCGCCGCGACCCGCAGGAAGCGATCCACGCGCTTTATCGGGACGAGTCGCGCGATCATCGTGACCAGCCGGTCCTCAAGCCGAATCCCTAGCTCGGCCCGGAGCGCCTCGCGGGCTTGGTAGCGCGCTGGGCCCTCGACGGCGAACGGCGCGAGGTCGAACCCGAGCGGAACGACCTCGAACTTCGATGAAGGCGCAACGTGCATCTCGACCAGCTCGTCGCGGACCTCGTCGCTGACCGCGATCAGCCGGTCGGTGAACCGCCCTAGGACGCGCTCGACCGCCCGGTAGACGCCCGCGGTGCGATCGGAGAAATAGCCGCTCAGCGAATGGCCGTGGTAGGTGTGGACGAGCAGCGGGCGAGAGCGGCGCGTCGGGAAGGCGAGCAAGGCGGCGACCCGGCCGAGGGTCCCGGCTTTGGCGGCGTGGGTGTGGACGATCGCGGGGCGCTCGCGCCGGATGATCCGGGTCAGCGAGAAAAGTGCGGGGAGGTCACGCCAGCTCGGGTTGCGGCGCATCGCTGGCACGCGCACCGGCTCGACGCCCAGCCGGCGCGCGAGGTCGTCCATCGTTCCCTCATCCGGCTCCTCGACCCCACGGACGAGAATGGTCGCGTAGCCACGTTCGCGCAGCCGGTCGGTGAGCGTGATGGCCTGGATCGCGGGTCCGCCGATGTTCAGCCGGGCGATGATCCGGACGACGCGGACCGGCTCGCGAGGTGTGGCCGCCAAGTCAGTCGGCGGCGACCGACTCCGCGGCCGGCGCATGCGACTGCGGGTGCGGCTGGGCCGGCGGCTTCGGCTGCTCACGAGCGACGGCGATGCCGGCCGGGCGCCAGTGGGCGGTGTCGAGCACGAGGATCGCCGCCACTCCGTCGATGAACGCGATCAGCGCGAACCCGGCTACGGCGTTCTTCCCGAGTTCGTGCCCCGCGATCGCCATGCCGCAGAGGAGGGCCTGCAGCAGGGCGACGGTCGCCGCGACCGCGCGCGGGTTGTGGAGCCTCAGCAGCAGCCGGTGGGTGAGGTGGTCGCGGCCCCCGGTCACGAGTGGGACGCCGCGGCGGAGCCGCGAGAAACTGACCAGCGTCGAGTCGAAGATCGGCAGCCCCGCGAGCAGCGCCCCCACCAGCAGGCCCGAAGCGCCGCCTGGGTCGTGCCGCGCGCTGGCTACCGCGAGCGCCGCCACCAAGAAGCCGATCGGCATGCTGCCCCCATCTCCGAGGAAGATCCTCGCGGGACCCGCGAGATTCCAGGGCAGGAAGCCCGCGCACGCTCCGGCCAGCGCGAACGCGAGCGCGGCGATCACGGTCTGGCCATTGATCGCGGCGAGGGCGCCGATTCCGGCGGCGGCCACGGCCCCGACCGAGCCGCATGCGCCGTCGAGATTGTCCATGAGATTGAACGCGTTGACTGCAATCACGACCGAGAGCACTGTCAGCACCAGGTCGCCGACGTCCGGAAGCGAAGTGGTCCAGCCGAGGTTGGCCGCGTACAGGGCGACACCGGCGCCGACCTCGGCCAGGATGCGCCAGACGGGCGGCACGGCGAAGCGGTCATCGAGGGTCCCGAGAAGCCAGAGTCCGGCCGCGCAGCCCAGAACGACGAGCCACCGCCCCCTCGCACCGCCGACTGTCAAGCCGGCGACGAGGACCGCGGCCAGCACGGCAGCGCCGCCGAGGAACGGCGTCGGCTTCGCGTGCTGGCGGTACTGACGCGGGCGGTCGAGGAAGCCCGTGCGGCGCGCGACCTTGATCGCCACGGGGGCGGCCGCGAGCGAGATGCCGGCGGCGAGGGTGAAGCTGCCCGCGTCAGTCCCGAAGGCGCTCATCTGCTCTCGACCAGTTCCTCGTCGCTGAAGGCCTCGATTGTCCGCTCGAGGCCGTCGCGAAGGTCGACCGACGGCTCGTACCCGAGGTGCGAGCGCGCCTTCGAGAGATCTGCGAGCGAATGGCGGATGTCGCCGGCGCGCGGTTCGGCGTAGACCGGCTCGACGTCGGCGTCGAGCAGGTCACGCAGCTCGGAGACGAGGCGATTGAGCGTCACGCGCTCTCCGCAGGCGACGTTGAAGACACCGCCGCCCACCCCGGCGGCGTCCATCGCCAGGAGGTTGGCGTCAACCACGTTGGCCACGTACGTGAAGTCCCGAGACTGCTCACCGTCGCCGAAGATCACCGGGCGCTGGCCGGCGCGTAGGGCAAAGATGAAATTGGGGATCACCGCGGCGTACTGCGACGTCGGGTCCTGGCGCGGACCGAACACGTTGAAGTAGCGCAGTGCGACGGTCTCGAGACCGTAGACGCCGTTGAAGGCGCGGGCGTAGCCCTCGCCGGCGAGTTTCGCGGTCGCGTAGGGGGAGATCGGGACCGTCGGTTGGTCCTCGCGCTTGGCGCTCGTGCCGGTTCCCGGGCCGTATACGGACGAGGACGAGGCGCAGACGACGCGGCGAACGCCGTGGTCGCGGGAGGCGAGCAGCACGTTGAGGGTCCCGATCACGTTGGTCGCGTTGCTCGTCAGCGGGTCCTGGACCGACCGCGGGACCGAGGGGAGCGCCGCCTGGTGGAAGACGACCTCGCAGCCGGCGACCGCCTTGCTCGCCCGCTCGTAACTCTGGATGTCGCCCTCGACGAGCTCGATCTCGTCGGATAGGGCGAGCACGTTCGAGCGCCGGCCGGTGGCGAAGTTGTCAAGCACGCGAACGGCGTACCCGCGACGGACCAGCGTCTCGGCCAGGTGGGAGCCGATAAACCCACCGCCGCCCGTTACGAGGACGCGTGTGGCGGTCACCTGGTCTGCACCTGGCGATTGGGGACGTCTATTCGATTGTGCGAGTACCTCATCGCGATACGGCTCCTCCAGCCATGGCTAAGCCGCCGAAACCCGCCCCGGTTGCGGTCCTGACGGCCCCCTATGGCGCCTCACCGCTAAGGCCTGTTTTTAGGCAACGTTACGTATCCTAATCAAAGCTCGCGCCGCTATGCAACAAAAATTGGTGAACCGTTCGCTCGATTACGTTGATTGCTCAGGGGTTCTAGAGGGGTTCTAGAGGGGTTCTGCCTCAGACCCACGTGTAGGCTCGGACCAGTGGACCGGAAGTGGTGGACGCTGCTCGCGAGCTGCATCGCGATCTTCATGTTGCTGCTCGACGTGACGATCGTGAACGTCGCGCTGCCGTCGATCGAGCGCGCCCTCGGCGCCAACTTCAGCGACCTCCAGTGGGTGATCGACGCCTACGCGCTGACCCTCGCGGGCGTGCTGCTGGCGGCGGGGTCGCTGGCCGACAAGGTCGGCCGCAGGCTCGTGTTCATGCTCGGGCTGGCGGTCTTCACCGGTTCGTCGCTGGCTTGCGGGCTGGCTCCCGACCCGCTCTTCCTGCACGTCTCGCGCGCGGCGCAGGGGATCGGCGGGGCGATGATGTTCGGCACCTCGCTGGCGCTGATCGCGCAGGAGTTCCAGGGTCGCGAACGCGGGACCGCGCTCGGGATCTGGGGCGCGACGACGGCCTTGGCGGTCTCGACCGGGCCGCTCGTGGGCGGTGCGATCGTGGACTCGCTGTCGTGGCGCTGGATTTTCCTCGTGAACGTGCCGATCGGCCTGGGTGCGCTCGTGGTCGCGCGGCTGCGGTTGCGCGAGTCGCGCGACCCGGGCGCCTCAGGCGTCGACCTCCGCGGCGTGGCGGTGTTGTGCCCCGCGCTCTTCCTGCTCGTCTACGGGCTGATCCGCGGCAACGACGAGGGCTGGGGGAGCGCTCTTATCGTCAGCTGCTTTGCCGCCTCCGCGGTGCTCCTCGCGCTGTTCGTGGTGGTGGAGCGCCGCAGCGCCGACCCGCTGCTCGATCTCTCGCTGTTCCGCAAGCCGGCCTTCACGGGCGTCACGATCGCCGGCTTCGCGCTGTCGGCGTCGATCTTCTCGATGTTTCTCTACATCACGCTCTTCTTCCAGAACGTGCTGGGCTTCTCGCCGTTCGAGGCGGGGCTCCGGTCGCTGCCGGTCACGATGCCGATTCTGTTCGTCTCGCCGCTGAGCGGCCGGCTGACGGCGCGCGTGCCGGTCCGGCTGCTGCTCGGAACCGGACTCGCGTTCGTGACCGTCGGGATGCTGCTGATCGGGAACCTGTCCGACTCGTCCGGGTGGACCGCGCTGGTGCCCGGCCAGGTCCTGGCGGGCATTGGGATCGGCATGTCCACTCCCGCGCTGGCGTCGACCGCCGTCGGCGTCGTGCGCCCGCAGCTGAGCGGCATGGCGTCGGGCGCGAGCAACACGGCTCGCCAGCTCGGGCTCGCCACCGGGATCGCCGGCCTCGGCTCGATCTTCCAGTCGAAGATTGAGTCGGCGCTCACCCCGCTGGTCGCCGGTATGTCCGCGTCGACGCACGTTCACGAGCTTGCGCGCGCTGTGGCGTCGGGCGGGACCGGGCGCGCCTTGCAGGCCGTGCCGCCCGCCGACCGCGACAGGGTGGTGCACGCCGCGCACCATGCGTTCGTGACGGGCTTCAACACGATCGCGATGGTGGGCGTCGCGGTGGCGGCGGTGGGCTCCGTGGCGGGTTATGCGCTGGTGCGGTCGCGGGACTTCGTGGTCGCCGGCCGCCCGGCGGCGCCTCCGTCGGAGCCGGCGGCCGTAGGTGCCGGCGCGCGTTCCGGCACCCCCGACTAAAGCGTCAGCCAATACTCGGTCAGGGACAGCGCCAGATAGTCGTTCCACTCCTCGGCCCCGGCTGTCCAGCCGCGCCGCTCATAGAACCGTTTCGCGCGCGCGTGTAAAGATGGGGTGTAGAGGCGAGCGCGGTCGAAGCCTCGGGCGTGCATCTCCGCGGTTGCGGCGTCGTGCAGCGTCGGGGCGACGCCTCGGCCCCACCACTCGGGCTGAATGAACAGTTCCAGAGGTGCGCGAGTCCTTCGATCAGCGGGCGGGTGCGCCACGCGCCCGGCGGGTTGACTCGGACCGCGCTCGCGCGCGGGGAAGAACGACGCGTGCCCGGCCGCCTCGCCGCACACGTCGGCGATCAGCGCCCACGTCGCTGGATCCGCGAGGAGCTCGGCCGTGAGCTGACTGTCTCTCCACATGTCGGGCGGCTCCCAGCCCTCGGGCGCGAACGCCACGTAGGAGTCAAAGCCGGCTTGGACGTCGGCGACGATGATGTCGAGGTCGTCGAGGGTGGCGCGGCGGGTGGTGATCGTCGGTAGGCGCGCCCGGTCGTAATCCCCATCCGCGCGGCCCACTTCGACTTGAGCTCGTTCTCCCATCACGTCGAGCAGGCGCTCGAAGGTCTCGAACGTCGGGGAGAGCTGTCCGCGCTCGAGTCGGCTGATTGCCGCCTGCGTTGAGCCGGCGCGCAGGGCCAGCTGCTCCTGGGTGAGGCCGTTGGCCAGGCGGCGCTCGCGGATTACCTGACCTGGCTGCACGACATGAATATATCGGATGCGGTATGAATGCCTTGCACTGTGAATCCGGATTCACTACGATCGTGAATCAGGATTCACTCGCCGCCTCCAAGGAGAGCCATGGCCGCTACCACGCACCCGACTGATCCCTCCCGCGAAGTACTCAACCAGGCACCGCCGTTGCAGCCGGTCAACCTGTTCGAGGTCGACCTCGCGCTGCAGGAGGCGCTCGAGCGTGAAGGCGGTGGCTGGGGAGTCGATCGGGCGAGAGAGGCAGGGGAGGTAGCGGGGAGCGTGGCCGTGCTCGAGCACTCGCGCCGGGCGGAGCGGAATCTCCCGATCCTTCGCACCCACGACCGGTACGGCAATCGGATCGACCAGGTCGAGCTCGACCCCTCGTGGCACTGGCTGTTGCGGGCCGCGATCGAGCGCGAGATCCACGGGCTGCCGTGGCGCTCCTCCGACGGTGGCGGGCACGTCGTCCGCGCGGCGCTGTTCACGCTCTGGGGCAACGCCAACGACGGCGTCATGTGCCCGGTGTCGATGACCTACGCCGCGATCCCGGCGCTCCGCGAGTCGGCACCCGAGCTCGCCGCCGAGTGGGAGCCGAGGCTGACGCTGCCCGACTACGACGCCGGTGCGCTCGCGGGGATGGCGATGACCGAGCGACAGGGTGGCTCCGACGTCCGCGCCAACATCACGCGGGCCGAGCCGGTCGACGGCGATGCCGGCGTGTACGAGCTCCACGGCCACAAGTGGTTCTGCTCCTATCCGCCGTGCGACGTGTTCCTGGTGCTGGCGCAAGCGCCGGCCGGCCTCTCGTGCTTCCTCGTCGAGCGCGGCGAGGGGATGGAGTTCCAGCGGCTCAAGGACAAGCTCGGGACGCGCTCGCTGCCGTCCTCCGAGGTCGAGTTCCACGGCGCGATCGGACGGCTGATCGGCGAGGAGGGGCGCGGTGTCCCGGCGATCATCCGGATGGTCAACCACACGCGGCTCGACTGCCTGCTCGGGGCGACGACGGGGCTGCGGCGCGGGACGCTCGAGGCGATCCACCACGCCCGTCACCGCTCAGCCTTCGGCGCCCTGCTGGCGGACCAACCGGCGATGCGCAACGTGCTCGCCGACCTCGCGATCGAGTCCGAAGCGGCGACGGTCTCGGCGATGCGGGTCGCGCGCAGCTACGACATGGGCGACGACGAGGCGCCGTTCCGGCGTTTCGCGACCGCGGTCATGAAGTACTGGGTGTCCAAGCGAGCGCCGGCGCACGCGGCCGAGGCGCTCGAGTGCTTGGGGGGGAACGGGTTCGTCGAGGACTCGGGGATGCCGGGCCTCTACCGCGACGCGCCGTTGAACTCGATCTGGGAGGGGTCGGGGAATGTCGCGGCGCTGGATGTGCTGCGCGCGATCGCGAAGGAGCCCGACGGGCTGCCGGCGTTCCTCGACGAATGCGAGCTCGCGGTCGGCGGCGACGCGCGCCTCGATCGCCATCTGGAGCACGTGCGGTCGGAGACGGCGGCGGTGTTCTCCTCCGGTGATCCGC
This sequence comes from uncultured Solirubrobacterales bacterium, assembly GCA_963705775.1. Taxonomy (GTDB): domain Bacteria; phylum Actinomycetota; class Thermoleophilia; order Solirubrobacterales; family Solirubrobacteraceae; genus Palsa-465. The sequence continues at coordinate 20,600 of CAVPKT010000006.1, read as the reverse complement.
AGTTCGAGGCGCGGCGCGTGGTCGAGGACCTGGCGGTGACGCTCCAGGCGTCGCTGCTCGTCCGATTCTCGCCCCACGCGGTCGCGGATGCGTTCTGCGCGGCGCGGCTCGGTGGCGAGGGCGGGCGCGTCTACGGGACGCTTCCGCCGACGGTCGACGCGCAGGCGATCGTCGAGCGCGCGTTCCCGGTATGAGCGACGAGCTGCTGTATGACGTGACCGGCCGGGTCGCGCGTCTCACGCTGAACAGACCGGAGCGGGGCAATGGGCTCACGCGGTCGCTGATCGCGTCGCTCGAGCGTGCGGTCGAGCGCGCCGACCTCGAGCCAGGGGTGCACGTGTTGCTGCTGGCGGGAAACGGCACCGGGTTCTGCGGCGGCTACGACCTCGTCGAGTCGGCCGAAGGGATGGGCGCTCGCGAGGGCTCCGGGGAGGAACGGTTCGGTGCCGGGGTCCGCGCTCGATCCGATGGTGATGGCCCGCAACCACAACCCGGCCGACGTGTGGGATCCGATGGTCGACTACCAGATGATGAGCCGCAACGTACGGGCGTTCATGTCGCTGTTCCATTGCTCCAAGCCGGTCGTCTGCAAGGTGCACGGGTTCTGCGTCGCGGGCGGTACCGACCTCGCGCTGTGCTCCGATCTCCTGGTGATCGCCGCCGATGCCAAGATCGGATACCCGCCAGCGCGCGTGTGGGGCTCGCCGACGACCTCGATGTGGTCTTACCGCCTCGGCCCCCAGCGGGCGAAGCGGCTCCTGTTCACGGGCGATTCGCTCTCGGGCTCTGAAGCCGCCGAGTGGGGGTTGGCGCTCGAAGCCGTGGCTCCGGAGGAGCTCGACGGGCACGTCGAGGAGCTTGTCGAGCGAATCGCGCACTTGCCCGTCAACCAGCTGCAGATGATGAAGCTGCTCGTCAACCAGTCCCTGTATTCGCAGGGGCTGTTTTCGACTCAGATGCTCGGGACGGTGTTCGACGGCATCACCCGACACACCCGTGAGGGGTACGCATTCCAGGAGCTCGCCGCGCGCAAGGGGTTCCGCGAAGCGGTTCGCATGCGCGACGAGCCGTTCGGCGACTGGGGGCTTCGCCGGTGACCCTCTCAACGCGGGAGCGGCTGCTTTCCGCGGCCCGTGAGCTGATCGAGGAGGGCGGCTACGCAGCGGCGTCGGTGATGGCGATCGCTTCGCGTGCGGGCCTCGCCGCCGGGACGCTCTACCGCCACTTCGGCTCCAAGGAGGAGCTGTTCGTGGAGCTGTTCCGCTCGGTCTGCGACCGTGAGGTGGAGGCGATGCAATCCGCCGCGGCCGCGGCCAACCGCGCATCCCACGTGGAGCGGCTGGAGATCGTGTTCGCGACGTTCGCCGAGCGGGCCTTGCGGCGCCGTCGGCTCGCTTGGGCGCTGCTCGCCGAGCCGGTCGACCCGCTGGTCGACGCCGAGCGGCTCGCCTATCGCGAGCGCTACGCGGCTTTGGTGGCCGAGGTGGTCCGGGCCGGGATCGGTGCCGGCGAGCTGCCCGAGCAGGACGAGTACCTGACCGCGGCCGCGTTGGTCGGTGGGTGCGGGGAGGCCTTGGTGGGGCCGCTGTCTCCGGTCGGGTCAGGGCCGCCCGCTTCGGATGTGGTCGGCGCCTTGCGGATGTTCGTGCGGCGGGCGGTTGGGTCGGGTGTGGAGGCCGCGCGCTCGTGAGCGCTGCCGTCCGGGTCGAGCGGGACGGACCGATCTACACCGTCGTGCTCTCGCGGCCCTCGCGCCGCAATGCCGTCGACGGGGCGACGGCCGCGGAGTTGGCGGAAGCGTTTCGCGCGTTTGATGACGACGCCGATGCTTTGGTGGCGGTCCTGTGGGGCGAAGGCGGCGTGTTCTGCGCGGGAGCAGACCTGAAGGCCGTCGGGACCGCCGACGGGAACCGGGTCTCCGAGGACGGCGACGGGCCGATGGGGCCGACGCGGATGCGGCTGTCAAAGCCGGTGATCGCCGCCGTCGAAGGTCACGCGGTCGCGGGCGGGCTCGAGCTCGCGCTGTGGTGCGATCTGCGCGTGGCCGCCTCGGACGCCGTGTTCGGCGTGTTCTGCCGGCGCTGGGGCGTTCCGCTGATCGACGGCGGGACCGTGCGGCTGCCTTTGTTGATCGGGGTCTCGCGAGCGATGGACATGGTGCTGACGGGCCGACCGGTGGACGCACCGGAAGCTCTGGAGATGGGTCTCGCCAACCGGGTAGTCGAGCCGGGGTCGGCTCGGGCGGAGGCTGAGTCGCTGGCGCTGTCGCTGTCCCGTTTCCCGCAGACGTGCATGCGGGAGGACCGGCTGTCGCTGCTCGAGTCGGCGGGGCTCGGGGTGGAGGGGGCGATGGCCGGCGAGTTCCAGCATGGCTTGCGCTCGCTCGCGGACGTGGCTTCGGGGCTCGAGCAGTTCCGGAGCGGGGCCGGGCGCCACGGGGCGTTTGGGCCCTAGCCGAGGCGGCGGGCGGAGAACGAAGAGCCGGTCCAATCCGCGCCCCCGCGGCTCTGCCCCCTAGTGTTCTCCACCGAGCTCTCCGCCCGATGCCTCGCAGGTATCTTCGGCGAGGGAGCGCCTCGTGACTATCGGTCCATAGGGGATTTGGCGGGTCCGACACCGGGCGCCATTGTGGGGACCCCCACCTCCCCCTCTGGGAGGCCCTAGCCTCGACCCGCGGCGAGCCGCCGAGCTCGTCAGCCGTTGTGAATCGCGAACTCTCGGGCCCGGGTTGCGCTCGCGAGCAGCAGCCCGAGGAAGCGGTCGAGCGTCTCGGGGCTGAGCGACTCCAGCGGAAGCTCTCCGGAGACGAACACCTCGCCGGCGCGGTTCTCGGCGAAGCACACCAGTGGCGCCTGACGATTCCAATAGAGCAGCTGGTGCGGGTCGATGACACCGGCCGGGAGGACGGCGGCCTGGGCTCGAAGCAACGGCCCGCGGATCGCGATCCCGACGTCCAGCTCGAATCCGGCCGCGTCGAGCGTAATCCCCCACTCGCCGGGTGCGGGCGTGCGGACCTCCACGTCAAGCGAGGCGAGGAACTGGTCTACGCGGTCGGTTGCGGGATCGTTCACGGTCATCAGACCCTCGGTGGCACGGTAGCAGAAGTGCTACTATGCACGACGATGGCGACCATTCCCCAAAAAGAGCTTCGTAACAACGTCGGCGCGGTGCTGCGCCGCGCCGAGGCCGGCGAACGCATCACGATCACGGTCGCCGGTCGCCCGGTTGCGGAGCTTGGTCCCGCTGCGCGCCGGCAATGGACTGGTGGTCCCGCTCTCATGCGCGTGTGGCGGACACCGGCGCCACGGACGCTGGCGGCCGACCTCGAGCGATTCCCAGGCACGCTCGAGGATCCATTCGCATAACCACATGCGCGTGCTGCTGGATACGTCGGTGCTGATCGGCGAGGAGCCGCCGGCCGACGTCGAGGCCGCGATCAGCGTTGCGTCTCTGGCCGAGCTTCACTTCGGCGTGCTCGTCGCCGACGACGACGACGAGCGGGCTCTGCGGACCGAGCGCCTCGGAACGATCGAGTCCACGTTCGATCCGCTACCGATTACCGCCGAGGTCGCCCGTGAGTGGGGACGCCTGGCTGCAGCCGTCAGCCGGCGTGGCGGACAGCCGCGGCGCCGAGCCGTCGATCTCGCGATCGCTGCGACGGCTAATGTGCAGCGCGTGCCGCTGCTGACGCACGACGTCGCTTCCCTTCAGATCATCGGTGATCTTGTTAACGCAAGGACCTCCCCCTAAGCGCTATGCCTCGGCTTCGACAGGCTGTCCTCGCGGCGCGCGACCTCGAGCCGACCGTCGAGTGGCTCCGGGATGAGCTCGGCCTCGGTGAGCCGTATCGCGATGCTGCGGTCGCGTACTTCGGGATGGTCAACGCCGTGTTTGCGATCGGCGACACGTTCCTCGAGGTCGTCTCCCCGGTCAGGCCCGAGGAGCCCGGCGCCCGGACCGCCGCCCGTCAGCTCGAGCGGTCGGGCGGAGGGGTCTGCGGCTATATGGTCATGCTGCAGATTGAGGACCTGCCGGCGGCTCGCGAGCGTGCTCGCGACGCCGGGGTTCGCGAGGTGTTCGAGGTGGACCTCGACGACATCGCCGAGGTCCACCTGCATCCGGGGGACATGAGGGGAGCGATCGTGTCGTTGAGCGTGCCGACGCCGGCCGGATCGTGGCGGTGGGGCGGCGCGGGTTGGAGCGAGCGGGCGGTTCCCGGGCGCGTCGCCGGCGTCACGGTCGCGGTGCCCGATCCGGACGCTGTCTCGGAGCGGTGGGCGTCGATCGTCGGCGGGGAGGTGCCGGGTTGCAGCTTCGTCAGCGACGAGGATGCGGCTGGTGTGGTCGAGATCGAGCTGGACCTAGGCGCCGCCCGGCGAACGATCCGTCCCCACAGTCTCTGAGCTGCAAGACTCCTGCTCGTGGCCCACTTCGAGCTGGCAGGCAAGGTCGCGTTGGTCACCGGCGGGGCCCGTGGGATTGGGTTCGAGACCGCGCGAGCGCTTCGCAAGCGAGGCGCCTCGGTCGCGATCGTCGACCTCGACGCGGGAGCAGCTCAACGCGCCGCGGGCGAGATCGACGACACGGCCGCGCTCGGAATCGCGGCCGACGTGACCGACCGGGGCGCGATGCAGCGCGCCGTCGCCACGACCGTCGAGCGGTTCGGTGGCCTCGATGTGGTCGTCGCCAATGCGGGCATCGCCTCGCGCGTGGCGACCTTTCGCGCGATGGCCACCGAGAGCTTCGAACGGGTGATCGAGGTCAATCTGATGGGCGTCTACCGGACCGTCGACGCTGCGCTGCCCGAGATCGTGAGACGCAGGGGACACGTCGTCGTGATCTCCTCGATCTATGCGTTCACCAACGGTGGCGGTGCGGCGCCTTATGCGATGGCCAAGGCGGGGGTTGAGCAGTTCGGACGCGCGCTGCGGGTGGAGCTCGTGCAACACGGCGCGAGCGCGAGCGTCGCCTACTTCGGGTTCATCGACACCGAGATGGTCCATCGGGCGATCGATCAGGATCCGCTCGCCGATCAGATGATCGCCACGCTGCCGGGACCGCTGCGCAAACGGCTGCCGCCATCGGCGGCCGGAGAGGCGATCGTGCGCGGCATCGAGCGGCGCCAGCCGCGCATCATCCGCCCGCGACGCTGGACGATCATGTCGGTGCTACGGGGCGTCCTCAACCCGCTCACCGACGCGCAGGCCGAGCGCGACGAGAAGGTGCAGGACCTTTTCAAGCAGGTCGATGCGCGCGCCGGTGAGGATCAGCCGACGACGGCCTGACCTTCGCCCTCGACCGTCGCGGTCCGTGCTCGTGGGGGCGGTATTGTGGGCGGCGTGACCGGCGAGACTCGCACCTCGATTCGGACCTGTCCGCTGTGTGAGGCGACGTGCGGGCTTGAGATCACGCTCGCCGGGGACGAGGTGACGGCGGTGCGCGGCGACGCAGATGACGTCTTCAGCCGCGGGTATCTGTGTCCGAAGGGCGTCGCGCTGAAGGAGCTGCACGACGATCCCGACAGGATCCGGACGCCCCTCATCCGGCAGGCCGATGGAAGCTTCGCTCCCGCGAGCTGGGACGAGGCGTTTACGGAGATAGACCGGAGGCTCTCGCCGATCCTCGCCGCCGACCGCAACGCGGTCGCCACGTACCTAGGCAACCCGAACGCCCACCTGCTCGGGAACCTGCTGTACACGCCCGTCTTGCTCCGCGCGCTTGGGACGCACAACCGCTACTCCGCCAGCACCGTCGACCAGTTCCCCAAGCAGATGGCGAGCGCGCTGATGTTCGGGACGGGGACGACCGTGCCGGTACCCGACGTAGACCGCACCGACCACCTGCTGATGCTCGGCGCGAACCCCATGGCGTCGAACGGCAGCCTGATGACCGCGCCGGACATGCGCGGCCGGCTGCGCGCGATCCGCGCCCGGGGCGGAAAGCTCGTGGTGATCGACCCGCGCCGCAGCCGCACCGCGCTCGAGGCCGATGAGCATCACTTCATTCGCCCGGGGACCGACGCGCTGCTGCTGTTCGCCCTCGTCCACGTGCTGTTCGAGGAAGGGCTCGTCGAGCCCGGCGAGCGGATCGAGGCAATCACGGACGGGATCGACACCGTCGCGGAGCTCGCCGAGCCATTTACGCCCGAGGCCGTCGCGCCGGCGTGCGGGATCGACGCCGACGACATCGTGCGCATGGCCCGCGAGCTCGCGGCCGCGCCCAGCGCCGCCGTCTACGGCCGAATCGGAACCTGCACGCAGGAGTTCGGCACGCTCGCGAGCTGGCTGGTCGACGTGCTGAACCTGCTGACGGGCAACCTCGACCGCGTGGGCGGCGCAATGTTCCCGCTCGGCGCGGCCGGTCACTCCAACGCCGCCGGTCCGCCCGGGCGTGGCCGGGGCGCACGCTTCGGCCGTTTCAGCAGCCGGGTCCGCGATCTGCCCGAGATCTTCGGCGAGCTTCCGGTCGCCTGTCTGGCGGAGGAGATCGACACGCCCAGTGATGAGCGGGTAAGAGCGCTGATCACGATGTGCGGCAACCCCGTCGTCTCGACGCCGAACAGCGGCCGCCTCGACGAGGCGCTCGGCGAGCTCGAGTTCATGGTCAGCGTCGACGTGTACCTGAACGAGACGACCCGCCACGCGGACGTGATCCTGCCCGCGCCGTCGCCGCTGCGCCGCTCGCACTACGACCTGGCGCTGTACCTGTTCGCGGTCCGGAACGTCGCCAACTACTCGCCCCCGTCGCTGCCGCCGGATCCGGCGATCCCAGACGAGTGGGTGACGCTGTTGCGGCTGGCCGGGATCGCATTCGGGCTCGGACCCGACGCCGATACCGCGATGCTCGATGAGCAGGTGGCGCGGACGCTGATCGAGCGGGAGACCTCGACCGAGGAGTCGCCGTTGCACGGCCGGGAGGTCGATGAGGTGCTCGTCGAGCTCGAGCCGCGCGTGGGCCCGGAGCGCCTCCTCGACCTGATGCTGCGCGCGGGCCCGTACCGGCTCTCGCTGGCGGACCTCGAAGCGGCTCCGCACGGGCTGGATCTCGGCGCTCTTCAGCCCCGGTTGCCTGACGCGCTGCGCACCGCTAGTGGAATGATCGAACTCGCGCCAGAGCTGCTCGTGGCCGACGTCGAGCGGCTGCGGGGCGCACTCGAGCGACCGGTGAACGGCGGACTGGTGCTGATCGGCCGACGCAATCAGCGCTCCAACAACTCGTGGATGCACAACCTCCCGATGCTCGTCTCGGGACCGCCCCAGTGCACGCTCCACGTGCACCCGGACGATGCGGCGCGACACGAGTTGATCGACGGCGATCAGGCCGAGCTTCGCTCGCGCACCGGGACCGTGAAGGCGGTCGTCGAGATCACCGAGGACGTGATGCCAGGCGTCGTCAGCCTCCCGCATGGCTGGGGACACGATGCCGACGGTGCTCAGCTGCGCGTTGCCGCGGCCCATGCCGGCACCAACAGCAACGTGCTTGCCGACGAGCTCCTGCTCGACGCGCTATCCGGGAACGCGGTCCTGAACGGGATCCCTGTCGAGGTGGCGCCGGTGCGGGCTGCCGCCGTCGCGGCCGTTTAGCTGGCGCCGCTCGACTGGCACTGAGGGAGATTGAGCTGCCGCGCGAGCTCATCGCCGCGTTGCGCGAGGCCCTGCAGCTTCCCCAGCCAGGTGTTAAACGAGGCGCTTAGCTCGGTCGCGGTGCTCGAATGCGCGATTTCCTGTTGCAATCCGGTCGTCGCGTCCCGCGACGCGTGGTCGACCGCGTTTGCCGCCGCCATCGTCGATACGAGAGGCGCGGGGGGAGCGAGTCGTTGCTGGCGTTGAGAGAACGTCCGCAGGACGGCGAGCAGGCGCGTCAGGTAGCCCTCGAGCGTGCGCTTGACCGCCGGGAGGCCCACCTGCCTGATAGCGGCGTAGGTGATGTGCACGGACCCGAGCCGGGCGATCGCGGCCCGCTTCTGGAGACAGAGCCGCTGGGTCTGGGCTGCCCAGGCTGCGCGGTTGCTCGCCGAAGCGTGGGTTGGGTGCGTGCTGCCGCCACATCCGGGGACCCCACCGAGCACGCCGATACAACAGGCGACCGCGATCGTGCGCCGCCGGTGTCCGACGCTCACGCGGCCTGCAGCGCCGGCGCCCGCTCGGCCCAGGGGCGGGCGGCCTCGATCTGCGTCGCGATCCGCAGCAGCAGATCCTCGCGGCCGTATGCGGCGACCAGCTGAACGCCTACCGGCAACCCGTCCGGCGTCTGGTGAAGCGGCAGCGAGATCGCCGGCTGGCCTGTTGTGTTGAAGCCGGCGGTGAAGGTCGCAAACGGAATCGAGCGGAGGATCGGAGCGGCGGGGTTGTCGGGCGGCGCCTCGAACTCCCCAAGACGGGGCGGCGGCTCCGCGCAGGTCGGGGTCAGCAGCAGGTCGAAGCCGTCCTCGGCCCACCAGGAGGCGATCCGTCGGCTATTTCCCTGGGCGTACTCGATCGCGCGCAGCATGTCGGCGGCTGTGTGCGAGCGGCCCTGCTCGGCGAGTGCCCAGGTGCACGGCTCCACGTCATCCGGGCCGAGCTCGCGCCCGATCTTCGTGCCCCAGTAGTTGAGATTCCAGTCGACTCCCGCCGTCCAGCGCACGAGGAACTGCGGGATGTAATCCGGGTCGTCGAGGGCAGTGGGATGCGACTGCTCGACGTGATGGCCGAGCTCCTCGAGCAGTTTGGCGGCATCCTCGGCCGCGGCGACGCATTCGGGATCAGTCTCGAACGTGCCGCCGCTCGGGGCGGTCATGAGCCCGATCTTCAGCTGGCCCGGATCGGCCCCCACCTCTTCGACGTAGGGACGCTGTGGCGGGGGCGCGGCGTACGGGTCGCCTGGCGCCGGGCCGTGGATGGCGTCGAGAATTCCGGCCGCGTCACGGACGCTGCGGGTGACCGCGAGCTCGATCACCAGCCCGAGCAGGACGTCGCCGAAGTCGGGCGCGAGCGATACACGCGCGCGCGAGGGCTTCAGCCCTACCAGGCCGCAGTGGCTCGCGGGGATCCGGATCGACCCGCCGCCATCGTTGGCGTGGGCGGCTGAGACCAACCCGCCCGCCACGGCCGCGGCTGAGCCGCCGCTCGAGCCTCCCGTCGAGTGCTCGAGGTTCCACGGGTTGCGGCTCGGGCCGTAGGCGACCGGCTCAGTCGTCGGCAGGATCCCGAGCTCCGGAGTGTTCGTCCGCCCCACGGTTACGAAGCCGGCGTCGCGGAACTTCTGCGTGATCCACATGTCGTGGTCCGCTTTGAAGCCCGCCTCCTTGAGCGCGCGGATCCCCTCATGCACCGGGACGCCGGCCATGTAGCAGGAGAGGTCCTTGACCAGGAACGGGACGCCCTTGAACGGGCCGTTGGGGAGCGGTCCCGCTGCTTGTTCCCGGGCCTGCTCGAACAGGGGATGGATGACCGCGTTCAGCTCGGGGTTCAGCCGCTCGATCCGCGCGATCGCGTCGTCTGTCAATCTGCGGGGAGGCCTCGCGGTCGCGGATCAGGCGGGCCTGCTCGGTGGCGTCGGTATGCATCGCTCGATCCTTTCAGTCAGGTGGGCGCTCCGCAAGCGCGAGCCGGACTTCGAGGGGATGCTGTATTACCTCGCGCGACGCTGATGCCCGAGTTCGCCAACCCACTCCGCGAAGAGGACGTTGATCCGTCTCCATTCGTTCAATTCGCGCGCTGGTTCGAGCAGGCGGGGGACGGCGGCGTGCGGATGCCCGAGGCGGCGGCGCTGGCGACCGCGACGCCTGATGGCGCTCCGTCGGCGCGGATGGTGCTGGTCAAGGCGTGTGACGAGTCGGGCTTCGTGTTCTTCTCGAACTACGACAGCCGGAAGGCGCGTGAGCTCGCCGCCAATCCGCGCGCCGCATTGCTGTTCTACTGGGACCCGCTGGGACGGCAGGTGAGAGTGGAGGGACGTGTGGAGCGAATCAGCCCCGAGGAGTCTGCCGACTACGTCCGTACGCGGCCCCGCGGCAGCCAGCTATCCGCGCTCGCCTCGGCGCAGAGCGAGGTCCTCGAGAGCCGGGAAGCGCTCGAGCGGCGAGTCGCGGAGCTTGCCGCGAGGTACGAGGGGATGATCCGCCGTTACCCGAGAACTGGGGTGGCTTCCGCCTGATGCCGGACGTGTTCGAGTTCTGGCAGCACCGTGAAGACCGCCTCCACGATCGGCTTCGCTACTCGGCGAAGCCCGAGGCAGGGTGGGTGCTCGAGCGGTTAGCGCCATGACTTTCCTGCTCGAGCTCTGATCTCGTCCGCCCACGCCAGGAGCTCGGCGACGTGAAGGTCCGTGAGCCCGGTCGCCGGGTCGGTGCTGACGAGCAGCGTCGGGCCCGGGCGGGCGGCGACCCAACCCTCGCAGGAGTCGTCGTGCCCGTCGTCGAGCCAGGCGAGCGGTCGCTCGGGGCCGGCGTATGCGTCGATCGCGGCGAGCTTCCAGTGTCCGTCGCGGCCGTCCGGCGGACCGAGCGCGAGGTGCGGGATCGGGGCCTCGAGTCCCAGCAGCGGGGGCAGGTACTCATCGGCCTTCTCCTCCCAGCCGGTGCACCATGCAAGCTCGAACGCACTCGCGAGTGCCCGCAGGTGTTCGCCGGCCGCCTGCGAAATCAAGTGGGGAATCCCGTCCACGAGCAGGTATGAACCAGCCGGTGGCCGGGAGTGATCGAAGCCGAACAGGGAGATCACCCCATCGACGTCGACGAGCAGCAGCGGTTTAAGGACCACGTGGAGATGCTGCCACGCGGCCGGTACCGGCTGTCACACGGGCGGACATGTGGTGTACTTCTTACACCGGGCTTAAGCGAGTCGGCCATCCTGTCGACAAGCTGCGCAAGGCCGCGCGCCGCATCGCCGCCCGCCGTCCGCCCCAATCCCTAATGGCTCTTTCTCTCGGCATCCTGCTCGCGCTCGCCTGCGCTCTCGCCACCAACGTGGGCTTTCTTTATAAGCACCGCGGGGCGTGCGCGGCGCCTGCGGTCGACGTCAAGCGCCCCCTGTGGACCGCCAAGTCGCTGTTCAGCTCGAAGCTGTTCGCGCTTGGGATGCTGATCGCCTCCGGCGCATGGTTGTTCCACGTCGCCGCGATGGCGGTGGCTCCCTTGTCGATCGTCCAAGCGGTGCTCGCCGGCGGTGTCGTGCTCCTGGCGGTGATGGCCGAGCGGACACTCGGGCTGCGCGTCGGGCGCAAGCAGTGGATCGGCCTCGTGTTGACCGCAACCGGGCTCGTGCTCCTCGGCGTGACACTCCCGGCGATGCACGGCGCTCACTCCCGCTTCTCGGTGCCCGGCATGATCGGGTTCGAGGCCGGTCTGATCGGCGCGGGGACGCTTCTGATCATGGGACCGCGAATCGGGGCCCCGGCCCACCACCACGGCTACATGCTCGGCGCCGCGGCGGGGATCCTGTTCGGGGTCTCCGACATCGCGATCAAGGCGATCTCCGGGCTGATCGGTGCGCACGGCGCGCTCGGCCTGCTCTCGCCTTGGACGCTCGTCACCGTCGCAGCCTCGGTCGCCGCGTTTTACGCCTCGGCCAAAGGGCTCCAGGACGGGACGCGGTTCCCGTGATTGCGGTAACTGGCACCGCCGCGAACGTGGCAGGGATCGTCGGGGGAATCATCGTGTTCGGTGATCCGATCTCGGCCAACCCCGTCTCGCTGGTGATCCAGTGCCTGGCGTTCGTGCTGGTGGTCGTGGCCGCGTGGCTGATGCCAGCGCCACTGCGTGCGGCTCCCGCCGCGGCCTAACGCGACGCACACTTTCTCGCAGTTTCGGGTCGCGCTCGCGGTGGTAGCCTCGCGCCGTTCCGCCTGCGGCGGGCCGGAAAGCGGTCGTGGGCGGGCCGGACACCTTGCCGCATCGAGTGGCCTTGGCCGGGGCTCGCTTTCGCAGCGTGAGGGTCCAGATTCGTTGTCCATAGAGAGGAGTCACCTCGTGAAGCGATTCATATCGCTCGCACTAGCAGTGGGGACACTGGCAGCGGGGGTCGTGTTCGCGTTGGCGCCCGGCGCCGCGAGCGCCAGCCACGCACGCGCAGCGAGCACGTTGCCGACGCTGAACATCGCGCTCACCGGGACCACGGGTGTCCAGGTGTCAGGCAGCATGGTGTCGGGGGCGGTCAACATCACCTCGACCTTCTCCGGCAAGGCGCCGTCAGGTCCGAACTCGAACGGGCCGACATTCGGGCTCGTGCGGTTGAACCCGGGCGTGACGGTCATGCAGGCCTTTGCGCCGGTCCAGGCCCACCACGGGGACCTCAACGCGCTCACTCCAAACGCCACGCTGTTCGTCAACGCGAGTGCGCCCGGCACCGTCCAGACGGTGCTGACGCCCGGCACCTGGGTCGCGCTCAACATCAGCGGCAGCGGTAGGCCGGCGTTTCTCCCGTTCACCGTGACCCAATCGTCGTCCCCGGCTTCGCTTCCGGCGGCGGCGGCGACGGAGAGGGCGATCGAGTTCGGCTTCACTGGCCCGACAGTCCTACACGATGGGACGATCGTCCGGCTGGAGAACGCCGGCTTCCTCGTTCATATGGACGTCGCGTTCCGCGGTAAGAGCAAGAGGGACGGGATCAAGGCGATCGCGCTGCTCAAGGCGGGAAAGAGCAAACAAGCCGGGAAGCTCGCGACGGGCTCCGCGAACTTTGCAGGCCCGATGTCGCCGGGCGGGATGCAGCAGGAGGTTTTGCATGCCAAGCCCGGTTACTACGTCCAGGCGTGCTTCATGAACACCCAGGACGGGCGCGAGCACACCCAGCTCGGCATGGAGCGGCTGATCAAGGTCGTGAAGTAGCGGCCGGATCAGCAGAGCGGTGCCAAAGGGCCGGCGATTCGCCGGCCCTTTGCTTTGCCGATGCGATGCTTGACGTCGCGTCTACGTAAGTCTATGCTTACCGTAAGCTATGGCTTACCAGCTCGATGGACTAGCGGCCCTGGGTGACCCAACCCGAAGGGCGATCTTCGAACGCCTCGGCGATCGCCCGCGCGCGGTTGGCGAGCTGGCGCAGGAGCTTCCGGTATCGCGGCCGGCCGTCTCCCAGCATCTGAAGGTCCTGAAGGAGGCGCATCTGGTGGTCGACAGCCCGGACGGCAACCGCCGCATCTACAAAGTTGACCCCGACGGGGTGGACGCCTTGCGCGCGTACCTGGACCAATTCTGGACCAGATCATTGGCCGCCTTCAAGGCGGCCGCCGAACGACCAACGGAGGAACCCACATGACAGTGCAAGCCTCAGCGACGTCAGTCAGCACGGAGATTGATGTCGACGCTCCAATCGATCATGCGTTCAAGGTATTCACCGAGGGCATCGGAAGCTGGTGGAACCCCGAGCACCACATCCTCCAGGCGGAGCTGGCCGAGATGGTGTTCGAGCCTCGCGTCGGTGGTCACGTCATCGACCGCGGCGTGGACGGGAGCGAGAGCCGCTGGGCGCGCGTGCTCGCGTATGAGCCGCCCAACCGCGTCGTGTTCAGTTGGGATATCGACTTGAGCTGGCAGATCGAGTCAAATCCGGAGAAGACGAGCGAGGTCGAGGTGCGCTTCACCGCGCAGGGGCCGGACCGGACGCACGTCACGCTCGAGCACCGGAACATCGACCGGCACGGAGAGGGCTGGGAGAGCATGCGCGAGGCGGTCGGCTCGCAGGACGGCTGGAGCCTCGAGCGCTTCGCGGAGGTCGCGGCCGGCGGGTCGTGAGGCCGTGCGGCTCTTCCCACGGAGAGAGAGGGCGCGCGCGGTCCGGGATATGGCGCGCGCGCCCAAAGGCCTTATGGGCCACCGGACTTATCGGCATTTCGAGGTGTGGTGATGAGCCCGGACTAGGCTGCGCCCGGATGGACTGCTTGCACGATCACGTAGCGCGGGCCCGGCGAGCTCCGTCAGTGGGTATTCGGGGAGAGAAACGTGGGGGTTGCCCGGCAGCGTGATATGCGCGACCGCGTGCTGAACACGTTTCAGAAGTGGGCGGGGTCAGAGGCCCAGGATGAGAGCGAGTGCTTCTTCGACCACGCGTAGCTCCGTGACTCTGAGTCGGCCGGCAGATCGGCCCAGACGCTCCGGATCCACGACCGTTGTCTGTTCGACGAGCACACGCGTTTCCTGGCCGTCTAGTTCGATCACAGGCCGGAAACTCGCGGGCGCCGCACTGGCAGACGTTGGGGCCACGATCGTCGTGCTCAGGTCCAGGAACTCGTTTGCTTGCAAAACGACTGCGTAGCGCGCGCCCCGCTGTTCACGTCCGCGAGCCCGACGTGGGCCGGGCAGCCGCAGGATCTCGCCGCGAACCAACGAACTCAGGGCACCTGCCGCGGAGCCAGGTCTGCCATCTGTTCCCGGATCAACGCCATTTCGTCCCGGTCGGCTTCGTCATTGGCGAGTCGCAGCACCTCTGCGCGAACGGCGGATCTGATCCGTCTTCGCGCGGCGGCCTCGCGAAGCGCCGTGCGCACTGCCTCCGAGTCGCTCGCAACCGATGCGCGAACGAGGTCCAACGCGGCCTCCGAGGCGTCGTCGAGCCTCACGTGCAGTGACCGAGCCATGGCCGAAACGTAGCACGATATGTGCTACGCAATAGCAACAATAATCCGCACCGTGCATCCCCTGATTACCGCGGACGCGCTGCTCGGCAGGCAAGAGAGCGCAGCACCGCCCGTCATCCTCGATGTCCGCTGGGAGCTCGGCATGCCCTCGCAACGCGCGGAGTACGAACGAGGGCATATTCCGGGCGCCGCGTTCGTCGACCTCGACACCGAGCTCGCCGGCCCGCCCGGCGCCGGTGGGCGGCATCCGCTCCCGGCAGCCGAAGTCTTCGAGGACGCGATGCGCCGGGCCGGCGTGTCCGGCGCTCGTCCGGTCGTCGTCTATGACGCGGGCAACTCGGTATCAACCGCGCGCGCGTGGTGGTTGCTGCGCTACTTCGGCCACGACGAGGTCGCGGTGCTCGACGGTGGGCTGGCGGCGTGGGTGGCATCGGGCAGCGAGCTCGAGTCGGGCGCTGGCTCCCTGAGAGAGGGGGACTTCTCGGTGCGTCCCGGGGGGACGCCCTTAATAGACGCGCGAGGCGCGGCGGAGCTGGCACGGACCGGCGTGCTCCTCGACGCCCGGGCGCCCGAGCGGTTCAGGGGCGAGAGTGAACCGATCGATCCGGTCGCCGGTCACATCCCCGGCGCCACCAACCGGCCGGCGACGGACAACGTCGCCGCAACCGGGCGATTCCGTCCCGCGACCGAGCTGCGCGAGGAATTCGTGCGACTCGGGGTGCGCGACGGCGTCGCGATCGGGGCCTACTGTGGATCGGGTGTGACCGCGGCGCAGGAGGTGCTGGCCCTCGAGCTGGCCGGGTTCCCGGGTGCGGCGCTATACGCCGGCTCGTGGAGCGACTGGATCCTCGATCCGGACCGCCCCATCGCCCTGGGCGAGTAGCGGGGCGGTCGGTAGCCCTTCTATCCGCGGCGGAGTGGGAGCTAGACGAATTGTCGAGTTGCGGTGCGCCGAAATGGCTTATAACGTTGTACAAAACGGCGAGGACGATTGGAGACAGGGTGGCAAGCACGGACACGATGGCCTCGACGGCTCACGGAACACTCCAGGAACTCGCTCGGCGGCACCTGTGGATGCACTTCACGCGCCTGTCCGCGTACGACGACGAGCACGAGGTGCCGATCCTCGTCCGCGGCGAGGGGTGCTACGTCTACGACGAGCACGGCAAGCGCTACCTCGACGGGCTCTCGGCGCTGTTCTGCGTCAACATCGGTCACGGCCGGGCGGACATCGCTCAGGCCGGCGCCGACCAGGCCAAGGAGCTCGGATTCTTCACCAACTGGTCCTACGCGCACCCGCCCGCGATCGAGCTCGCGGCCCGGATCGCGTCACTCGCTCCCGGCGACCTGAACCGCGTGTTCTTCACGAGCGGCGGGTCGGAGGCGGTGGAGTCGGCAATCAAGCTCTCGCGCCAGTTCTTCAAGCTCACCGGCAAGCCGAACAAGACGAAGCTGATCGCGCGGGAGATCGCCTACCACGGCACGTCGCTCGGGGCGCTGTCGGCGACCGGGATCACCGGGCTGCGAGAGCCGTTCGAGCCGCTGGCGCCCGGCGGCTGCCACGTCCCCGCCACCAACACGTATCGCCTGCGACCGGGACTGACCGAGGACTGGTTCGCGGACGCGATCGCCGAGCGGATCGAGTTCGAAGGTCCCGACACGGTCGCGGCCGTCGTCCTCGAGCCGGTCCAGAACGCCGGCGGCTGCTTCACCCCACCCGAGGGTTACTTCCAGCGGGTGCGCGAGATCTGCGACGAGTACGACGTGCTGTTGATCTCCGACGAGGTGATCTGCGCCTGGGGCCGGCTAGGTGAGTGGTTCGGCGCGTATCGCTACGACTACCAGCCGGACATCATCACCACCGCCAAGGGCCTGACGAGCGCGTACGCCCCGATGGGCGCGGTGATCGTCTCAGACCGGATCGCGGAGCCGTTCCTGCACGGTACGAAGAGCTTCACGCACGGGTTCACGTTCGGCGGCCATCCGATGAGTGCGGCGATCGCGCTCGCCGAACCTCGACGCGTTC
This sequence comes from uncultured Solirubrobacterales bacterium, assembly GCA_963705775.1. Lineage (GTDB taxonomy): Bacteria > Actinomycetota > Thermoleophilia > Solirubrobacterales > Solirubrobacteraceae > Palsa-465. The sequence goes on along the minus strand of CAVPKT010000006.1, from coordinate 4,021 downwards.
GAACGCGAGGCGGTGCTCGCCAACGTGCGGGCGAACGAGCCCGCGTTCCGGGCGATGCTCGACTCGCTACGCGACATCCCGATCGTGGGCGACGTCCGTGGCGCCGGCTACTTCCAGGCGATCGAGCTGGTGCGCGATCAGGAGACCAAGGAGTCCTTCAACGATGAGGAGTCGGAGCGCTACTGCGCGGGTTCCTGTCCGGCGAGCTGTTCCGCCGTGGGCTGATCTGCCGGGCCGACGACCGCGGCGACCCGGTGATCCAGCTCTCGCCGCCGCTGATCGCGGGGCCCGAGCAGTTCGCCGAGATCGAGGCCGTGCTGAGGCCTGTGCTGACGGAGGCGGCGGAGCGCATGCACGTGGACGCAGGTCCGCACACCGCTGGAACGAAGCGGTGGACCGTCTAGAGCGATGCTGACCCTGGGGGATCTCATCCGCGAGCTCGAGCTGGAGGTCTTGGCGGGCGAGGCCGGGCTCGATCTGCCCGTCCGCTGGGTGCACATCTCAGAGCTGCTCGACCCGACCCCGTGGCTGTCCGGAGGCGAACTGCTGCTGACGACCGGGATGCAGCTCGACTCGCCCGAACACCAGCGCGAGTTTGTGGCGCGACTCGCCGACCATCACCTGGCGGGTCTCGGCGTGGGCATCGGGTTCCGCCACGACAAGGTCCCCGAGGCGATCCTCGAGGCCGCAGCCGAGCGCGACTTTCCGGTGTTCGAGGTGCCGTACGAGACACCGTTCATCGCGATCACGGAGGCGGCATTCACGCAGCTCGTCAATGAGCAGTACGGGGTGCTGCGCAGGGCGATCGCCGCCCACGAACGGCTCGAGCGGATCCTGTTGACCGAGCAGGGACTGGATTCGCTCGGCGCGGCGCTCGCTTCGCTTATCGGGGGCGCAGTTCTCGTGTTCGACGGGCGCGGGGAACCGCACGTCCAGCGCTCGTTCCGGCGGGCGCTAGATGACGACGTTGTTGCGGCGCTGGAGGCCCAGGTGCGCGAGCGGGCGGGCAGGCGCGAAGCGCGCGCCTTCGTCCCGTCGGGTGGCGCCGACGGCGGTGCGCTGGCGCTTCCCGTCACCGCCGAAGGCGCGCCGCGCAAGGGAGACGGCGTGGTACCCAAGGCGCCGGAGGCGTGGCTGGTGGCGATCAAGGATTCCGGACCGCTGTCCGACTTCGATCGCTTGACGCTCCACCAGGCGGTCACGATCGTCGCGCTCGAGCTGCTGCGCGGGCGCGTCGCGGGGGAGACCGAGAGGCGCCTTGCAGGTGACGTGCTGCGGGCCGTGGTCGGCGGCGAGCTCGCCGGCCAGGAGCTCGCGCGCCGGCTTGAGCCGTTCGGTCTCGGAACCGAGGTGGCGACAATCGTCGCCGAACGCGCGTCGGAGAACGGGCGCAGTCCCACCGCGGGCGCGCTGGAGCCGGCGCTGGCGGCAGCGTTGCGAGAGGAGTCAGCGCCGGCCCTGGTCGCGTCGACCCGTGGTCTGACGTGTGCGCTGATGGTCGGCCTGCCCGAGGAGGAGCTGTTCCCGCTGGCGGGCCGGGTGGCGGGGCGGTTGGGAGCGTCCGGGGTGCGCGTTGGCGTAGGTCGCGCCGTGCCCTCCGGCGAGGCGCGGCGAAGCTTCCACGAGGCGCGCTGCGCCCTCGAGGGGTTGGCGCTCGGCATCTCGCCGCGCCGGAACGGCGCCGCTGCCGACGGCGTTGCCACCTATAAGGACCTCGGGTCGTTCCAGTTGCTGCTCTCACTGCAGGACGACGAGGCCCTGCGCCTGTTCTGCGACTCGATCCTCGGCCCGATCGAGTCGAGCGAGGGTCGCTACGGTGGCGAGCTGATCCGCTCGCTCGAGGCCTTCATCGAGGAGAACGGCCAGTGGGAGCGGGCCGCCCGGAGGCTGTACTGCCACCGGCACACGCTGCGCTACCGGATCCGTCGGGTGGAGACGCTCACCGGCCGGAGCCTTGCGAGCGCGCGCGACCGGATCGAGTTCTGGCTGGCGCTGCGAGGGAGGGAGATCGTGTCGATGGATCGCTCGGAGGCGATCCGGTGATAGTCGGGGTGCCGACGGAAGTCAAGCCCGACGAGTATCGGGTGGCCCTGACGCCCGCGGGCGTGCGGGAGCTGGTCGACGCCGGGCATCAGGTTCTCGTGCAGCGCGGAGCCGGTGAGGGCTCGGCGCTGATCGATGAGGCGTTCATCGCGCAGGGAGCCGACATCGTGCCGGATGCTGCGGCGGTGTTCGAGGGCGCGGAGCTGGTCGTGAAGGTCAAGGAGCCGCAGCCGGCCGAGGTGTCGATGCTCGAGCCCCGCCACACGCTGTTCACGTACTTGCACTTGGCCGCTGATGGGGCGCTGACGCGGGGGCTGATGGAGTCGGGCGCGACGTGCATCGCGTACGAGACCGTCGAGGACGCCTCCGGTCATCTCCCGTTGCTCGCTCCGATGTCGGAGGTCGCCGGCAAGATCGCGACGCAGGCCGGCGCCTTCATGCTCGAGAAGCCGCTCGGCGGGCGGGGGATCCTGCTGGGGGGCGTGCCCGGCGTCGCGGCCGCCAACGTGATGGTCATCGGCGGCGGAGTGGTGGGGATGAACGCCGCGTTCATCGCGCTCGGGATGGAGGCGACGGTGTACGTCTACGACCGCAGCATCGATCGGCTGCGGGAGCTCGACATCGCTTTCGGCGGGCGGGCCGACACGTGCTACTCGACGACTCTGTCGATCGAGGACCGGTTGCCCGACGTCGATCTGGTGATCGGCGCCGTGCTGGTGCACGGCGCCCGCGCGCCGCACGTGATCACGCGCGCGCAGCTCTCGCTTATGAAGCGCCAGGCTGTTCTGGTCGACGTCTCGATCGACCAGGGCGGGTGTTTTGAGACCTCCCGTCCGACGACCCACTCGCACCCGACGTACGAGGTCGACGGGATCACCCACTACTGCGTGACCAACATGCCGGGTGCGGTCCCGATCACCTCGACCTACGCGTTGACCAACGCGACGATGCCGTACATCCTGCACCTCGCTTCCGACGGTGTGCTGGGGGCGATGGCGGCGAGCCCGGGACTGAAGCTCGGAGTCAACGTCACAGGGGGGCAGGTCACGTATGAGCCCGTGGCGTCCGCGGTCGGGGTGCCATACGTGCCGGTGGATGAGGTCCTGGGGGTGCGGGCGGGGGCGTAGGCTCGCCGGCGTCGAGGGCGCCGCGCCGGGGGAAACGAGATGCCAGGCCGCGATGTATGCTTCCGCGCGCGCTGGCACCGGGGCAGGGTCAATGCAGATCCCGCGAGATGGGGGACTCGAATGAGGCATGTCCGCTTGACGGTCGTCGGTCTGTTGTCTTCCAAACGAAGGAGGCACAATGCTGGGTAAGGGGCTCGGGTTCGCCCGCAACAACGCCGTCGGCTTGGTCGCGCTGTTCGTCGCTCTCGGAGGGACGACATACGCCGCGACGGGAGTCCTCGCCACGTCGAACGGGACGTTCCACGCGTGCGTCGGTGGCGATGGGAGCATCAGACTGGTGAAGGCCGGGAAGCACTGCGGGAAGGGTAAGCGCGCTGTGGCTTGGAACATGGAAGGGCCCGACTGGAGCCAGAGGTCTAGCGGGGCCGCCAGGCGCGAACGGCACCAACGGCACCAACGGCACGAACAGCGCCACCAACGTGGTCGTTCGATCCACGACCGTGACGCCCTCCGGAGTCGCCGGAGGGCTGTTCACCGGCGACGTCCAGTGCGGTGCCGGCGAACGAGCCACCGGCGGAGGCGCAGGCCGCGGTTATCTGCAGCCAACGAGCAGCACGATCGCATGCTGGGACGAAGCTATCCGCTGGACGCCGCAGGGCATGAGGCCGGCGCCGGTGAGACGCCTACCGGCTGGTCGGTCTTTGGCGACACCACCGGCCTCAGCGGCAACGTCCATATATACGTGGTCTGCGTCTCGCCCTGATCAACCAACCGTCGCCCCGTGTCACCGGCGAGTGCATTCGTCGCCGCACTGGCGCTCGCGGTGTGTTCGTTCGCGACGATCGGATGGC
>CAVPKT010000005.1:0-11483 GCA_963705775.1 uncultured Solirubrobacterales bacterium | reverse complement strand
CCACGAACAACAACTTGAATCCCGACTCCTTGATTGCTCGCTGATCTCGAGCCAAACCGATAGCCATCGGCAACTATCCAGACGGCACTTTTCTTGGCGGAGAACTCCGCATTTGCATCGCGTCTTCCAACGAACCAACTTCGGCTTTGAGGGCAACAACTTCCATCCCTTCTCCCCCCAGACGACACTCCGGCAGAGTCCGAGCTTGAGGACGGCCGCGTGGTACGACTGGCCGAGAAGCCCCCGGAGCCGAAGACCAACCTGGCCCTGGTCGGGGTCTACATGTTCACACCGACGGTGCACGAGGCAGCACGGGCGATTCAGCCGTCCGCGCGCGGCGAGCTCGAGATCACGGACGCGATCCAGCGCCTCGTCGATGACGGTATGAGGGTCGAGCCCCATGTGGTCAAGGGCTGGTGGAAGGACACCGGCCGGCTCGAGGACATGCTCGCGGCCAACCGGCTCGTGCTGGACACATTCGAGAGCCACGTAGACGGCGAGCTCATCGACTCGCAGGTCGACGGGCGGGTGGTGGTCGAGCGCGGTGCGAAGCTCGTGCGCTGCGCGGTCCGCGGTCCGGCGATCATCGGCGCGGGCGCGACGTTGACCGACTGCTACGTCGGCCCATATACCGCGGTGGGCGAGAACTGCAAGATCGAGAACGCCGAGGTCGAGCACTCGATCCTGCTGGCGGGCGCGTCTGTCTGCAACCTCGCGGGGCGGATGGAGTCGTCGCTGCTCGGGCGGAACGTCGTGATCGGGCGCGACCAACAGCAGCCGCGCGCGTACCGCTTCATGGTCGGCGACAACTCGGAGATCGCGATCCCGTAGCGGTCCGGCTCCCGCCGCGGATGGGATCACGCCGCGGACCCGGCCCTAAGCGAGCTCCCCGCCCAGCTCGCCCATCTGGGCGATCAGCCGCAACCGGGCCTGATCCGAAACCCGCCCTCCCTCGCCCCGGTCGTTGCGCGCGATCGTCGCGGCGTTGACGGCGATCCGCTCGCGTGCGTCCCAGGTGGCGAAGGGCTGACTCGCGAACTCGAGTGAGCGAACGATGTCCCGCGCGGCGTCATAAGGGCTGAGCCCGCCTGCTAGCCGCTCGCGCACCGCGGGCGCAAGGAAGTCCCAGTAGGCCCTCATCGCCGCGACACCGCCGAGGTCCGTGACAGGACCGTGACCGGGGACGACGACGCGCGGCCTCAGCTCGGCGATGCGATCGAGGCCCGCGATCCAGTTCTCGACCGGGCCGACCCAGATGATCGGCGTCACGTCCACGAACAGGAGATCGGCCGCAAACACGGTCTCGTCCGCCGGGATGTGCACGAGCAGGTCGCCGGGCGTGTGTGCCGGCCCGACCTCGATCAACCTCACTTTGCGGCCGCCGACGTCGAGGTCGAGCGTGCCGTCGAACGTCAGCGTAGGAGGCGTCAGCTCGATGCCCGTGAAGTCGTAGGGCTCGAGCAGCTTGGCGTAAGCACCGAGGCCGGCGAGCTTGCCGGCGCCGGGGAGCTTGAGCCGCCGAGCGTCGAAGCGCCCTGCCATCTTCCCCGCCTCGCCGAGCAGCCGCAGCCGGCGGGGGTCTTCGCGCATCATGTCCTCAGCGCCGGCGCGGGTGGCGATGATCTCGGCGTCCTTGAGGAGCTGATTACCCCAGCAGTGATCGGGGTCGCCGTGGGTGTTGACGAGCCGGTTGATCGGCGCGGCGACAGTGTGAGGCGCCATCGCATCGAGCATCCGCTGGGTCAGACGGACGTCCCAGAGCGTGTCGACCAACAGCGACTCGTCGTCGCCGACGATCAGGCCGGCGTTTGACTCGCCCAGGTCGCCGTTTGGCTGAAGCCACGCGTACACGCCCGGTCCCACGTCCTTCAGCCCGGTTTTGTACCGCGCCGGACGTCCAAGCAGCGACCGCTCGGTTTGTGTCGACGGCGGATCCATGGCGATGGATCCTCTCAGGAAGCGACGCCGGCCTGCGAACGGAGCGCGCTGAGTTCTTCCCTCAGGGACTGGACCTCCGTCTCGAGCTCCGCGACCCGCGCGGCAAGCGCACGATCGTCGGAAGGGCTGGCGGCGGGGGCCAGATGTCCCGAGTCGGAAGCGCCGGCGGCGGGGGGCGGCCGCTCAGGATCGGCCTCCCCGCGCTCGCCACCGAGTAGCTGGTCATAGCGCTCTTCCTTCTGGCCCGGCCGCCGGGCCAGACGAGTGGCATAACCGCGCTCGATCAGCGCCGAAAGCGACCGGTCGACCTCCTCGAGGGAGCCGAGCGACGCCATCCGCTCGGTCCGGCTCTTGAGCTCGCCCGGAGTCTGGGGACCCCGCACCAGAAGCACAGCCAGCACGGCCAGCTGCTCACGGCTAAGGCCCAACGCCTCTTCGGCGAGGTGCCGATACTTCGTCGCGCGGCTGCCTTGGCCGCTGGCCAGGCGCGTCAAGCCGTATCGCGACAGGCGCTCGGCCGCGACGCGGACGGTCTCGTCGTCGTAAGCCGTGACCGGGTCGCGATTCGTCGACTGGTTACACGCCAAACGCAGCGCATTGAGGGACAGCGGGTACTGGTCGGGGGTCGTCCAGCGCTTCTCGATCAGGCATCCGAGCACCCGCCGCTCGGGCGCTGTCAGCTCCGCCATGTGCACGCCGCTCAGATTATCCCGGGACGAAGAATTCGGGATGTCCGGAAAGTAATCCGGCCCAGGGGCGTCCTTATCAGCAAGATGTCACGTTCACGCTCTCCTCTCATTGCAATCCCGGCCACGCTCGCCACGGCCATCGCCGTGGCTGCCTGCGGCTCATCCTCTCACCCGACCACGACCCAGCAGGCCGCGGCAACCAAGCCGTCGGTCACAACCCCCGCTCGCCCCAAGCCCAAGCACGTCGTCCATCACAAGGTGGTCCACCATAAGGCGGCGGCCACTCACGCCACGACCCCCGCGCCGACGCCGGCGCCCACCGTGACCACCCACACCCCGACCACGCCCGCCCCGGCACCGGTCACCCACACTACGCCGGCCCCAGTGACCCACGCGCCGGCGCCTCGGCCGGTCCGGACCCACACCAATCCCACGCCAACGCCAGCACCGACCGCCGGCATCCCGCAGGGTCCGAATGCGGGCGACGGCGACAGCGACAACCACGGCGGCCCGAGCGACGGGGACGGCTTGATCTAGCGGTCTGGCGGGGGCGCGGTTTGGCGGGAGGCCGGGGCGCGCGACGGCCGGAGGGCGGACCGTCTGAGGCCAACGACGGAAATCGTGCCCGCGAACCTCAGGTCCGGAGTGATCGCACGATTACCGTCGGCCCCGCGGGGGGCGCCGCGCCCGCCGCGCCCCGCCCACCTGCCCGCGCCCCGCCCCGCGAGCCGGTCGCCCGCTGGATCAGGCCACTCGACTCGTCGCGGACGCGCTCCGCCCCGCACGCGGCCGCGACCGCCGCCCCCCCCAGCCCGCGACCGCCCCCGCCGCCCCCCGCCACCGCCGCCGCTTGACACATACCGCGCCCGGATATATCGTCCCGCTAGATGCAGCGACCGCCCCTCACCAACACGGGCCGCGTCGTCCTCGGGATGCTGGCGATGGGGAAGGACACCGGCTACGACATCAAGCAGCTCGTTGACAAATCGACTCGTCACTTCTGGGCTGCCAGCTACGGGCAGATCTATCCGGAGCTTCGCCGGCTCGAGGACGAGGGGCTGATTCGCGGTCGGCCGGAGCCCACGGGCGGGCGGGCGCGAACTGTGTACAAGCTCACCGACGCTGGCATCGAGGCGCTTCAGAATTGGCTTTCCGCCGATGATGAACCGCTATACGAGCTCCGTGACGAGGGGCTGCTGAAGCTGTTCTTCTCAGACGCTCTGCCAGAGCGCCGCGCGGCGATCGTGGGCGCCATCCGCGAGCGCAGCGAGCGCAAGCTCGCCCAGCTCACCGCGCTCCACCCCGGCGAGAACGCGGAGAAGGTGGGCCCGCACATGACGCTTGCCCTGGGGATCGCGGTCACCACGCAGTACGTCGAATGGTGTGAGGCAATCGAACGCCGGTTAGTACAGGAGTGAGCGCATGCTTTCCCGACTTGCCACGTTCCTCTACGCGCACGGTCGCCGAGTACTGCTGGTCGCAATCGTGCTGGCGGCGATCGCGGGCGCGTTCGGCGCTGGGGTCTCATCCCATCTGAGCCCGTACGGGGCGAACGATCCCTCGACCCAGAGCGTGCAGGCGATGAACCGCTTCCAGGCGGCCGCCGGGCGACAGATAGACGCGGGGATCGTCGCGCTCGTGTCCTCCGGCGACGTTCGGAGCGCTGCGGCGGAGCGGCGCGTTAGCGCTGTCGAGAGCAGGCTCCGAGTCCAGCCGGACGTCGTCAGCGTCAAGAGCTTCTATGACACGAGAAACCCGGCGATGGTCTCCCGCGACGGGCGCTCAACCTACGTGCTCGCTTACTTCAGGCCGATCGCGGACAAGCGCCTCAGCGACGATTCGAAGCTGATCCAAAAGCGCTTTGCCGCGCAACGCGACGTCCTTCTCGGCGGCGCTGCGATCGCCAATGCCCAAGCCAACACCCAGGTGAGCCACGACCTCACGCACGGCGAGCTACTCGCGTTCCCGCTGATCTTCATTCTCTCGCTGCTGTTCTTCCGCTCGGCGGTCGCCGCCGTGCTGCCGCCGTTGCTCGGCGGGTTGGCGATCGTCGGGACGTTCTTCCTGCTGCGTGTCGTGTCGACGTTCGCCGATCTCTCGGTGTTCGCGCTCAACCTCACGACCGGGCTCGGCCTCGGGCTTGCGATCGACTACAGCCTTTTCATCGTCTCGCGCTACCGCGAGGAAGCGGCCAAAACCGGGTTCGGTCCCGAGGCGCTCCGCCGGACGCTCCAGACGGCTGGCCGGACGGTGCTGTTCAGCTCGCTGACGGTCGCCGCCGCCGTTGCCTCGCTCACGATCTTCCCCCAGCGATTCCTCTACTCGATGGGGATCGCCGGCGCGATCGTCTCGGTGCTCGCCTCGGCCTTGGCGCTGACCGTCCTGCCCGCCCTGCTCGCGGTGCTCGGCCCGCGCGTAAACGCCCTTGCTCCGACGAGGCTGCGGCGCGCAGCCGATCGAGAGGCGCGGCCGCTCACCAGCGGCTTCTGGTACCGGCTGGCGCGATTCGTCACCAAGCGGCCGGCGCGGGTCGCGGTCGTGAGCGCCGCGGCGCTGATCGCGCTCGGGATCCCGTTCACGCAGATCAAGTTCATCACCGTCGACGCGCGCGTTCTGCCCAGCAGCGCGAGCGCGCGACAGGTCAACGACGTGCTCAACACTCAGTTCCCGCCGAACCGGACCGCCCCGCTCGAGGTCGTGGTCGGCGCTCCGGTTCACTCTCCCCAACTCACGGAGCTGGCAGCTCGGATCAAGACGCTGCCCGACGTCTCGGCGGTCGCGCCGCCGCAGCCTGGGGGGCGTGGCTACTCGCTGCTCGCCGTGGCCCCGGTCCACGATCCGCTCAGCGGCGAAACCCAGCGGCTGGTGCGGGACGTGCGTGCGATCCACACCGGCTCCTACGCGGGCGTCGCCGGGCAGACCGCGGCCTACGTCGACCTCGAGCACAGCCTCGGGACGCACCTCCCCGCGGTGCTGGCGGTCGTGATCGCCGCCACGCTGATCGTGCTGTTCCTGATGACCGGCTCCGTCGTGCTCCCGCTGAAGGCCGTCGTGATGAACGCGCTCAGCCTGAGCGCGGTGTTCGGGATCCTGGTCCTGATCTTCCAGGACGGCAACCTGCAGAGCCTGCTCGGCTATCGCAGCCTCGGCGCACTCGACGCCACGCAGCCGATCCTCCTGTTCGCGCTCGGCTTCGGGCTGGCCACCGATTACGGCGTGTTCCTGCTCGCCCGCATCAAGGAAGCGCACGACGCGGGCGCGCCCAATTCGGAGGCCGTAGCCATCGGGCTCGAACGGACCGGACGGATCGTCACCGCGGCCGCCGTCCTGTTCGCGGTCGCGATCGCCGCGTTTGCGACCTCGAAGATCGTGTTCGTCAAGGAGCTCGGGGTCGGGACCGCGCTGGCAGTCCTGATCGACGCCTCCGTGATCCGGGCGCTGCTGGTGCCGTCGCTGATGGAGCTGCTCGGGTCCGTCAACTGGTGGGCTCCGCGGCCGCTCAGACGTCTACACGAACGGATCGGCCTGCGCGAAGGGGGAGCCCCTCCGGCACCGCGGCCGACCCCGTCGCGAGCCTGATCGCGCTACGGGCCGGCGTCCGCGTGGGACGATTTCACGCATGACGGAGGATCGGCAGGAGGTCTGGAAGCGTGTCGTCCGGCGGATGCAAGTCGGGCTGACTGCCGCCAACCTGATCGGCGGCCTTGCGGTGACGGTGCTGCTGACCTTCCTGGTCCCAGTTCCGTCCAGCTTCACGCACGACACGGCGCTCGTGTGGGGCAACGTCGCGGTGCTCGTCATCGGCGGAATCTCGGGCACCGTCTTCGCCAACAAGTTCGGTCCGAGGAGCGCGCAGGAGGTCGGCAAATGGTTCGTGTCGGGTCGACCGGCCGACCGCCGCGAGCGGGACCTGGCGCTCCGGCAACCGTTCGTCCAGGTCCGGATCGTGGGCACGATCTGGGCAGGCGCCACGATCGCCTTCACGGCTCTGAATGCGAGCCGATCGGCCGCCGTCGCCGCGCAGTCCGCGATCACGATTCCGATCGGCGGCTTGGCGAGCGCGGCGGTCTGCTACCTGCTCGCGGAGCGGTTCACGCGACCCGTCGTCGCGGCCGCGCTCGAAGGAGTCATTCCCGAGCACCCAGTCGGCCCCGGAGTCCGGGAGCGGCTGTTCATATCGTGGGGACTTGCGGCGGCATTTCCGATATTCGGTTGCGTGCTGCTCGCGGTCAGCATCCTCGTGGTCGGCCATTGGTCAACCACTCACATCGCCATCAGCTTGCTGGCCATGACCAGTACGGGTCTGGCACTGGGTGCCCGGGCGATGAGCATCGCGGGCCGCTCGCTCGTTGACCCGATTGACGCGGTGCGAGCCGGACAGCGCCGCGTGCAGGCAGGAGACCTCACGACCGAGATCCCCGTGTACGACGGAAGCGAAGTCGGCCTCCTCCAGGCTGGCTTCAACCAGATGACCGCGGGCCTCCGCGACCGCGAGCGGATTCGCGAGGCGTTCGGTACCTACCTCGACCATGAGGTCGCCGAGCACATCCTCGAAGCAGGCACGTCATTGACGGGCGAAGAGGTCGAGGTGACCGCGATGTTCGTCGACATCCGGGACTTCACCGGCTTCGCCGAACGTGCCAGCGCGAGTGACGTCGTCGCGACGATCAACGGGCTGTTCGAAGCGATCGTGCCGATCATCCACGCTCATGGCGGCCATGTCGACAAGTTCGTCGGTGACGGTCTGCTCGCCGTTTTCGGCGCGCCGCGGCGCCAGCCCGATCACGCCGACCAGGCTCTGGCGGCCGCCCTGGAGATCGCCGCCGCGTCCGTCGATCAGGTGTCGTTCGGCGTCGGGCTCAATTCCGGCCCCGTGATCGCGGGCAACGTCGGCGGGGGCGGACGGCTCGAGTTCTCGGTGATCGGCGACACGGTCAACGTCGCCGCCAGGGTCGAAGCTGCGACCCGGATGACGGGAGACACCGTGCTGATCTCCGAGCGCACGCGGGCGCTGCTGTCCGGCGAGGGGGCCGCCGCGCTCGACGAGCGCGCGGCGGTAGAGCTGAAGGGCAAGTCGGAGACGGTCGCGCTGTACGCGCCGACGGCGACCCTCGCGGCTAGGTCGAGACGACCCTAAACTGCACCTCGCGCTCGGGCGACACCGTCCACTCTCCGTGCCGCCACGCGACCCGGGTCCCGTCCGCGAGTCGCACCGCGGTCCGGCCGAGGCGAGGCGTGCCCCACAGCGTCGCCTCGAGTGGGCGCTCGGCCTCCGGGACATCGCCGAGCCCACGCGCCACATGGAGGCCGGGTAGGTCACGACGATCGAGCCGTCGCGCACCCAGAGCGGGATCCGCTCGAGCGGCGCGGGCGCGACGACCTCGCCACCGCCGCGAACAAGCGCACCCGACCAAGCCTCGATCCAGTTTCCCCGCGGCAGCACCACCTCGCGCTCGCGCGCGTCTTCGTCCAGCACCGGCGCGACCCACAGCGCGGGTCCGTATCCGTAGGCGTCTGACACTGTCCACCCGCGCAGATCCCCGGGATCCGTCAGGCAAAGCGGCCGGATCACGGGCAGGCCGGTGTGCGCAGCAGTGGCCGCCGCGGCTCGCACGTATGGAACGAGGCACTCGTGCAGCAACGCGTACGCCCGGTACAGCTCGAGCACGCGCTCGCCGTAGCGCCACGGCTCCTGCGGCATGCGCCCGTGGGCGTGCATCAACGGCGTGAAGCAACCGAACTGCAGCCATCGGACGAGGAGCTCGGATGGGCAAGGCTCGACGAGCCGATGGCCGAGATAGCCGCCGACGTCGTGCGAGAAGTTGGAGATGCCACTGCATGCCGCGGCCAGAGCCGAGACGACGAGGACCCGTAGCGACCAGAAATCAGATGCCTGGTCTCCAGCCCAGGTAAAGCCAGTGGCCTGCTGGCCCGTCCAGCCGCTGCGGCCGAACAGCACGCCCTGTCCGGGATGCACCTCATCGAGCGCGCACTGCAAGCTGCGCCGGTGAAGGCCCCCCAGCGCCCAAGCCGCTGACGCTCCGGTGCGCCCGTCGGCCAGACGTACGTCATCGGGGATGTAGTAGCCCTCGCCGTCGTCGGCCTTGATCCCCTCGACCCCGAGCTCGAGCACGCGCTTCGCCTGCTCGCGCCACCACTCCTCGGCCGCCGGGCTCGTGAAGTCGACCGGCGACCCCGAACCCATCCACCATTGCGTCACGAATGGCTCGTCGCTGTCGCCGCTGCGGACGAAGTGGCCACCTGCCGCTCCCGACTCGTAGTTGGGCGCCGGCTCGCGGTGCATCCGCTCCGATTCGGGCTGGGGCGGGATCTGCCCGTCTCGCGAATCCACGTTGACCCACGGCGTCACCCACACGACCGTTCGCACGCCGTTGGCGCGCATCCTCGCGATCGTCCCGGGTGCGTCCGGGAACTGGTGCGGGTTGAACTCCCACGTGTTGTACTGCGTCGCCCACGGGGAGTCGATCACGACCGCATCGAGTGGGATCTCGTGACCCCGGAACCCGTCGTAATCGTCGAGCACGTCGTCCTGGTGCTCGTAGACGTCGCGGCTCTTCCAGACTCCGTACCCCCATTCCGGTATCAGCGCCGGGAAGCCGGTGAGCCTGCAGAAGCTCCGAAGCCTGGCCGCCGGTGTGCGGTCGCAGATCAACGTGACCTCGAGCGGACCGGAACGGGCGCGCGTGGAAATCGAGATCCGCTCCCCGTCGAAATCGAAGCGAGTGCCGTTGGATTCGGTGTGAACCAGGACCCCGTAGCCACGACTCGACAGAAGCCACGGCACGGGCGCACAGTCACCCTGGGGGATCCCGCCCTGGGCGAGCATCTCCGCAGGGCAGTCGGGCCCCGTGTATCGGCGGTCGGCGCCGAGCTGAACGGATCGCCCCGCCTGATCGAGCTGGGTAGCGTGGCGCGCGCCGAGGCCGACGAACCGCTCTCCCGAGCGCCGATCCCACTCGATTGACTGGCGCAAGGGCGCACCCTCGGCGTCAAATCGAATCGCAATGCGGTGATCGACCGAGATCGATAGCGCCAAGCGCGTCCTCCGGCCGCCATTCAGCACGACGTCGAGCTCCGCACCGTCCGTCCGCGCGTCAATCACCTCCGCGCGCAGCGCTCGCTCGACGGGAGCGAGGTCCTCGTTCGGGATCACGCCTTCGGTCAGCTGGATGAAGTGGTCAGACGCGGTTCCATCGGCAACCCACAGCCCCGCGGCGCGCAGCAGGCGCCGTCCCGCACGTCGCACCGTGAACGCGAACGGACGCAGTTCGAGCTCGATTCGCAGCGCCCCACGCGCGACTACGAGGCTGTTTTGCATCCGACCATCCTGCCGGTATCAAACCCCTGCAAACGTTCACCGGAAGATCACAAGAACGCACCCGCATAGTCACGAATCTCGCAATTTGCAGGGCAATCCTTTACGTCATGAGCTCTATGAGTCGCGCCGACATGCATGTGCATTCCACCGCCTCGGAGGTCTCAAAGTGAATCGAGCGTTCGCTGGCACTTCCGGAGTGTGCGACGCCCCCCGAGGAGGACTGACACTCCTCGCCAAGCGGCGGGGGATGGATTTCGTCACGATCACAGACCACGACACGATTGCGGGAGCGCTGACCCTCGACCACCTGAACGATACGTTCGTCTCGGAGGAACTGACAGTGTCATTCAAGGACGGAACCGCAGGCTGTTCATGTCCTCTGTTACGGAATCACGCTGGATGACCACGAATGGCTTCAGGCGCACAACGACAGCGTCGAGGCCTGCGCCGAGTATCTGAGCGCAAACGGAATCACGGCGGCACTCGCGCATCCGTTCTACGCGGTGGCCGCGCCACTCACCCCCCGGGCACTGGTGTCGCCTCGCGCAGCTCTTCCCGATCTGGGAGACACGCAACGGCTCGCGCGCAAAGGAGCTGAACTTGCTGGTGTTCGTGTACATCGAGACGCACGGAGGGACTGCGATCGGTGGCTCGGACGACCATGCCGGGATCAACATCGGGCGCACCTTCACGGAGACCCCGCGAGCGGAGACGCCCGAAGAGTTTCTCGCCCATATCCGAGCCGGAAACGTGGGCGCCCACGGAGACCAGGGGCAGCCGCCAAGTGGACGCACGCCGCGATGGCGCTGGCGATTCGCTCCCTGGGCAAGGGCGACGGTGAAGGCGCGCCCGGACCCCGAGCGAGTGCTGATGATCGTCGAGCGAGTCCTGCGGGAAGGAAACGTGCGACAGGGCGGGGTCGGCGGCGACCTCGGTCCTGAGGACGCCCGCGCACTCCTGCGGGCGTGGCTCGAGGCGATGGACTTCGAGGCGGACGAGACGAAGCTGCTCGAGCTTCTTCAGTCCAGCGAGCTGAGCCACCCGGATCTGTATCGACGGGCGCGAGGATCCACGAGCGCAAGCTCGCAAGCGCCGCGCTCGAGATCGTCTCCGGCAAAGACATCGACCTGAACCGCTCGCGCGCGCGACCTGTTCGATGCGTGCGTCCCCGCGATCCCTTATGCCGCGGCGAGCGCGTTCCTGGGGCGGGAGAAGCACAAGCTGACCTGCTCCGACGGCGATCGGCCGCGGGTGGCACTCGTCGCCGACGGCCTGGGCGGGATGCACGGCGTCACGCACACGATCGAGCAGATCCGCGACCGCGGGGTTCCTGGGTTCGAGGTCGACGTGATTGGTACCGACGCGGAAGTCGATCGCCGCTTGAGTGCCACCGCCGAGGTCGAAGTTCCGTTCTACAAGGGGCTGCAAATCGGCGTCCCGAGCGTGCTGGCGATTGTCGACGCGCTCGCGGAGGGCCGGTACGACATCGTGCACGTCTGTTCCCCGGGTCCGCCGGC
>CAVPKT010000004.1:0-21996 GCA_963705775.1 uncultured Solirubrobacterales bacterium | reverse complement strand
CGCAGGTCGTCGAGCGTGACGCTGTCACCTCGTGCCAGCTCGGCGAGGCCAGCTTCGATCGCGGCAACCGTCGGAGAGTCCGACAGGATCTCCGCGGTCTCTTCGAGCGCTTCGCACTCGTCGATCGGAACGAGGGCTGCGGCCGGTTGGCCGTTGCGAGTCACGAGCACGCGATCACCGCGGTCAGCAACGTCGCCTAGCAGCTCGTTGAGCTTGGTTCTGAGATCCCGTACTGAAACCGTCTTCGCCATGCGCGGAGTGTGCCGCATTGCGGACACACCGCGCGTCGGCCTAAAACCGCTCCTGGTTATAGATGTCGAGGATCTCTGGAGGGGCGGTCTGGTTGATGCCGACGTCCTCGAGGATTGGACCGAGATGCTGCCCAAATGCCTCGAACTGATCGTTGGAGGACCAGATCTCACTGACCTTCAACTGTCCGTCGGATCCGAAGCAGGTGTGGTACTCGAGGCCGTCGGGCGGCCACTGCCCAGCTTCGTTGAGGCGACGCTTCACCTCGTTGTACTTGTCGCTTGTCAGCGACTCGGGCGAAAAGCGCACCAACATGCTCACCGTGCACGTCCTTTCGATCGGAGACCCTAACCGGCGAGCCTAGTTCGCCACGTCGTCACGCGCAAGCGCCCGCAGCTCGATCGGCAGCCCGTCGCCCGGGAACGGGCCGGTCCCGTAATCGATCACGGTCTCGTAGCCGGCCGGCACGCGCCACGAGTTGCGCAGCAGCAGCTGGTGCATGATCGCCTTGACCTCCATCCCACCGAAGTGCATGCCGATGCACTTGTGCACGCCTCCGCCAAACGGCGTCCAGGCGTACTTGTGCGAGGCGTCCTCGCGGCGGGCGTCGCTGAAGCGCTCGGGATCGAACGTGTCAGGGTTCTTCCACCACGGCTCCATGCGCTGAGTTGCGTAGATCGAGAGTGTCAGCCGGCTGCCGTTGGGATGTAGCGCCCGTCGATCTCGGTGTCCTTGATCGCCTGGCGCGCCACCATCCTACTGGCGCGTTCATCCGCAGCGTCTCCTTGAACGCGAGGTCCATCGATGGCAGCGCTTCGAGATCGTCGTAGCCGATCGTCGGCTTGCCGAGCGCCCGCGACTCCTCTCGGAGTCGCTCCTGCCACTCGGGATGGCGCGCGAGGTAGTAGCCCATCATCGCGACGGTGATCGTGCTCGTGTCATGGGCGGCCATCATCGTGAAGATCATGTGGTTGACGATGTCCGTCGTCCGAGAAGCGCTCGCCGTCCTCGGTCTGCGCGTGACACAGGACGCTAAAGAGGTCGCCACCGTCGCCGGCGCGCTTGGCGGGAATCTGGGCTGCGGAAGTAATCCTCGAGCAGCCGCCGGCGCACGAGTCCGCGGTGCCACTTGCCACCCGGCACGTCGGCGCGGATCAGTGCCTGGCCGCCGACCACGCAGTCGACGAAGGCGCGGTTCAGCCGATCGGCCTTTCCTCCGAGCTCGCCTCCGACAAACACCTCGGTCGCAATGTCGAGCGTCAGCTGCTTGGTCGCCCAGTAGAGCTCGAACCCGGACCCCGGCTGCCATCGCGCGATCCCGCGCTCGATCGCCGGGTTCATCTTGTCGAGGTACGAGACGAGTCGCTCGCGCTTGAACGCCTGCTGCATGATCCGGCGATGGTGGCGGTGCTCCTCGAAGTCCATCAGCATCACACCGCGATCGAAGAACGCACCGATGAAGTAGTCCCAGCCCTGCTTGTTCGAGAACGCGCCGTCGCGGTTGGCGAGCACTGTCTCGAGTCCGTCGGGGCCGAGCACCTGGACCGAGCGGGTACCCATTGAGTCGAGCCAGAAGACGGGCCCGAACCGCTCGTAGTAGCGGCGAGCATGAATCAGGCCGTTGTGGAGGAACTCGAGTGTGTGCCCCACGATCGGCACGCCGGCATCTCCCATCACGGGCTCGAGTCCACTCCCTGGCGGAGGGGGTGCGAGCGGCCGGACGGCGGCCGCGGGAGCGTGCTCGACGAGCGCAGCGGCGATGCCGCGGGCCTTCAACCTGACCGGTGTGCTCATGGACCCTGCGCTCCTTCCAGCTCGGTTTGCCATCTGGTACGCTAGCGTGCAAGATGGCCGCGGTCAAGGTCAAGGAGAGTCCGAGCCGGGTGTATGGCGGGCAGACGGGCGACGAACGGGCAGCCGCTCGCCGCGATGCGCTCGTCGCCGCGGCCTTTTCGCTGGTGGCCGAGGAGGGATGGCGCGGGGTCAGCATCGAGGCCGTCTGCCGCCGGGCGGCGCTGAACAAGCGCTACTTCTACGAGAGCTTCCGGGGGGTCGACACGCTGATCTCCGCGGTTACGACTTGGCTGGCAGACGATGCGATCGAAGTCACGCTGGCTGCGCTCGACCCCGAGTTGCCGCGCGATCAGTCAACTGCGCAGGCGATCGCCGCATTCGTCGAACACCTCACCGACGACCCTCGCCGTGCACGGGTGCTGTTTGGCGCGGTGCCGCCGACGATGCCGCCGCAGGATCGCGTGCGGCCGCGATCCGGCGGCTGATCGCGATCGTCGAGGAGCACGGACGCAGCATCTACGCCGTGTCGGATGAGGATCCGGCAGGCGAGCTGTCGGCGGCGATGATCATCGGCGGCACGAGCCAGGCGATTCTCGACTGGCTCGACGGACGCGCGGCTTGCGCGCGGGAGGAGCTCGTCGATCATCTGATCTCGCTGTGGCTCGCGATCGGCGACGCGACCGATGCGCGGGCCCGCAACCGACGGGGATCACCGCGCCGGGGGTGAGGTGCGTCAGGTCAGGGTGGCGACGATCACCGGGTCGTGTGTGGGCGCCCGGCTGCCACCGGCGGGCTCGGGCGTGACCATCACCTGGCTGATCCCGTTCAGATCGCCAGGCACCTTCACGTCGGCACCGCCGTTGGCGGCGACGCTGAACAAGACATTGGCGGGCGACGGGATTCGCTGGCGCGGCGCCTTAAGCCAGACCTCGTAGATCTCTCCCGACGGGGGTGGCGTCATGTGACGGACGATCAGCTCACCGTGCCCTCCCGCGAGCCGCAGCTCGGCGGTGCCTGACACGCCGGCCACCCGGGCCGGGATCACTTGCGAACCGTTGCCGCCGCTCAAGGCGAGCACCAGCGCGACGGCGGCGGCAGCCACACCGACGATTGCGACGCCGCCACCGAATGCCGGCCGGCGCCACAGCGTGCGAGCCGGCGCGGGCGCGGGGGCCGATCGGTCTCGGGCCTCGTCGCGGACGGCTTTCAGCACTCGACGGCGCAGTTGCTTGGGGACGGGATGCTGAGGAGCAGCCATCGGCACCGCGTGCGCCCCCTGCTGGAGCGAATCGACCTCGTCCTGGCAGACGACGCACTGCTCGAGATGGGATTCGAACGCGCGTACCTCCCCCGGCTCCAAGGCGCCAAGGACGTAAGCGGCTGCGTCGCCGCCGCAATCGTGATCCCGTGACATGTCGTCTTCTCCACTTCTCATGGTATGGACCCGGCCCCGTCGAACGACAGTCGAAGTTTGGACAGTCCGAGGCGCATCCGGCCTTTGACGGTGCCCGAAGGCAGCTCGAGCATCTTTGCGATCTGGCTGTGGGTGAAGCCGCCGAAATAAGCGAGCTCGATCACGTGGCGCTGATCAGCGGGCAGCTCCGACAATGCGCTGCGAACGCGGCTGGCGTCGTCGCGCCGTTCGACCTCAGCGTCGGTCCGCTCCGGCGCCTGCATGCGCTCGAACAAAGTCTCATCGCGGACATCTCGCGCGTCCCGTGCCATTTCTCGGCGGATGACGTCGATCGCGCGGTTGTGAACGACGCTCAAGACCAACGAGCGGACGCTGCCGCGAGTCCGGTCGTAGCGCACGCCGCTGCGCCACAGGGACAGGAACGCTTCCTGCACCACATCCTCGGCTCGGGACCGCGCGCCGCACATCCGGTGGGCGAGCGAGAACGCCGCGCCGGCGTGGCGGTCGAAGACCACCTCGAACGCGTCGGCGTTCCCGTCGCGCACGAGCTCCATCAGATCCTCGTCAGCAAACGCCCGCAAATCGCCCGCACGCGGGGCTCGAGCTCGTCTCAACATGGCCACGGTGGTGTATACGGTGTCCGGGCGGCTGTGGATCACAAACACATGACCTCACGCCGCTCGCGCACCTGGGCGCGCCGCTGGGCGATCGTGGCCAGGAGCACACTGCCCTCGAACAGCAGGTACAGAGGGACGGTCTCGAGCAGCATGGTGATCGCGTCCCCGGGTAGCACGGCGGCGATCAGTGCGCACACAGCGACCGCATAGCGGCGGTTGCGCCGCAGCTGTCGCGGTGTGATCACGCCCGCGCGGGTGATCGCGAGGATCCCAACCGGCACCTGGAACAGCAACCCCATCGCGAGGATCGTCGTGGCGGCGAACTTGTAGTACTGGCTGGCCTGCACCAGGACGTTGAACTCCGCGCTGTTGAAGTTCTGAAAGAAGTGCACAGCCGCGGGCAGCACGACGACGTACCCGAACGCCACGCCGGCGACGAACAGGCCCGGGATTGCGAGGATCAGGGGCCGCATCTGCCGCCGCTGGCGCGGATCGAACGCCGGCATCAGGAAGCCATATGCCTGCAGCAGCAGGATCGGGAGAGACAGGATCAGTGCGAAGATCGCTGACACCGTCACGGTCGTGCTGAACGGCTCCCCGATCCCGAGCGTCACGGGCACATCGCCTCGCGGCGGGGTCGACAGCGCGGCGACGTCACGGTCGAGCCGGGCGCTCGCACGGGCGAGCGCCGGCTCCGACGCGGGCGTCTGATGCTCGCCCGGTGCGCGCAGCACGTCGACCACCGCGCGCAGCTGCACGGCGACGTCGCGGGCGCTGCGTTGCACGTGGTAGGTGGCGCCGAGCGGGCCGTGCCCGTCGCGCACCTGCTGTTGGGTCTGGTGCGCGAGCGGGCTGTTGATCAAGCGAAGCAGCGCGTGGTTCTGCCAGAAGCAGAAGCCGAACGCGATCGCGACCACGGCGAGCGAGACGAACAAGCGCGTCCGGAGCTCATCGAGATGGCCGACGACGTTCAGCTGCTCTTCGTGGCCGATGCTCCGCAACGCATTGCGCGCCTGTATCAGCGATCTTGCAAGCCTCACGGCGAGTAGGGCCTAAGCGGCCGGGCGGACCGGGGAGTGGGCTGCGACTCGCTCGCCGACAGGGGCGTTGGACGTCGCCTCGGGTGCGGTTGCGGCCAAGTGCTCGGTTGTGGCGGCGGAAAGCTGCTCGACGTGCTCAGACGCCGGGCTCTCGCCGCTGACCGACTCTTTGAAGCTTCGCAAGCCGGTGCCCAGCGACCGGCCGAGCTCGGGAAGCCGCTTTGCGCCGAAAATCATGAGCAGGATCAGCAGCAGGACGGCTATGTGAAGTGGATTGTCGAGTCCCATTTTTGTGCTCCAATCGATTAGGTGACTGAGACTTCTACGAAGGCTGACCCGATCCGGATCACTCCGCCGCGACGGCGCGACCCGGGAGACACGAGGAGGAAGCTCGCGGGCCGCGCCATCACGCTTTCGCAGGACCGGATCAGGCCTTGATCAACGGGCCTGCCTTCGCGAGCACCTGCGCCTTGGTCAACGGTTTGTCGAAGCCGCCGTCGGGCGTTACCGGCTGATTCGTCAATAGCCCGATCGCGGCGGCGTGCCGTGCCTCCACCTGCACGATCGAGCCGGCCGTGGCGAGATAGGCTGGATCCTGAAGCGACGGTCCGGCCCCGTTGTATGCGCCGACGCCCGTGTTCTCGAGCACGTAGGCGAGCTTCAGGAAGCTCGCCTCGTTGGTCACTGGGAACGCGAACTTGGGCTGCTTCGCCGGCGTGCCGCCGGCGCTGGTGATCGCCTTGGTCAGGGCCGCGACGTGCTCGGCCTCCTGATCCCCGAGCATCCCCGCGAGGGCCTGCGCCTCGCCGCTCAGCCCGACGGCCTTGCCCTTGACGTTGTAGAAGGTGGTCTCCAGGTATTCGAGCGTCAGCGCGAAGTTGAGGATGTCTAGATCCCCGCTCCCGGCCGCAGCCAGGGCGTTGCCGACGTAGGGACTAACGGCGCTCGCGCCGTATATGGCGCCGGCGGTCATGGCGCCGCGCAGGATGAAGCTCGCGCGGGTCATTCCGTGCACTTCGATTGCGGCCAGCTCAGGGCTGGCCAGGTTGTTGGAGATGGTCATATGAGTTGGTTCCTCTCTGAAAGGGGGTGGTCAGGCGATGAACGGTTTGACGGCGGCCAGAACCTCGCTCATGCTCTTCGGCTTCGCGAAAGCGCCCTCAGGGGTGGGGGACATCTTCAGCACGGTGTTGAGCGTCGCCGCGTGGCGGGCCTCGATCGTGTGGATCGCGAGTGCGGCCGCGAGGATCTCCTTGCTCTTGATGTTGCCCGCCTGGCCGAGATACGCCGCGGCGCCGAGGTTCTCCACGGTCGCTGCGAGCGTGGCAACCGACGCCGCGCTCGTGAGCGGGAACTTGCCGGTGGGTTTCGCCGCCGGGGTGCCCAAGGTCATCGCCACCTTGTGGAGCGCTGCGACGTGCTCATGCTCCTCGGCGCCGAAGGTCCTGAGCGTCGTGAGCGTCGTTCCGTTGAACAGGCCGCTCGCGATCACCTTGTCGTAGAACTGGGCCTCCAGGTACTCGAGCGTCAGCGCGTAATTGACGATCGCGAGGTCGCCTGAACTGCGTCGACGAGCTGCTCGAGGTGCTCGCGGCGGGGGCTGAGGCGGCTGCCGACGTAGATGAGCTCGTCTTCGAGCTGCCGCCGCATGCGGCGATGAACGCAGCCAGGCCCGTAGCAGCGGCTCCGGCTCCCATCGTCTTTCCGGCCATCTTCAGGAACTTCTTGCGCTCGAGATCGTCGCGCGCGAGCTCCTGTACCGCGCCGCCGCTCGACGGTTGCTTCTCCGTGGTCGTGGTTTCGCTCATAGCGTCTCCTTGGTAGGGCCGGGATGCGTGCACCCGGGTTGCCCCTGTCTACGTACCGGGCGCCGGGACGGATCACCGACGCGACTGAGCTGACCCGCTAGAGGAGGCTCCCGCCCGGCGGGATCACCCACAGGCGGCGCGCGAGCTCCCCCGCGACGTCCTGGCCCAGCTCGTCGACCGTGCCCACACCGGCGGCGGTCATGGCCTGCCCCAGCTCCGCCCACGCACGCGCGACGGCGCCCACTTTCGCGGTCGGCCCCCAACCGGTCGCCTCCCGCAGCTCCTGGGCTCGCGCGTTGACGTCGGCCAGCGTGAACTCGCCGAAACGCTTGTAGCCATCGGTCGCGTACACCTGCTGGTCGAGCACGCTCACCGTTGGTACCCCCATTTGGGCATCCCCGAGAGGCCGCCCTGGTCGATCGCGCGCTGAGTGTCCGCGGAGCGCAGCGTGGTCGGGTACGGCGGCATCTTCCAAGGGTTGGGCGCGATCGTCCCGTAGTGCTCGCGGACGTAGGCGGTGAGGTCGCCCCGATGGGCGGGACAGGCGTATCGAGTCGGTCCGAGCGGTCCGCGTCCGTGCCACGCCAGCCAGCGGCCGTGGGGGATGTCGAGATACTCGCCGAACGCGAGCTCGCGCAGCTGGCGCTCGAGCCCTCGCTGGCTCTCGGGGTCGGGGACCGCGTCGCAGAACTGGCAGCGGAAGATCAACCGGCTGGGCATGCGCCTCTACGTCCGCGCGTGGGGGCGATAGCCGGACTCCAGCCGGTCCGTAGGGTGGCGCCACGGCGGCTCCACTTCGTAGTTGGAACGCATCGCTCGGTCGCGAAGATATTTGAGCGCCGGGCCGTAGAGGAACCGGCCCGAGCCCGCGGCCATGCGACCGAGGCGGTTCGTCTCCATGAAGGGCATGAACTTGTCCGGAAAGCCGGGGCTGGTGCACGCATTGCAAATGCCGCCGACGTTCGGGCAGCCGCCGATCCCGTTGACCCAGCCACGGGTCGGCACGTTGCATTTCACGACTGGGCCTTTGCAGCCGAGCTTAACGAGGCAGCCGACGCCATCGAACGTGTCCGAGAATTCGCCCCGCTCCGCGAGACCCGCTCGGTCACAGCCCTCGTGAACGGTTCGCTGAAAGAGCCAGGCGGGGCGGCCCTGCTCGTCGAGGTCGATCGCCGGCGCCGCTCCGACCAGTTGAAGAACGAGGTAGAGGAGGGTCTCGGTGATCGTGTCGGGCTGGACGGGACAGCCCGGCACATTCACGACCGGCAAGCCTCGCTGCGAACGCCATTTTGGCCCAGGTAGTCGCACAGACCCATCGCGCCGGTGGGGTTGTTCTTCATCGCGGGCACCCCGCCGAAGGCGGCACAGGTTCCGATCGCGAGAAGAGCAGCCGCTTTCGGCGCCAGCCTGTCAATCCACGAGGTCACGGGGATCGGCTGATGCGTATCGGGGTCAACTCCGAACCCGCTCCAATGGCCGTCGCCGCTCAGCTTTTCGTTCGGGATCGAGCCCTCGATCACCAGCACGAAGGGATCGAGCTTTCCGGCGTCCGCGTCGTACCAGTGGCTGACGAATTCCTCACCGCTCTCGACTGCCAGCCATGGGTTGTAGATGCTGATCCGCGGCATCCCCGGGACGGCCCCGCGCAGGAGATCCTCGAGCGAGGGGTTCGTGGCCGCCGTCAGCGCGACGGTGTCGCCGTCGCAGCCGAGTCCGCTGGTCATCCACAAGATGTGGACGACCCGATGCTCGGCGGGCGCGTTTGTGGAGGTGAACTCGCTGTTCGGAGTCAAGGCTCACGCCTCATGGTCGCCGAGCCCTCTGTCTGATCCGTGCTGGTGCAATCGCTCTACCGAGCGAGGGCCTAGTGCGGTCAGACAGCTCTCCGCGGATCCGATCAGATGCCAGTCCCCGGCCCCGCCTGTCACCAGACCGTGCTCGGCCAACCGCCCCAACGACCGCGACACCGAGGGCCGCTCGGCCGCCACGAGCCTGCCGAGCAGGGCATGGGTCAGGGGCAGCTCGAGATGGATACCTCCGGGCTCGACCCGGCCCCAGCGCTCGGCGAGGTGCCACAGCAACAGCGCGAGGCGGAGCTCGAGGCTTGTATGGCTGCTCACGGCTCGCTGCAGATTGAGGTCGAGCGCCCGTTTTTCGGCTCGCCTCAGCATCGTCAGCACGAGCTCTGGCCACGGTCGGACTCGGTCGAGAAACGCGCGGTCGAGAACCGCGACGCGCGAGGGCACGAGCGTGCGACGGATCACCTCTCGGTCGACGAGCTCGTCAAGATGAGGGCGAGGCGGCTGAAGCAGATCGCCCGGTCCGAGCAGCTCGGTTGCCACGCGGCCGCCGACGTGGACGTCAACGGCGAACAGGCCGTCGAGGACGAGCGCTCCCAGACCCCGGCTGCCGATTCCGATGGGATCCTCGATCGAGCCTCGGCCGACCGGAACCTCGAGCACCTGCGCGGTCGCTACCTGCCGCACGACCAAGCGCATGCGGATGTCGAAAGCGTCCGCGAGATCCGGGTCCACGTCGAGCAGATAGCAGTACCTCGCGGGGCGGGAGCTTCGTTGGCTCGGCGGGGATTCGGGGAGCCCCGGCCAGCGGACGATCCGCTCGTCCGACGCGCCGCGGTCACCCGCAGAGTGGGAACCGGAGGCTCCCTGGAACGGCCCCGAGGTCGCGCCTGATCCGTCCATTTCAGCGAGGATCCATCCTGGCAGATTCGGCCGCTTCGGTGGTGTAACCATGCTTACAGTGGCGGTTGTAACCCAGGTGACCGCCCCTCACACCGGCGCGCGCGCCGGTGATATATCGCAGTTTGCAGCAGTCCCCGTGGCAATCGCACGACGAGGGAAGAGAGCAACTCCGCATGTGCCTGGCGATCCCAGCGCAGGTCATCGAGGTAGTCGATGAGGAGAAGCGGCTCGCGCTCGTGGACGTCGCCGGCCTACGGCGCAACGTCAACGTCGGCCTTCTCGACGAGGACGGCGGGGCCGGGCCAGGCGACTGGGTGCTTGTTCACGTGGGGTTCGCGCTCTCCAAGGTCGACGAGGAGGAGGCGCACGCGACGCTCGAGCTACTGGAGCACATGGGCTCGGACTTCGAGCAGGAGCTCGAGGAGCTCAAGGCGAGCGTGATCGAGTGACCGCCGCTTGTGACCCCGGAGGTCACTGCATCACCTGCTCGGATGAGGGCGTATCAATGCGCGTCCTCTCAGTGTCGGCAGACGGCGCGCTGTGCGTCGACGACGACGGACGGCAGCATCAGGGCGTCTCGGTGGAGCTGGTCGAGCCCGTTGATCCTGGCGACCGGGTCCTCGTGCATGCGGGGGTGGCGATCGCGTGAAGTTCGTCGACGAGTTCCGTAACGCCGAGCTCGGGCAGGTCGTCGCGGGGGAGATTCTGGCGGAATGCGAGCCGGGCCGGCACTACAAGGTGATGGAGGTGTGTGGCGGGCACACCCACTCGATCTACAAGTACGGGATCGACGATCTCCTCCCCGAGAATGTCGAGCTCGTCCACGGTCCGGGCTGCCCGGTTTGCGTGATCCCGATGGGTCGCGTCGACGACGGAATCGCGATCGCCCGCCACGAGGGCGTCATCTTCACCTGTTTCGGCGACATGCTGCGCGTGCCGGGCTCGAAGTACACGCTGCTCGACGCGAAAGCCCAGGGCGCCGACATCCGGATGGTCTACTCGCCGCTGGACGCGCTACGGATCGCGCGCGATAACCCCGACCGCGAGGTCGTGTTCTTCGCGATCGGGTTCGAGACGACCGCTCCTTCGACGGCACTGACACTGAAGCGTGCCAAGGCCGAGGGGATTACGAACTTCAGCGCCGTCTGCAATCACGTCACGATTGTTCCCCCGCTCAGAGCGCTGCTCGAATCGCCCGACCTGCGGCTCGACGGATTCATCGGCCCCGGTCACGTGTGCACGGTGGTGGGCGCGCGACCGTTCCATTTCATTCCGGCCGATTACGGGCGTCCGGTCGTGATTTCGGGCTTTGAGCCGCTCGACATTCTGCAGTCGGTTCTGATGATCCTGCGACAGCTGCACGCGGGCCGCTCCGAGGTCGAGAACCAATACACCCGCGTTGTTCCCTACGAGGGCAATCTCAAGGCGCTTGAAGTGATGGGAGAGGTGTTCGAGCTGCGGCCGCACTTCGAGTGGCGCGGCCTGGGCTTCATCTCCAACAGCGCCCTGAGGCTCAGCGACGCGTATTCGTCTTTCGATGCCGAGCGGCGGTTCGAGGTTCCGGGCGTGCGGGTGGCCGACCCCAAGGCTTGCCAGTGCGGTGAGGTGCTCAAGGGCGTGATCAAGCCCTGGCAGTGCAAGGTTTTCGGTAGCGCCTGCACGCCCGAGCATGCGATCGGGACGTGCATGGTCTCGCCCGAGGGCGCGTGCGCGGCGTACTACAACTTCGGTCGCTACGCGCGGGAGAAGGAGGCGGTGTGAGCACCCGGGCGGCCGACCGCGAGGAGCGCGTACTTCAGATCATCGAAACCGCCCGAGCTAAGCGGCCGCGGTTCAAGGACGAGCGGATAACCCTCGCCCACGGTGCCGGCGGCAAGGCGACTCAGACGCTGATCGAAGGGCTGTTCGTGCCGGCGTTCGCAAGCGACGACGAAAGCACGCTCGCCGCGCTGGGGGACGCGGGCACCATCGATGTCGGCGGGGCCCGGCTCGCGATGACCACCGACAGCTTCGTCGTCAAGCCGCTGCGCTTTCCCGGCGGCTCGATCGGCGAGCTCGCGGTCAACGGCACCGTCAACGACCTCGCAGTCGCGGGCGCGCGGGCGGTCGGGATCACGGTCTCGATGATCCTCGAAGAAGGGCTCGACGCGGACGTACTCAAGGCTGAAGTCGAGGCGATCGCAAATGCCGCCCGAGCAGCCAGAGTGGAGGTCGTGGGCGGCGACACCAAGGTCGTCGAGCGCGGCGCGGCCGACGAGATGTACATCTGCACGGCCGGGATCGGACTGACCGACGAGCGTGCGCGGGTGGCGCCGACGGCGATCCGCCCGGGCGATCGGGTCCTGGTCTCGGGTCCGATCGGCGAGCACGGGACGGCGATCATGCTCGCGAGAGGGTCGTTCGACCTCGAGGCCGAGATCGTCTCGGACACGTGCTCGCTGTGGCCCGCCGTCGATGCGCTCCTCGGCGCTGCGGGTGAGGATGTGCACTGCATGCGGGACGCGACCCGCGGTGGAGTCGCGTCGGTGCTGAACGAGCTCGCGCGCGCGTCTGGGACGGCGATCAGCGTGAGCGAGGCGGAGGTCCCCGTGTCGCCGATCGTGAGGGCGGCGGCGGAGCTGCTCGGCATCGATGCGATGTACGTAGCCAATGAAGGCCGGTTGGTGGCGTTCGTCGCACCGGACGCGACCGAGGACGCACTCGGCGCCCTTCGTGGGACGCCCGGTTGTGAGCAGGCGGCGGTAATCGGCGAGGTGCGGCGCGAGCCTCCCGCGATGGTCTTGGTGGAGACGAGCTTTGGCGGCAAGCGGGTGATGGACCAGCTTGTGGGTGACCCGCTGCCGCGGATCTGTTGAACGAGAACCTGGAGGGTCTGATGGCGACAGCCGGCATCGAATTCGTACCGAATCAGCACACCACGGAGAACGTCACCGCACACGTGCTCTGGATGACGACCGGTCTGTCCTGCGAAGGAGATTCGGTCGCGATGACCTCCGCCACGAACCCGAGCCTCGAGGACATCATCCAGGGAGTGATCCCGGGGATGCCGAAGGTCGTGATCCACAACCAGGTGATCGCGTTCGAGGTGGGCGATGAGTACATCCAGGCCTGGTACGACGCGGAACAGGGCAAGCTCGATCCGTTCGTGCTGGTGGTCGAGGGATCGGTCGGCAACGAGGAGATCAACGGCGAAGGCCATTGGACGGGCTTCGGTGTCAACCCAGCCAACGGGCAGCCGATCACGCTCAACGAGTGGATCGACAGGCTCGCCCCGAAGGCGGCAGCGGTCGTCGCCGTAGGTACATGCGCGACCTACGGCGGGATCCCGGCGATGAAGAACAACCCGACCGGGGCGATGGGGGTCGCCGACTACCTCGGCTGGAAGTGGAAGTCGAGTGCCGGCCTGCCGGTGATCAACATCCCCGGCTGCCCGGCACAGCCGGACAACATGACCGAGACGCTGATGTATCTCGTCTTCCACCTGGCGGGGATGGCGCCCGTGCCTGAGCTCGATGAACAGCTGCGACCGAAATGGCTGTTCGGGCGAACCGTGCGTGAGGGCTGTAACCGGGCCGGCTTCGTCGAGCAGGGTAACTTCGCGACCGAGTACGGCTCCGACCACCGCTGTCTGGTGAAGCTCGGCTGCAAGGGCCCGGTCGTGAAGTGCAACGTCCCGGTCCGGGGTTGGGTCAACGGCATCGGCGGCTGTCCGAACGTCGGTGGGATCTGCATGGCGTGCACGATGCCCGGCTTCCCGGACAAGTACATGCCGTTCATGGACCCCGACAAATGGGGTAAGGCCGCCGCGGACTTCGAGCGGTTCAGCTACGGGCCGATCCTGAACTACTTCCGCAAGCGCAACATCAAGAACAAGTACGACGTCGAGCCAGAGTGGCGGCGTCGCGGGCCAGCGATCACCACCGGCTACCAGAAGCGCTGGTAGCCCGAGCCACCGCGACCACGTTCGAGTACGAGGAGAACCAGCAACATGGCAACAGAGACCGCCGCCGAGAAAAAAGTAGTCGTAAAGGAGATGTCGTGGGATCCGATCACCCGGATCGTCGGCAGCCTCGGAATCCACACCGAGATCGACTTCTCCAACCAGCAGGTACTGAAGTGCTATTCGACCTCGATGATCTTCCGCGGGTTCGACATCTTCATGAAGGGGATCGACCCGCGCGACGCCCACTTCATCACGAGCCGGATCTGCGGCATCTGCGGTGATAACCACTGCACCTGTTCTTGCCTGAACCAGAACATGGCCTACAACGTCAAGCCGCCGCCTCTCGGTGACCTGGCCTTCAATCTCGCGGAGACCGCGGATTACATCTTCGACCACGCGATCTTCAACGACTGCATGGCGAACGTGGACTTCTGCGAGCAGATGGTCAAGGACACCAACCCGAGCCTGTTGGCGAAGGCGGAGAGCACTCCGTCCCCGCACAAGGACATCCACGGCTACGACACGATCGCCGACATCATGCGGTCGCTGAACCCGTTCACGGGCAGCTTCTACCTCGAGACGCTGCACGTCGCGCGCTACACGCGCGAGATGTATTGCCTGTTCGGGGGGCGGCACACCCATCCGTCGACGATCATGCCCGGCGGGTGTAGCGCCGACATCACGCACCAGACGCTCACCGATTACTACGTGCGTCTGATGCGTTACTTCGACTACGTCAAGCGGGTCGTGCCGATGCATGACGACCTGTACGACTTCTTCCTTCAGGAGTTGCCCGGGTACGACATGGTCGGCTACCGCGAGACGAACCTGGTCAACTGGGGCTCGTTCGACGACCCGGATTACGTCGACTACAAGTACGAGAACATGACCGAGTGGGGCCGCAAGCGCTACATCACGCCCGGGATCGCGATCGGGGGAGAGCTGATCACGACCGACCTGGTCGAGATCAACCTCATGATCAGGATCCTGCTCGGCAGCTCGTACTTCGACAGCTGGGAGAACGAGCCCACGTTTGTGACCAAGGACCCGCTCGGGAACCCCGTGGACAAGAACCATCCGTGGAACAAGCAGACCCTCCCCAAGCCACAGAAGCGTGACTTCGCCGACAAATACAGCTGGGTCGTGTCTCCAAGGATCTACGACAAGCGCACCGACAAGCACGTCTGCTGCGATACGGGTGGGGGCCCGTTCGCGCGGCAGTGGTGCACCGCGAAGGCGGGCCTCGTCGACTTCGGCTATGCGAAGGCCACCGGGAACTCGATCCAGATGGTGCTGCCGAAGTCCGCGTCGATGCCCGAGATGGAGCTCGAGTGGAAGGTGCCCGAGAAGTCGAACGCGATCGAGCGCGACCGGGCACGGTCCTATCACCAGGCGTACTCGGCGCTGATCGCGCTGCACTGCCTCGAGCGCGCGCTGAAGGAGGTGCGGGCCGGGCGGACCAAGAGCTGGAAGGAGTTCAAGGTCCCCGACGAGGCGATCAGCTGCGGCTTCCACGAGGCCGCGCGCGGTGTCCTCTCGCATCACATGGTGATCCGCGATGGAAAGATCGCGAACTACCAGCCGTATCCGCCGACGCCGTGGAACGCTTCACCGCGTGACGTCTATGGAACTCCGGGCCCCTACGAAGATGCGGTGCAGAACACGCCGATCTTCGAGGAGAACGGCCCGGAGAACTTCAAGGGCGTCGACATCATGCGCGCGGTCCGGAGCTTCGATCCGTGCCTGCCGTGCGGCGTGCACATGTACACCGGCAAGGGCCGAGTCAAGAAGGTGATCCACACCCCGACGGCACTCAGCTGAAACGGAGCACGCGGACTAGGGAGAGAAAGATGACCGATGAGGCCGGCCCTGACGAACTTCTCGACAGGGTCCAGCAGCTGACCGCCCGGCTTGACGAGTACCCGGACGAGCGCGCTCGCGAGCTGGCGCAGGACCTGGTCAGTGCTGTGATCGCCATGTACGGCGATGGCCTCCATCGGATCATGGACGCGGTCGGGCGCTCGCGTGAGGCGGGCGCCACGATCCTCGACGAGCTGGCGCAGGACGGCGCGGTCTCGAGCCTGCTGCTGATCCACGACCTGTATCCGGCCTCGCTGCGGGACCGCGTCCTCGAGGCGCTCGACACAGTGCGGCCGTACATGGAGTCCCACGGCGGCAATGTCGAGCTGCTGGGGATCGAGGATGGCGTCGCACGGCTCGCCTTGCAGGGCAGCTGCAACGGCTGCTCCGCATCGCGAGCGACGCTCGAGCTGGCGATCAAACAGGCGCTCGAGGAGCACGCACCCGACCTCGAGGGACTCGAAGTGGAGGGGATCGTCGATGCGCCTTCAAACGGCCACTCGCTGCCGATGGCCGGGTCGTCCGGATTCGAGCTCCCCATACACCCGAGCGCGAACGAGCTGCCGATCGCCCCCCAGCAGCCGTCGCGGTGGCTTCCGCTTCTGGGCGGGGACGACGCGGCGCCGGGTGAGATCAGGGCCGTTGCGGTCGACGGCACCGAACTGCTCGTGGCGAACGTCGCCGGATCGCTGCTCGCGTACCGCAACGAGTGCGCCTCGTGCGGCGACCGACTGGACGACGGTGAGCTCCGGGACGGCCTCCTGGGCTGTGCGCGATGCGGCGTCGAGTTCGATCTTCCGCGCGCGGGCCGCGCCGCGGGCGGGGAGCCGCTGCAGCTGACGCCGGTGCCCCTGCTCGCATCCGGTGGCGTGCGGGTGGCCGTGTGAGGCCGCCTCGAGGACATGGTCGCGGCGCGCCGGCGGACGGAGATGCTCGCGCGGATGCGGTCGCTTGCTCAGTCCGGCGCCACCTCCCAGGCCACCGGCCCGCGCGTGCCCCCCCAGGAGCGGTGTGACCTCTGCAAGACGACGATCCCCGACGACCACCGGCACCTGATCCATCTCGAGGAGAGGCGGATTGTCTGCGCGTGCGAGGCCTGCTGGGCGCTTCATTCCGGCGACGCCGTGTACCGGCCGACTGGCATGCGCACGCTGTGGCTCGAGCACTTCTCGTGCGACGCGGAGACGTGGGGTCTGTTCCAGATCCCGATCGGGCTCGCGTTCTTCATGCGCTCGAGCCTGACGGGTGCAGTGGTCGCGTTCTACCCCAGCCCAGCCGGCGCAACGGAGTCCGAGCTGAGCCTCGACGCCTGGGATCAGCTCGTGGCATCGAACCCGGTGCTGGCTGAGCTCGACGCGGATGCGGAGGCGCTCGTGGTCAATCGGCTGGTGGAGCCTCACCAGCACGTGATCGCACCGATCGACGACTGCTACGCACTGGTCGGGTTGATCAAGTCGCGCTGGGAGGGCATCTCGGGCGGGTCGGCGCTCGAGCGAGGCCGTTCCCGCGTTCTTTGAGGCGATGCGAAACCGAGCGCTGGTGCTGCGATGAGCGTGCCGGCCGAGCCTCAAATGGAGCAGGCGACGATCCCGCATCCCGAGTTCGCGGTGATGAACGCCGCTCATCTCGCGTTCGCGGCCGCCCCGACGATGGTGTTCGCCGTCACCGCCACCGAACCGGACGGGCTCGCGATCCAGTCGATGTCCGTGTCAGTCCAGGTGATGATCGATCCGGCGCGCCGTGGATACGACGAGACGACGCGCGAGCGACTCACCGAGCTGTTCGGGCCTCCGGCGACCTGGGCTCCCTCGACCCAGGGGCTGAGCTGGGCTCGCGTGGCGGCGGCCGTCCCGGCGTTCACCGGGGAGACGATCTTCGCGCTCGAGTTGCCGTGCACGTACGACCTCGAGGTCGCGGCGACCAAGTACTTCTATGCGGTTCAGGATGGGGCAGTGCCGCTCAGCTTCCACTTCTACGGAACCGTCTTCTACAACCGGCCTGATGGCAGGCTCCAGATGACACCCGTGCCGTGGAGCTCGAGCGCCCAGTTCGCGATGCCGGTGTCCGCGTGGAAGGCAATGATCGCCGAGCATTACCCCGGCGGCGGCTGGATTCGCCTCCAGGCAAACACGCTCGAGGCGCTCAATGCCCGGCGCGCGGAGCGAGGCCTGACGTTCGACAACCTCGTCCAGGAGCTCCTCGGTGATTGAGGAGCTCGTCGACTCGCTGCTGTACGAGGGCTACGCCCTGTATCCGTACACGCCCGGCGCGACCAAGAACGCGACACCGACGCCGTTCGGGATCGTCTATCCGCCCGCCTACGCCGCCGAGTGCGAGGGCGCCCATGATCACGCGCGACTCGAGTGTCACGTGGAGGGGGGCTCTTCGCTGAGGGCGACGGTCCGGTGGCTCACATCAGCCGGCTCTGAGCGGCGCCTCGAGCTCGGTCCGATCGCGCCCGGCGAGCGGACGACCGCGGAGCAGCCGGACGCGCGCTTCACGCTCCGCGCCGACGGGGAGCCGGGAGTCGTGCGCTGCTGTGTGCACAACACGGCGGACGTCCCCTCCGGACTGGATCGGGCTGGGGCGCTCGTGCAGTCACTGATCTCGGTTCACATCCTGGTCCGTGTCGATGACGGCCGGTTCGTGTCTCCGCTCGAGAGCGAGTGCGAGAGCGTCAACACCTGGCCCGTGCTGGCGAGCGAGGACGACGACACGATCCTCGGGGCGGCGATCGTGCTTCCCGATCACCCGCAGGTCGCGCCGCGCAGCTACGGCAACCTGTTCGACAACACCGAGATCGAGGAGGCGCTCGTGCTGCATGTGCACTCGCTGACGGATGACGAGCGCGAAGCGATCACCGGACCCGAAAATCAAGGCGATGCTCGATCGCACGCTGTCGCTGGGTCCGCCAGGAGATCATCGACCTGCACGGCGGTCTGCGCGAGGTGCCCGCTTCCGATGAGGTCGACAACAACCCCGGTGAGGACAGCGCCACGGTCGACGGTGTCACGTTCGTCAAGGCTCGACGCTTTTACTAAAGCCCGGGACCGACCGCAGCGTCCACGACCGGATGCTCGATGGCCGGCGGGCCACGCTCGAACGCATCTACATCGACTACGACGAGCGGGTCCACCTCGCCGTCACGGTCGACGACGACCCCGGTCAGCAGCTGATGAGGGAGACCGGGCGCTACCTGTTCTTCTTCCCACACGAGGTGCAACCGCTTTGACAGAGACCGCACGGAGAACCAAGCAGATCCTGGTCGCCGGGATCGGGAACGCGTGGCTGCGCGACGACGGCTTCGGCGGCGAGGTCGCCAAGGAGCTGACCGACCGGAGCGTCCCGGACGGAGTGACCGTGATGGACTTCGGCTCCGGCGGCCTCGATCTCGCCTACGAGGTGATGCGTGGCTACGACGCGCTGATCCTGATCGACGTCAGCCGCCAGGGCGGAGAGGCCGGGACGCTGTACGTGATGGAGGCCGATCCCGATGACGTCGACGGCCAGATCGAAGACGGGCAGATGCTCAACCCGCACGGAATGGACCCCGAGACCGTGCTCCGGTTCGTCAAGTACGTCGGCGGCTGGCCGGGCCGCGTGATGGTCGTCGCCTGTGAGCCTGAGACGGTTGAGGACGTGGGGCTGGGTCTGAGCGACGCGGTCCGGGCCTCGGTCACGCGCGCCGCGGATGTGGTGATGGACACGGTCAAAGAGCTGAACGATGCATGAGCTGTCGATCGCGACGGCCGTCCTGGGCACGGCGCTCAAGCACGCCGACGACCGCCCGGTCGAGCTCGTTGCGATGCGCGTCGGGCGGCTGCGCCAGGTGGTGCCCGATTCGCTGCTCTTCTACTGGGACATCGTGACCAGGGACACCGTGTGCGAGAACTCGCGGCTCGAGCTGACGGAGATCGAGGCACGCCTCCAGTGCGAAGACTGCGCGCGCGAGTGGGAGCCGCTGATCCCGGCCTTTCGCTGTCCCGATTGCGCCTCCGCACACGTCATGGTCGTGGCCGGGGAGGAACTCGAGATCGACTATCTGGAACTGAGGGAGACGGTGAATGCATAGAACCAAGGTTAGGATCGTCGAGGACGCGCTCGACGCCAACAACACGATCGCCCGCGCCAACCGGGACGACTTCGACCGCAGTCAGGTGACCGTCGTCAATCTGATGAGCGCTCCAGGCGCCGGGAAGACATCGCTGCTCGAGCGGGTCCTGGCCGAGCCCTCCGAGGACGTCCGAGTCGGGGTGCTCGAAGGAGATGTCCAGGGCTCCTACGACGCCGATCGTCTGGCGGCCATGCACGTGCCGGTGGTGCAGCTCAACACCGACTCCGGCTTCGGAGGCGAGTGCCACCTGGACGCGAACATGGTGCGCTCGGCGATGCCGGCGTTGCCGCTCGCCGACATCGACCTGCTCGTGATCGAGAACGTGGGCAATCTCGTCTGCCCGGCGGAGTTCAGGATCGGGGAAGACGCCCGGGCGATGGTCTGCTCGGTGACAGAGGGCGAGGACAAGCCGCTCAAGTACCCACTGATGTTCCGCGCTTGCGAGCTCGTCGTGGTCAACAAGCTCGATTTGCTCCCGCACGTCGGCATCGATCTCGAGCGGCTGCTCTACAACATCGACGCCGTCAATCCCGGCGCGCACACGATTCTCACGAGTGCACAAACGGGCGAGGGCGTGGACGAGTTGCGCCGGTGGCTGATCGATCTCCGCGCTCGCCATCTCCACGCAGCCGAGGCTCACGCTTGACCGCGCTCGACACCGCGTCACTGCTTGATCGCCGGCTCGAACAGCGGCGCGAGGCGAGCGGCGCGTTCTTTCCAGGATCCGCCGATCGGCTCGCGCGCCTGTGTCACGAGATGTCCGACCGGTTCCTGCGAGGGGGGCGGCTGCTCGCGTTCGGGCTCACGCCGGAGGCGCGCTCGGATGTCCGCCACGTCGCGGTGGAGTTCGTC
This sequence comes from uncultured Solirubrobacterales bacterium, assembly GCA_963705775.1. GTDB lineage: Bacteria > Actinomycetota > Thermoleophilia > Solirubrobacterales > Solirubrobacteraceae > Palsa-465. Next base: position 1,603 of record CAVPKT010000004.1, on the reverse strand, counting down.
CACCCGGTGATCGTCGGAAAGCGAGCACTTCCGCGATCGGGTTGACCGCCGGGACGGAGCTGGCGTTGTTGGCAGAGCCGGCGGACATCGTGATGGCGTTCGGCGAGCCGGCGGACGGGCCCGAGCTAGCCGCTGCCCTCGAGGAGACCCGCGAGCGCGGCTGCCTGACCGTTGCATTCTCGCCGCTGCCTGCCGAGTGGACGTTCGAGCCGCCCTCCGAGGATCCGTTCGTCAGGCAGGAGCTCGTCGAGACCGCGTACCACGTGCTGTGGGAGCTCGTGCACGTGTTCTTCGAGCATCAGGGCCGGCACGCGGAGGGAGGGGGCGCGGCGAGCTTCCTCTACCCCTTCCTGTCCGAGGGGCCGGGCGACCCCGAGGCCGTCATCGCCGACGTGCGCGAGTCGGTGCTGATGAAAGCCGACGAGGTGCAACTGCTCCGGGAACGGACGGTGGGGGAGGGCGCCGGAGTGCTCCGAGCCGCGGCCGTAGCGCTGCGCGACGCGTTCGCGGACGGGGGGCGTCTGCTGGCGCTCGGCAACGGGGGCTCGGCCACGGACGCGATGGATCTCGTGGCCGATCTCGTCTCCGCGGGTCGCCCTGCGATCGACCTCACGGCGGACAGCGCGATCATCACCGCGGTCGCCAACGACATCGGCTCTGAGGCGATCTTCGCCCGCCAGGTGATCGCCTACGGACGCGAAGGCGACGCGCTCGTCGCGCTGTCGACGAGCGGCAACTCGCCGAGCATGATCGATGCGCTCGTCGAGGCGCGAAGCCGAGGCCTCTTGACTGTCGCCCTCGTCGGCTACGACGGCGGCCGGGTCGCCGCCGACGCGCTCGCCGATCACGTGGTGGTGACGCCCTCGCAGTACATCCCGCGTATCCAGGAAGCGCAGGCGACCGCGTATCACCTGCTGCGGAGTTGGCCTTGGAGCGGTCCTGAGGGCATGGTCAGCCTCGCCTCGAGCGGGCGTGTGCGCGTCCGGACGCGAGTCCAGGGCACGTCCAGGGGGTCGGATTCCGGCCGTTCGCCTACCGCCTCGCCCGCCAGGAGCGCTGACCGGGTACGTGCTCAACGACGAGCCGGCGTGCTGCTCGAGGTCGAGGGCGACGCCGAGCCGGTGGAACGTTTCCTGACACGGCTCGAGCGCGATCTCCCGCCGCTCGCCGAGATCCAGAGCATCTCCTCCGAACGGATCCCGCTTGGCGAGCGAGCAGGATTTTCGGATCGTCGAGAGCGCGCACCGGCGGCCAGCCGGACGCTCCGGTGACCCCCGACTCCACGACATGCGAGGCCTGCCTGGCGGAGCTGTTCGATCCTGCCGACCGCCGCCACCGCTATCCGTTCATCAACTGCACCAACTGCGGGCCCCGCTTCACGATCATCAGAGGCGTCCCGTACGACCGCCCGATGACGACGATGGCGGACTTTGCGATGTGCGAGGACTGCGCGCGGGAGTACGACGACCCGGGCGATCGCCGCTTCCACGCTCAGCCCAATGCGTGCTCCGATTGTGGGCCGCGGGTTCGGCTCAGCCTTCCCGATGGGGGTGCCGTCCGCGTGGCCGGGGCCCGCGATGCGATCGACGGAGCCGCAAGGCGA
>CAVPKT010000003.1:0-21057 GCA_963705775.1 uncultured Solirubrobacterales bacterium | reverse complement strand
GCGCGACGGCAAGGGGCGGCACCCGGCGTAGCCCCGGTGCTTGTTCACCGCTAGATCAGTCCCAGCTCGACAGCTGCGCGCTCCTCGCGCAGCTCGTTGACACTGGCATCGATCCGCTCGCGCGAGAACTCGTCGATTTCCAGTCCCTTGACGATCTGATACGAGCCACCGGAACAGGTGCACGGGTAGCCCGAGATGACTCCCTCCTGGACGTCGTAGGTCCATCGGTCGGAACGCCCATCGACACCCAGCTCCCGTCGGGTGTGCCGTTGACCAGTCATGGACGTGATCGATCGCCGCGCTCGCAGCCGACGCCGCGCTCGATGCGCCGCGTGCCTCGATGATTGCGGCGCCGCGCTTGGCCACCGTTGGGATGAAGTCGTTCTCGATCCATGACTGGTCGTTCACCACCTCCGCGGCGTTCCGGCCTCCCACCTTCGCATGCATGATGTCGGGGTACTGGGTGGTGGAGTGGTTGCCCCACACCGTCATGTTGGTGATGTCCTTCACCGCGGCGCCGGTTTCTTGGCCAGCTGCGCGATCGCGCGGTTGTGGTCAAGCCTCACCATCGCGGTGAAACGCTCCCGAGGTATGTCGCGCGCGTTTGACTCAGCGATGAGGAGTTGGTGTTGGCGGGGTTGCCGACGACCAGGACCTTGATGTCCGAGGCGGCGCGCTCGTTGAGCGCCTCCCCTTGGGGCTTGAAGATGCCGCCGTCGGCCTCCAGGAGATCCGCTCGCTCCATGCCCTTCGTTCGCGGACGGGCACCCACCAAGATGGCGATGTTTGTCCCGTCGAACGCGCCGGTCGGGTTGTCATGGATGTCGACCCGGAAAGCAACGGGAACGCGCAGTCGTCGAGCTCCATCGCGGTGCCTTCGGCGGCCTTGACCGCGTCGGGAATCTCCAGCAGCGACAGGTGAACCTCAGTGTCAGGTCCGAGCAGTTGGCCCGAGGCGATCCGAAACAGGATTGCGTAGCCGATCTGGCCGGCGGCGCCGGTGACGGCCACTCTTACAGGTGGCATTGGGTTCCTTTCAAGGTTGGCCTACGCGCCCAACCTGATCAAACCAGGTCGAGCCCGTACACGTCGCCGAGCTTTCGCTTCAGGTAGGTCACGAACGGAGTGACCGAGATCGGCGCACCCACGACCCGCTCGAGCAGCTCGGCGAGCTGAACTTGCCCCCGTGGCGATCAACGTTCTCACGCAGCCAGTCGCGTAACGGCTGGAGCTCGCCCGCCGCGATCCGATCACCCAAGTCCGGGACATCCGCGTGCACACGCTCCCACAGCTGCCCCGCGATCAGATTGCCAAGTGCATATGTCGGGAAATAGCCGACGGTCATGCCGGACCAGTGAACGTCCTGGAGTACTCCGTGCGCGTCGTCGGGGACGTCGATCCCCAAGTATTTCTTCACCCGCGCGTTCCAAGCCTCCGGGAGCTCTGACACTTTGAGTCTTTGCTCAACCAGCTCCTGCTCAGCTCGAAGCGCAACACGACGTGAAGGCCGTAGGCGGCTTCGTCGGCCTCGACGCGGATCAGGGACGGCTCGACCTTGTTCACCGCTCGGTAGAGGGTCTCGGGTTCGATCCCGTGGGCGCCGAAGACCCGCTCCCACGCGTGGTGCGAGGACTTCAGAGAACTCGCGCGATCGACCGACGCATCTTCGCCCACATTCGGCTCTGTGACTCGTGCAGGCCGAGCGACTCGCCATGACCCAGTGGGTCCCGCTTCAGCTCCTCGGCGATCCCCGCCTCGTACAAACCATGGCCGCACTCGTGCATTGCTCCGTACAGCCCCGACGGGAAATAGCTCTCGTCCCAGCGGGTGGTGATGCGGGTGTCACCGGCGCCGATACTGATGGCAAACGGATGCACCGTGTCATCCATCCTCCAGCTCGCCGAGTCAAAGCCCATCAGCTTGGTTACCTCCGCGACGAGCTTGCGCTGCATGTCAACCGGAAAGCGGCCATGGAGGGAGGAGTCATCGACGCGGTCGGAGTGCTCTCGGACGGTGGCGATAAGCGGCACGAGCGCCGAGCGAAGGTCGTTGAACAGCGAGGCGACCTCTGAAGTCTTCATTCCGGGCTCGTAGTCGTCGAGCAGCACGTCATATGAGCACTCGTAATCGTCGAAGCAATCGACGTACCGGCGGATGAGCTCGAAATTGCGCTCCAGGTGGGGTGCGAACCCGGCGAAGTCAGAGCGGCTCCGGGCCTCGACCCAGGCGTTGTGGGCGATCGCCGCCTGGCGCGTCATCTCGGCGGCGAGCTCGGTAGGGACCCGGCGCGCCTTGTGGTAACGGCGTCTCGTGACCTCGAGCATGCGCGCCTCATCCGAATCGGGCGCGGCCCCGTTCGACTCCGTTGCCGCCGCCTCGAGCAGCCTGCCCGTGTCGTCCGAGACCAGTAGGTCGTGGGCGATGCGCTGGACGGTGGCGAGTGACTCCGCTCGGTTTTCTCCGCCGCGCGGCGGCATCATCGTCTGGTGATCCCACTCGAGCAGGTGGTTGACGTTGCGCAGGTCAGCGAGCTCCGCGAGGCGTACACGGAGCTCCTCGAGAGCCACGGTCATTGAATGCTCCTTGTCCAGTCGGTCAGCGAGGTCAGGCTATGCGACCATTGCAGCATGTTGCGCCGGACAGGATCGATCAAGCTGTTCGATCTGTTCGGGATCCGCATCGGCGTCGACGCCAGCTGGTTCGTCGTGTTGTTCGTGATGATCTTCTGGCTGACGCCGAACTTCCGGCCCGAGCTGCATTCCTCGGACAGCGTCGCCTACCTGACCACGGTCGTCACCGTGTTGCTGTTCTTCGCTTCGCTGATCATTCACGAGCTGGGTCACGCGCTGGTGGCGCGGCGGCACGGGATCGAAGTACGGCGCATCAACCTGTTCATGTTCGGCGGCTTCGCGCAGATGAGTCGCGACGCACGAACCCCCGGTGAGGAGTTCAAGATCGCGGCGGCCGGCCCGGCGGCGACGTTCGCGTTCGTCGTCGTCTGCGTCATCGTCGACGTGATCATCGTCGGGCCGCACAAGATCATCGATGCCGCTCGGCTCAGCCAGTCGATCCGGATCACACCCGTGCTGCTGTCGCTCAGCTGGTTGCTCCTGATGAACATCCTGATCCTGGCGTTCAACCTCGTACCGGCGTTCCCGCTCGACGGCGGCCGGATCGCCCGGGCCCTAGTTTGGCGCGTAACGGGCGACAAGGCGAGAGGCACTCGCGCCGCAGCGCAACTCGGCCGGGGGTTCGCGCTGCTCGTGGGCGCCGCCGGGCTCGCGCTCGTCCTTCAATCCGGGAGCGCGTTCAGCGGACTCTGGCTGATCGCCGTCGCGTTCCTGCTCGGCCAGGCGGCGCGCGGCGCGATCCTCCAGACCGCCCTTACGGAGCGGATCGAGGGCGTCCGCGTATCGGACATCATGGACAGCCAGCCCGTAGCGATTCCGTCCGAGACGCCGGTCACCCAGGCCCTCGATGAGTTCTTCCTCCGCTACGGGTGGTCGTGGTTCCCGGTCGTGGACGCGGATGGCCGGTTCCTGGGGATCGCTCGCCAGGAGCCCGTCCAGGAGATCGTCGATCGAGGGGAGGGATGGTTGACGGTCGGCTCGGCACTCGACGCCGGCGAGACAGGAAGCTGGCACGTGCGCGTTGACCGGCCGCTCACCGAGCTGCTCTCTTCCGAGTCGTTGGGGCGGCTCGGCGCGCTGATGGCGGTGGACGACGGAGGGGTTCTTCGGGGCGTCGTGACCGTCGAGCAGGTCCGGCGGGCGCTGCAGTCGGCGTTCGGACGCCCAGCGCAGAGCTGACCGCTCTGAATAGAATCGCCGCGCCGATGGCTACGCACGGCGTCCCGATCGATTACCGGCCGCGCAGGCTCATGGCGCTGTGGCGCACGACGATCGGTAAGAAGTACGTGGCGGCGATCACCGGCGTGATCATCGCGGTCTGGGTCGTGCTGCACATGCTCGGGAACCTGAAGGCGATCGAGGGGCCGGGGAGCGGGCACTCGCAGGCCGCGATCGACCGTTACGCCCACACCTTGCGGACGCTCTTCGGGCCAGTGTTCCCGAACGACATGATCCTGTGGATCATCAGGGGCGTGCTGATCGTGGCGGTCCTGCTCCACATCGTCGCGGTGGGTCAGCTGTATGTGCGCAACCGCCGGTCGCAGCCGGGCCGTACAAAGCGGGTCAGAGCAACGTGGTTCGCCCGCACGATGCCCTTGACCGGCTTGTTGATCCTGGGGTTCCTGATCTTCCACATCCTCCACTTCAGCACCCGCACAATTCACCCCACCAAGCTCGTCAACGGATTGATCTACGCCAACATGTATGACGCGTTCCAGAAGTGGTGGCTCGTTGCGATCTATGTGGGCGCAGTGACCATGCTCGGATTACACCTCAACCACGGCCTGTGGAGCGGCACCCAGACCGCCGGCATCGACAACCCGGATCGCAACTGGTTCTGGCGCAGGTCGACGAACATCGTGACGCTGCTGACCGTGGTGGGGTTCGCCGTGATCCCGATCCTGTTCATCGCGGGCGCGTTCCCCAAGCCGGTGCACGGATGATCCGCGACGCCGGCATCCCGGGGCGGGCCCGATGATCCTCGACTCGCGCATCCCCGACGGCCCAGTCGAGGAGAAGTGGCGGATCTGGAAGGACAACCATGAGCTGGTGAGCCCGCTTCGCCGCGCCGACCACGTGATCACCGTCGTCGGCACGGGTCTGGCCGGCGCGAGCGCCGCCGCGACGCTCGCCGGAATGGGTTACACCGTCGAGTGCTTCTGCTTCCAGGATTCCGCGCGTCGCGCCCACTCGATCGCGGCCCAGGGTGGAATCAACGCGACCAAGGACTACTCAAACGACGGCGACTCCGTCCAGCGACTGTTCGCCGACACGATGAAGGGCGGCGACTTCCGCGCGCGAGAGGGGAACGTCTGGCGCCTGGCAGAGCTGTCGACTTCGATCATCGACCAGGCGGTCGCCCAGGGCGTGCCGTTCAACCGCGAGTACGGCGGGCTGCTGGCAACCCGCTCGTTCGGCGGGGTTCTGGTCGAGCGCACCTTCTACTGCCGCGGCCAGACCGGGCAGCAGCTTCTGCTGGGCGCCTACGGCGCGTTGTCTCGGCAGATCAAAGCCGGGCGGGTGCGAATGCACACGCGCCACGAGCTGCTCGACATCGTCATCGCCGACGGGCGGGCCCGCGGGATCATCGCCCGCGACCTTGTCACCGGCGAGACCCAGCCCTTCCCAGCCGATGCCGTGGTGCTCGCGACCGGCGGCTACTCGAACGTGTACTTCCTGTCCACCAACGCGATGGGGTGCAACGTAACCGCGGATTGGCGGGCGTACAAGCGCGGCGCTGGGTTTGCCAACCCGTGTTTCACGCAAATCCACCCCACCTGCATTCCACAGACCGCCGAGCACCAGTCGAAGCTCACGCTGATGTCGGAGTCGCTGCGCAACGACGGGCGCGTGTGGGTACCCCGCAAGCCGGACGAGACCCGCGCGGCGAATGACATACCCGAGACCGAGCGGTACTACTTCCTAGAGGAGACATACCCGCGCTACGGAAACCTCGTCCCGCGCGACGTCGCCTCCCGCGCGGCCAAGCACGTCTGCGACGAGGGCCTTGGCGTCGGCCCGACCGGCCGGGCCGTGTACATGGACTTTCGCGACGCGATCAAGCTCCGCGGCGAACGGGAGATCGAGAACCGCTACGGAAATCTGTTCGATCTCTACGAGCAGATCACGGGCGACAGCCCCTGGTCGGTCCCAATGCAGATCTACCCGGCGCCCCACTATTCGATGGGCGGTCTGTGGGTCGACTACACGCTGCAGTCCACGATCCCCGGACTGTTCGCGATCGGCGAATCGAACTTCTCCGACCATGGCTCCAACCGGCTCGGCGCGAGCGCGATGATGCAATGCCTCGCCGACGGGTACTTCGTGCTGCCGCACACCGTCACCGATTACCTGGCCCGGCTCGAACAGCCACACGTCGATCCGGCTCATGAGGCGTTCGCGCAGACCGAGACCGCGGTCGAAGAGCGGCTGGCGCGGCTGCTCGCGATCGACGGCAAGACTCCCGTCAGCCACTTCCATCGCGAGCTCGGCAAGTTGATGCTCGACGTGTGCGGCGTCTCCCGGGAGGGGACCAAGCTGGCGCACGCGATCAACGAGATCCCGCGCATCCGCGAGCAGTTCTGGGCGGACGTCAAGGTTGGCGGCGACGCGCGCTCTTTGAATCAGAGCCTCGAATACGCGGGACGCGTCGCGGACTTTCTCGAGCTCGGCGAGCTCATGTGCCGCGACGCGCTCGTCCGCGACGAGTCCTGTGGCTGTCACCTGCGCGAGGAGCACCAGACCGAGGCCGGCGAGCCGATCCGCGACGACGAGCGGTTCGCGCACGTCGCCGTATGGGAGTACAAGGGTCCTTCTGAGCCGGCCGAGAGGCACATCGAGCCGCTCGAGTTCAATGAGCTCAAACCGAAAGCCCGGAGTTACGCATGAACTTCACGCTCCGGATTTGGCGTCAGGAGGACCACGAGGCGAAGGGCCGCTTCGAGGCCTACGACGTCAGCGAAGTCGCTTCGGACGAGTCGTTCCTGGAGATGATGGACGGGCTGAACGACCGGCTGATCCTTCAGGGCGAGCTACCCGTCGCCTTTGACAACGACTGCCGCGAGGGGATCTGCGGCGCATGCTCGATGACGATCAACGGCCGCCCTCATGGTCCGGGCATGGGCACGACGACGTGTCAGATCTACATGCGCCAGTTCAAGGACAACTCGACGATCACCGTGGAGCCGTTCCGGGCCCGTCCGTTCCCCGTGATCCGCGACCTGATCGTGGACCGCTCGGCCCTCGACCGGATCCAGCAAGCCGGGGGCTACACCGGGGTGAACGCGGGCCCGAAGCCCGAGCCCAACTCCAACCCGGTCAGCCCGGAGAAGGCCGAGGAGGCGATCGACGCGGCGATCTGCATCGGGTGCGGCGCATGCGTCGCGGCCTGCCCGAACGGCGCGGCGATGCTGTTCACGGGGGCGAAGATCACCCACCTCGGTGACCTCCCCCAAGGACAGCCCGGCCGATACACACGCGTCCAGGACATGGTCGACCAGATGGACGGCGAGGGCTTCGGCGGCTGCACGAACTTCGGCGAGTGCGAGGCGGCCTGCCCGAAGGAGATATCGATCCGCGTGATCGGGCGGCTCAACCGCGACTTCCTGATCGGGACGCTGTACCACCAGCGAAATCCGCGCGGGGGGATGCGGCCGCAGTAGGGAAGCCCAAAACCCGCCGATCAATAGAATCGCCCGCCGTGCCATCCCACGACGTACTGATCATCGGTGCGGGCCTCGCCGGGCAGCGGGCGGCGCTGGCCGCCGCTCAATCCGGCGCCACGGTGGGGATCGTCTCGAAGGTCCACCCCGTGCGGTCGCACTCCGTCGCCGCGGCCGGCGGGATCAACGCGGCTCTGAATCCCGAGGACACGTGGGAGTCGCATGCGTTCGACACCGTCAAGGGGTCGGACTTCCTCGGCGACCAGGATGCGATCGAGATCATGTGCCGCGAGGCGCCCGACGAGATCCTGTGGCTCGAGCACGCGGGCGTCACCTTCCATCGCAACGAGACCGGGCACCTCGGTACGCGCGCTTTCGGCGGCGCGTCGGCAGCGCGCACCTACTACGTGGCCGACATCACCGGGCAGGCGATCCTGCACGTGCTCTACGAGCAGCTGATGAAGCACCACGAGCAGCTCGACCGCTACGAGGAGTGGTTCACGACCGACCTGCTCCAGGACGACGAAGGTCGCTGCATCGGCGCGATCTGCCGCGACCTGCGCGACGGGCGGATCGAGGTGTTTAACGCCAAGGCGACGATCCTCGCCTCGGGCGGCGCCGGCCAGGTGTACAAGCCCACCACCAACGGCCTGATCGTCACGGGCGACGGCATCGCCCAGGCTTACCGGATAGGCGCGCGACTCCAGGACATGGAGATGGTCCAGTACCACCCGACGACGCTGGCCGGGAACGGACTGCTGATCACTGAGGGCGCCCGCGGCGAGGGAGCCTGGCTCCTGAACGCCCAGGGCGAGCGGTTCATGGAGAAGTACGCGCCGAACAAGCTCGAGCTCGCATCCCGTGATGTCGTCTCGCGCGCCGAGCAGACCGAGATCAACGAGGGTCGCGGCTTCCCTGACGGCACCGTGGCGCTCGACATCACGAAGGTGCCGCGCCGGAGAACCCTCGAGGCGCTGCGAGAGATCGTCAACATCGGCCGCGACTTCGCGGGTGTCGACATCACCCGGGAACCCATTCACATCAAGCCGGGCAACCACTACATCATGGGCGGAGTCAAGACTGACGTCCACGGCCGTACCTCGGTTCCAGGCCTGTATGCGGCGGGCGAGGTCGCGTGCGTATCCGTCCACGGCGGCAACCGTCTGGGCGCCAACTCCCTGCTCGACACGCTGATCTTCGGTCGGCGCTCCGGCGAGCACGCCGCCTCACAGGCGAACCACGTCAAGATGCCCGCGACGCGGGCCTCACGCGTCGAGGACACCGAGCGCTACATCAGCTCGATCATCCGGCGGGATCCGGGCGGCCGGCGGATCGCCGCGATCAAGGACGAGCTCGGCGAGACGATGAACCAGTACGTCGCCGTGTTCCGCGACGCCGAGGGCCTGGCCAAGGCACACGAGATCATCCGGCGGCTGAAGGAGGAGGCAGAGGTGGCCGCGATCGACGACCGCGGCACGATCTTCAACCAGGATGTGATCGGCGCGATCGAGCTCGGCTACATGCTCGACGTCGCCGAGACGACCGTGGTCGCCGCGGAGGAGCGCAAGGAGTCGCGCGGGGCCCAGTTCCGGACCGACTTCCCCGAGCGCAACGACGACCAATGGCTGAAGCACATCGATCTGTCGATGAACGGCGCCGAGGCCCCCGAGGTCACCTATTCGGCGGTCACGATCACGCGCTGGCAGCCCGAGGAAAGGACCTACTAAGTGGGCCCCACTCACGAGGAGAACCGCTGATGCCCGAGTACACGCTACGAATCCGTCGGTTCGACCCTCAGTCGGGCGAGGCCGCGTACTGGGACGACCACACGGTCGACATGCGCGCGCACAACTCGGTGCTCGACGCCGTGCTGAAAATCAAGGCCGACACCGATGGCTCGGTCGGGATCCGTTGCTCGTGTCAGCAGGGCATCTGCGGCTCGTGCGGGGTGCGCATGAACGGCAAGCCAGGGCTCGCGTGCAACACGCACCTCGACGAGGCGGCCAATCGCGGCCGCGGCAATGGCTCGAACGCGCCCGATGAAGGGCATCCGCACCCGGTCATCGAGGTCGAGCCGATGGGCAACATCCCCGTGATTCGAGACCTGATCGTCGACATGGACGCGGTGCACTGGAAGAAGATCCAACGCGTGACTCCGTGGCTCATCAACAAGGAGCCGATCCCCGAGCGCGAGTACATCGTCCCCCACGAGAACATGATCGACGTCACGCAGACGATGGCCTGCATCCAGTGTGGGGCATGCGTGTCCGACTGCCTCTCGATGGAGATCGATCCGGGCTTCATCGGGCCGGCGGCGCTCGCGAAGGCGTACCGGTTCGTTGGCGACCCGCGCGACGCAGAACACTACGAACGGCTCAAGGATCTGAGTGAGGACGAGCAGGGCATCTACGACTGCACTCACTGCTTCAACTGCATCGATGCCTGTCCGAAGGGCGTCGATCCGATGAGCCAGATCATGCGCTTGCGGCGGATCGCGGGGTCCGACTTCGAGATCGATGACCGCAACAACGGCTACCGCCACGAGCACGCGTTCGTCAAGAACATCCGCCGGAACGGCCTCCTGCACGAGGCCGATCTGCTGCCTGACTCCTACGGGGGCAAGTTCAATCCCCGAGCGGTTCCCGAGCTGATCGAGTCCCTGCCGACGGCGATGACCGCGATGGCTCGGGGCAAGATCACGCCTCAGAAGGCGCTTTTGCACCAGCACAAGGCGCCCAAGGAGGTCAAGGCGCTGTTCGACAAGATCGACGGCAAGGAGGAGCGCTACGAGCTCAACCTGTACGTGACCGGGTACGAGGACGATCCCAAGCACGCACCGCACTCGGACGACCCGACGCCGCTCGAGCCGCCGTCGGCCCACGTCGACGAGCCGCCGGCGGACAAGTCGCCGACGTTCCCCGGCGTAGACGACCAGGGAGCCGAGGGTCGCGAGCCACCCGAGGAGACTTCGACGCCGGACACGGAGGATCAGCAATGAGAGTCGCCTACTGGCCAGGGTGCGTGAGCCGCGGGTTCACGCCCGAGCTGCACGGATCGATGGCGAAGGTCGCCCCGCTGCTGGACATCGAGCTGATCGAGCTCGATCGCGCGGCCTGCTGCGGTGCCGGCGTGATCGCCGAGCACAACCAGGAGCTCGCGGACACGCTGAACGCGCGCACGTTCGCGCTCGCACAGCAGACCGGCGAGAACATGATGATGAACATCTGCTCGACGTGCCAGGGTGCTCAGTCCGAGTGCCAGGAGCGCCTCGACGCGAACACCGAGTACCGCGAGCGCATCAACGAAAACCTCGACGACGAGAACCTGCACTACGAGAAGGGGATCACCAACAAGAACTTCCTCTGGCTGCTCGTCGAGGAGATCGGCCTCGACAACCTGCAGGCGAAGGTCAAGCGGCCGCTGAAGGACCTCCGCGTGGGGCCGTTCTACGGCTGCTACATCGTGCGCCCCGTGGACCGGCTCGGGATCGACGAGGACCATCCCCGCGACCGCTACCTCCACATGCTGATCGAGGCGCTCGGCGGCACGGTGGTCGACTACGCGGGCGTGTACAAGTGCTGCGGGTTTCCGATCATCACGATGAACAAGGAGGCGTCGCTCAAGCAGGCAGGCCGCCACATCGGCGACGCGCTCGACGCGGAGGCCGACTGTCTCGTTGTCCCGTGCCCGCTCTGCCACCTCAACCTCGACCTCCAGCAGCCCGCGGCGTCAAAAGTCGTCGGGCGGGAGCTGGGGCTGCCAGTCCTCCACCTTCCCCAGCTGGTCGGCCTCGCGCTCGGGCTGCCGCCGAAGGAGCTCGGGAATGAGCAAGCACATCGTCAGGCCCACGTCAGTGATCGACTGGTCGACTTCGGTGGTGGCCGCGGCGGCGTGATGCGCTGGCTTCGCCGGATCCTTGGATCGGCGCTCGGCCGGGGATCCCCTGAGCCGGCGCCTCGGATACGGAGCCGGACGCGAGTTCGATCGCCGCCTCGAAGCCGCCCGGGAGCGGCTCAAGGCCGCGATCCCGCCCCCAGAAGAGTAGCGGTGAGCTGAAGCGGCCGCCTACCTCGGGCCGTGGTCCTCCTCGATCCCGCCCTCGCCGAGCTCGAACGCCCCGTGCAGCACGCGCACGGCCTCGGGGACGGCATCCGCCCGGATTACGCACGAGATCTTGATCGGTGAGGTCGAGATCATCTCGATGTTGATCCCCGCATGCGCGAGCGTGTCGAACACCTTGGCAGCGACGCCGGGATGCGAGCGCATGCCAGCGCCGACGATCGACACCTTGCCGATCTGGCGATCGGTGTCGATCCGTTCGATCCCGAGTTCGGTCGCGACCTTCCCCAGGGCTGTCTCGGCCTCGGCCAGGTCCTCCTGCGGGATCGTGAACGACACCTCGGCGTCTCGACCCTGCTCGAGCGGCTCGTTCTGGATGATCGTGTCGACGATGCAATTCGCGTCGGCCAGCGCGCCGAAGATCCTCGCGGCGGCGCCCGGCCGATCGGGCACGCCGAGCAGCGTGATCCGGGCCTCGTCGGTCGAATGGGTGACTGCGGTGACTAGTGGGCGTTCCATGGTCTCGTCCTCACCGAGCACAAAGGTACCCGGACCGTCGTCGAAGCTGGAGCGACAGTGAATCCGGACGCCGTGGTTACGCGCGTACTCGACGGAGCGCAACTGCAGGACCTTCGCGCCTGACGCCGCCATCTCGAGCATCTCCTCGAAGCTCACGATCGGGAGCTTGCGTGCGTCGGGAACAATTCTGGGGTCGGCGCTGAAGACCCCCGCCACGTCCGTATAGATCTCGCACACTTCGGCGCCGATCGCGGCCGCGACGGCCACCGCCGTCGTGTCCGACCCGCCACGGCCGAGCGTCGTCACGTCGCGGCTGGTGGACACTCCCTGGAACCCGGCGACGAGCACGATCCTGTCCTCACGCAGGGCCTCCTGGATGCGGTCGGCGCGCACATCGAGGATCCTTGCCTTTGTGTGGGAGGTATCCGTGACGATGCCGGCTTGGGACCCGGTCAACGAGATCGCGCGATGGCCGAGGTCGTTGATTGCCATCGCGCACAGGGCGCACGAAATCCGCTCGCCCGTCGAGAGCAACATGTCCATCTCACGGCGGTCGGGAAACGGCGAGACCTCCTCGGCCATCGCGATCAGCTCGTCGGTCGTCTGCCCGCGCGCCGACAGCACCGCGACGACCCGGTTGCCCGCCTCGCGCTGGGACACGATCCTGCGCGCGGCGCGCTTGATCCGCTCGGCGTCGGCCACGGAGGTGCCGCCGAACTTCATCACCACCGTGGGCGTGGTCTCGGGCCGGACGACCGTCTCGGGCTGCGGGGCGCTTTGGGCCATGGCGAGGAAGGGTAGGGCTTGAAGCTTCGTCGTCGATCCTGGGTCGCCATCGGGGCGGTGCTCGCGGTCGCGGTGATCGCCGTGGTCCTAGCAACGGGGTCCGGGAGCCATCCCGGCGCTCTGGGCCTGGGCCCCGGAGTGGACGCTACGGTCGCCCCACCGGGAGGCGGCAGGCACGCGCTCGTGAAGCGCGCTATCCACCAACGCCCGTTCCGACCGACACCGGCAGCTGTGCGCGTCGCGAGCTCACTGCCGCTCGACCGCCAAGTCGCGCAGTTGTTCATGGTTTCCCTCGACGGGAACGATGCCCCGGCGGTCGGCTTGCTCGGGAGTATCGATTGGGGTGGCGTGGTCTTCACGCGTCAGAACTTCGTCAGCGATGGCCAGATGGGAGCCCTGGCAAACGACGTCGTGACAGCGATCAAAGGGGCGGGCCCGGTGTCGCCGCTGCTGGCCGCCGATCAGCCGGGAGGCTCCGGCACTGCGCTTCCGGACCTGCCGCCCGCGTCCGAGGCCACCATCGGCACCGCGTCTGCGGCGTCGTCGCAGGCGGGTCTCGCCGGCACCAAGCTCAAGGCTCTGGGCTTCAACATGATCCTTGCGCCGCTCGCCGACGTCGATATCGCGGGTGGCGGCGCGCTCAGCGGGCAGCTGTACGCGACCGATCCAGACACGGTTGCCAGCTTCAGCCGCGCGGCGGTGCTGGGCTACAAGGCCGCCGGGATCATCTCAGCGCCAGGCCACTTCCCGGGCACGGGCGCTGCGTCGGCCGATCCGGACCAGATGACCGCGACCGTCGGCGGTTCCCTCGCCCAGCTGGAGGATCACGACCTTGTTCCATTTGCCCAGCTGGCGCACGACTCGCCCGTGATCGTGATGTCGAACGCGAGCTACGCCGCGTTCGACGGGGTCACCCCCGCTGGGCTGCTGCCGCAGGCGGTGCAGCTGCTCCGCCGGACCTATGGTTACCAAGGGGTCGTGATGACCGACGATCTCGATGCCACACTCCAGGCGACGGGGTCCGGGCCCGGCGCAGTTGCCCTGGAGGCGCTCCAGGCAGGCGACGATCTGCTGTACATCTCCGGTCCACCAAGTGAGCATCAAGCCGCGTACGCGGCGGTGCTCGCCGCGGCGCGGCGTAGCGCGTCCGTCCGGGCGCTCGTGCACGAAGCGCTGCTGCGCGATCTGTCGCTCAAGGCCAGGCACGGAGTGCTGTGATGAAGGTCGAGCTGCGCCCGCTGGCTACCGACGACGAGGACGAGCTGCTACGGATCCACCGGACGCCCGAGGTCGCCCGCTGGTGGGACCAGCCGGCGGACGGCTTCCCCTGGGACGAGCCCGAGTCAACTAGGTTCACGATCGCCGTCGACGGCGCCGTGGCTGGGCTGATCCAGTACTGGGAGGAGTCTGAGCCCAAGTACCGGCACGCGGGGATCGACTTATTCGTCGACCCTGGACTGCACGGTCGGGGCGTCGGTGAGGAGGCCGTGTCAATGGTGGTACGCCTACTGGTCGACGAGCGAGGGCACCACCGGATCACGATCGACCCCGCCGTCGCCAACATCGCGGCGATCCGCTGCTACGAGAAGGTGGGCTTCACGCGGGTCGGAGTGTTGCGGCAGGCCGAACGCGACGCCGACGAACGCGGGTGGCACGACGTGGTGCTGATGGAGCTCCTGGCGGGTGAGGAGCGACAGTGACTGGAGGCCCCCCTGACCCGTAACCGTGTGACCGACCGGGCCGTGGCGCGGACGTCGCCGGACTGGTTTTCGTGTGACCCCGGCCGCGCGATTTGCCGGTGCCGTACGCGTGCCCGTGCTCGGGTGTCGTCCGTCCGTAGGCGTACGCGTGTCCCTGCCCGGGGTTCGTGCTCGAACTTCCCCGTGCTGTGCCGACCGAGCCCCGGTTTGGTGTGGAGTTCGTCGCCTTCCCGGCTTGATGCCCCACTGCGCCGGTGCTCCGCCCTGGCCCGGTCCTCGCCCCTGCGGAGGCGCTCCGCCGTGCCTGAGCGTTCAGAGCTGTGGCGATCGAGACGCCGAGCGCCGCGGCGCCATGTGCGGGCGGGCGGCTCGTGGCGAGCCCCACGTGCTGGGAGCGACCGCTGAGCCCGTGGTGCGGGCGGTCGGCGCGCAGCGATACGAATCCCCCTCCGACCAGCGCCGCCCCGGCCAGCGTGAGCCCTACGAGCTTGCCGCCGAGCGCCGCGAACCCCGCCCCGGACGATGCCGTGACCGCTTGGGCCGGAAGTCCTCCCCCATCCAACAGCTTTCGGAGCGAGAGTGAGAAGGGCAGCGGGAGGGCGAGCGCCAACGAGCGCATCGCGCCACGCTGAGCCCGCATGCGGCGGGCGAGCTTTGCGCATTCGGGACACGCGCGGAGGTGAGCCCGCAACAGACCGCGCTCCCCGCGCGGTAGCGCGCCATCGAGCTGACGCGAGATCGCCTCCTCGGCCTGGATGCAGGTGAGGATTCCCTCTAGCTGCTCACGCAACGCCCGCCGCGCCCGGAACAGGAGGGTCTCGACGGCGGGAATCGACACCTCGAGCTGTTTCGCTATCTGTTTGAGCGACCGGCCTTCGAACTCTCGCATGACGAGCGCCGATCGCTGGTTGAAGGGGAGCACCGACATACCCCGCAGCACCTCACCGAGCTCGATGCTCGGTGGCTCGAGGACAAGCTCGCCCGGGTCGTAATCGAGCGAGACCTCGTCCGGGCGACGACCGGCCCGCCGATAGTGCTCCCGGCAAACATTCAAGGCGATCGAGCGCAGCCACTTCTCGGGGTTCCGCGGCCGCTCGCCGTGCTCGAGCGCCTTGTAGGCGTTCAGGAACGTCGTCTGGGCGGCGTCCTCCGCATCGGCTTGGCGATCGAGCATCGCGAGCGCGTACCGGTACACGTCGTCGACGTGCCGCCGGTACAGTGACTCGAGCGTCCGCTCCGGAGAGCTGCGACGAGTGAGGAGCATGGTCATTCGCTGCCGCACATTGTCGCCCACCGCCACGCGGCTTGCGCAAGACAACCGCTTAGGCCGCGCGGCGCGGGCGACAAGTTCGGCGCTAGTGCGTCTTCGGAGCGCGGATCGTGACGTTTCTGACCGTGATCGTCGGCGTGAACCCGGTGCTCGAGCACTTCTTCGGCAGCGCCGTGATCTTGCCGTGCAGCACGACGCGATCGCCGGCGGCAATCGTGGTCGCCGTCACGCCCTTGCCGAAGTGCACGCGGGCATCCGTCAGCGTGTACGTCTGGGTTCCGGTCGGTGCTTTGTGGTTGGCGCGTGTCACGTCAACCGTCAGCGACCCGTTGAAATGATTCGCCCTCGTCCCGGGTGTCAGGGTCCCGCTAATCAGCGCACCCCGGGCATAGAAGCCTTTGTTGAGGGGGGTCGTACAGCTGTTCCCCTTCCCGTGACTCGGATGGGCCGGATGGGTGGGCTTCGCTGCCCAGGCTGGGACCGCCGCCATCAACGCGGAGACGGCGATGGCTGTCGTCAGCTTCTTCACTTGTTCCTCCTTGGGTTGCCTACACCCGTATAGATGCCGCCCGGCCCGGAAACCTGCGGTGTGCTTCTAGACCGCCCGTCGGCCGACGAGCGCCCGGCCGAGTGTCAGCTCGTCGGCGTATTCGAGATCCGAGCCGACCGGCAGCCCGCTGGCGAGCCGGGTTACCTTCACATCCTGTGTTCGCTCGCGCAATGCCTCCGCGATATGCAGCGCGGTTGCCTCGCCGGTCGTGGTGGGGTTGGTGGCGATCACCACCTCGCGCACGCTCCCCGGGACCACCCGGTCAAACAGCTCGCTCAGTTTGAGATCCTCGGGATCCACGCCGTCGATCGGCGACAGGGCACCGCCCAGCACGTGATAGCGGCCCCGAAACTCATGCGTGCGCTCGATCGAGATCACGTCAGAGGGTTCCTCCACGACGCAGATCAGCTCCGGATCGCGGCGCTCGTCGGCGCAGATCCGGCAGACGGGGCCGTCCGCCAGGTTGAAGCACACCTCGCAGAGGCCGATCCGCTCCTTCACCTCACGGATCGCCTCGGCGAGCGCTAGCGCATCCTCCTCACTCGCTCGCAGCAGATGGAACGTCAGCCGCTGTGCCGTGCGGCCGCCGACCCCCGGCAGCTTGGAGAGCTCGGTGATCAGGCGCTGTACCGGTGGTGCGTACACGTCCGTGGTCTAGAGCCCGGGTATGCCCAGGCCCCCGAGGCCGCCCGCCAGGCCTCCCAGCTTCGACGCCGCGAGCTCCTGGGCCGCTCGCAGAGCCTCGTTGACCGCCGCGAGGACCATGTCCTCGAGTAGCTCGACGTCGTCCGGATCGACCGCCTCCTTGGAGATGGTGATGGATTTGACGTTCAGGTCTCCGGTCACCTCAACCTTCACCATCCCGCCGCCGGCGGACGCGTCGACCACCTCGTCCTTGAGCGATTCCTGCGCGGCGACCATGTCTTGCTGCACCTTCTGGAGCTGCTTCATCATCTGGTTCATGTTCGGTTGGGGTGACATCAGTTCTGGGCCTCGCGTTCGTTTTGTTCGTCCTCGTCCAGGACCTCTTCGGCGTCGAACTCCTCCATAAAGCGTCGCACGAGTTCCTCGCCCGAGAGCACGTGCTCGCCACTCCCGTCGCCCGCCGCGAACTCCCCCAGCTCGTAGCGAACGCCGAGCGAGCGACCGGAGACCTGCTTGAGCGCACTCGCCGCCGCCCGGCGATGTTCGTCTTGCTCGGCCTTGCGCTTGAGAAAGTCGGCCCCCGCCGGAAACGCCACAATGAGCTCATGCTCCGAGACCGCGACCGGCCTGGCGTCCTGGAGCAGCGCGGCGAGCATCGCGTTTTTTTCCCTGACCTGGTCGACGACCGCCGGCCACAGGCTCGCCGCCGACGCGAGATTCGCCGGCGGGGGGCGGAGGCTGTGCGGCCGCGTCGCTCTCGAGAGGCGTCTCGGGCGCGGGTGGCGCGCCCGGTGCGGGAGACCGGGCCGGCGGCGACGGAGCGGGCCTCCCCGCTCCTCCCTCGAGCCGCTCGATCCGCGCGAGCAGCGCGCTCACGCTGGGATCGACCTCGGGCGCGGCGGCCTTGATCAGCACGAGCTCGAGCTGGATCCGCGGCTGAGCGCCGTTGGCACTCGCCTCGAGCGCGCCAGCGATCAGATCGAGCAGCCGCACGGCATCGGCGCGTGGCACGGCGCCCGCCAGCTCTGCCAGCCGGCGGTCGCGATCCGGCGTCACTCGCAACTCGGGCGGAACGTCACCCAGGATCTGAACCGCCAGCAGCTCGCGCGCATAACGCTCGAGGTCCCGCAGCACCTGGCCCGGGTCGCGACCGGAATCGGACAGGCGCGCGGCGACCCGCAGCGCCTGGGCGGGGTCCCGCTCGACGATCGCGCTGACCGCCCCGAACAACAGCTCGTCATCGGCAACGCCGAGCACGGCCAGAACGTCATCCGGCTCGATTCGCTCATCCCCCTTGTAGGTGAGGAGCTGCTCAAGCGTCCCCAGCGCGTCCCGGAAGCTCCCGGTCGCGTGCCGAGCGATCACGGCCAGGGCGTGGTCGTCGATCTCGATCTTCTCGGTCTCGGCCACGCGGCGGAGCACGGTGCCAACCTGGTCCGCCGACGGACGGCCGAAATCGAACCGATGGCAGCGATCGACGACGGTCGGGAGGACCTTCTGGGCTTCGGTAGTCGCGAGCACGAAGATCGTCCGCGGCGGGGGCTCCTCGAGCGTCTTCAAGAAGGCGTTCCACGCCTGGGGCGAGAGCATGTGCGCCTCGTCGAGGATGTAGACCTTGTGCCTACCCGACACCGGCGCGTACGCGACCCGGTCGCGAAGCTCCCGGATGTCGTCGACGGAGTTGTTGGACGCGGCGTCCATCTCGATGACGTCGAGCGAGGTCGCGCTGGCGATCGAGACGCAGGACTCGCACTTACCGCACGGCTCGGTGGTCGGACCCTGCTCGCAGTTCATGCACGCGGCGAGGATCTTCGCCATGCTCGTCTTGCCGGTCCCGCGTGAGCCGACGAACAGGTACGCATGGTGGACCTTTTCCTGGTCGACGGCGTTCCGGAGGGTCCGGACCACGGGCTCCTGGCCGACCACGTCCGAGAACGTGCGGGGGCGGTGGCGGCGGTAGAGCGACGGGCCAGTCGACACGGGAGTTCGAGTCTAGTGGCCGCCCCCGTGGGTACGGTGGCGCTCGAGATGCGCCGCCGTGCCCAGGTCTTCTCGGTGCCGGTACCATCTCTCGCGACCGTGCTAGGCGGGGTGCTAGCGGTGCCCTGTACCCGCAATCCGCTCTAGCGGGGCTGAATTCCCTCCCGAGGGGTGCAGGCCCCGGGTCAGCGCCCCCGTTTGTGGTGCTGATGGTCCGGTCCCGCAACGATGGAGACCCGTGAACCAGGTCAGGTCCGGAAGGAAGCAGCCTTAAGCGGTCACCTTCAGGCGTTGCGGGAGGGCTGGACCGGAGCCGCGAAGGGTGGCAGCGCCCGGGAACCGACCTCGACGGAGGGTGCACGGTCGCTTTCGGGGCTAACCGGGAGCCCGCGACGCAGCTATCGTGGCTGACACTTGAAATCGTCTGGAGGACATTGAATGTCAGTCGGAATCGTCGGACTTGGATACGTGGGCCTGCCGCTGGCGGTCGCGTTCGCCGAGGCCGGCGAGCACGTGGTCGGGGTCGATGTGGACGAGAGGAAGATCGCCTCGATCGAGGCCGGCGAGTCCTACGTCGAGGACATCCCGTCCGAGCGACTTCGGCCGCGCTCCCGATGATCGAGGCATCGACCCATTTCGCCCCGCTCGCGCGGACCGACGCGGTGCTGATCTGCGTCCCACACCGCTTACCTCCAACCGGGAGCCGGACCTGGGGCCCCTGCTCGCCGCGGCCGGGGCACTGGGAAAGGTGGTGCAACGTGGCCAGCTCGTCGTGCTCGAATCGACCACCTATCCGGGGACCACGCGTGAGCAGCTGATCCCGCTGCTCGAGCACCGGGGCCTGAAGGTCGGCGACGGCCTCAACGTGGCTTTCTCCCCTGAGCGTGTCGACCCCGGGCGGACGGACTACACGATGCGCAACACGCCCAAGGTCGTAGGCGGCATCACGCCGGAGTGCACCGAGCGCGCCGCCGAGCTGTACGGCCGTCTGCGATCACATCGTGCGGGTCTCGAGCCCCGAGGCGGCGGAGATGACCAAGCTGCTCGAGAACATCTTCCGCTCGGTCAACATCGCGCTCGTCAACGAGCTGGCGATGCTCGCCGACCGGATGGAGATCGACATCTGGGAGGTCGTCGACGCCGCCTCACCAAGCCCTACGGCTTCATGCGCTTCGAGCCCGGCCCCGGGATGGGTGGCCACTGCCTGCCCGTCGACCCGTTCTACCTACCTGGCGTGCACGCGAGTTCCACATGTCCACCGAGTTCATCGAGCTCGCCGGCAAGATCAACCAGCAGATGCCCTACTACTGCGTCGAGCGCATCGAGCGGGCGCTCAACGACGCGCGAAGCCGGTCAAGGGGTCGCGGATCCTGATCCTCGGCGCCAGCTACAAGGGCGGGGTCGGCGACATCCGTGAGTCACCCGCGCTGAGGATCATGGAGGTTCTGGGCGACCGCGGCGCACATCGCCTACAACGACCCGTACGTTCCCGAGCTGGGCGAGCTCGGGCTGCAGAGCGTCGAGCTCGACGCCGCGCTCGCCGGCGCGGACGCCGTCGTGCTCGTGACGGCGCACCCCGGCATCGACTACGCGCGGTCGCGAGCGTCGGCCTGTTCGTCGACCTGCGGGGGGCAACGCGAGGGCTTCGGGTCGAGAATCTCGTCAGGCTCTGACGGCTTCGGCCGATGGCCGAAACGCAGATAGACGCCGGCAGCACGAATAGGTTCATCACGGTCGAGGTGGCCAGCCCGCCGAGGATCACGATCGCCATCGGATTCTCGATTTCCTGTCCCGGACGGCCTCCGAAGACGACGAACGGCGTCAGCGCGAGGGCGGTCGCAAGCGCGGTCATGAGGACGGGCGAGAGCCGCTCGCTCGCGCCGCGCATCACCAGCGGCAACCCAAAGCGCTCGTGCTCGCGATCCTCGAGATGCTGGAGGTGACTGATCATCAGGATCCCCATTGCGCGCTGCGATCCCCAGCACGGCGAACAGCCCCACGAGGGCTCCGAGCGAGATGTTGCCAACGAAGAGCCAGGCAGCGAGAATGCCCCGGAGAGCGCCACCGGCAGTGTCATGAACATCAACCCCGCCAGCCGAGCGCTCTGGAACGCGACCTGGAGCAGCAGCAGGATCGCGATCGCGGCCCCGAGCCCCATCAGGAGCAGCCGGTGCTGGGCCGCCTGACGCTCGGCCCCCTCGCCGAGCATCTGGATGTGGTAGCCCCGTGGCAGCTTGAGGCCCGCGAGTCGTGACTC
>CAVPKT010000002.1:0-8872 GCA_963705775.1 uncultured Solirubrobacterales bacterium | reverse complement strand
CGTGCAGGAGCTCTCGCGCCTTGGGTTGATCGAGCTCGTCCGCACCCAGCAGCGCAGGGGTGCCGTCCAGCACTGGTACCGGAGCAAGGCGCGAGGACTCGTCCGCCGGCTGGATTTCGAGACCGACGACCAGGCCCACGCCGAGCTCGTCGCAACGCTGACCGAGACCCTGGAGCGCCTCGACCGAATCCAGGCGGGCGCCGAGGACCGCTTGCGCTCCGGTCAAGAGGCGGGCCGTCACGCGACCGTCTCGCTGATGATGGTCGCGGACGGCGCCTAGGATCGCCGGCGGTACGGGCCCTCTAGGTAGTCCCGCAACATCCGCGTCGCGCAGAAGCTGGGCCCAAGCGATCGCAGCGAGGCCCTGACGCGCTTCAACCACTCGACCGGGCGCCCCGCGGAGTCACGTTCGTAGAACATCGGCACGACTTCCTCATCGAGGAGACGGTGGAATGTCGCCACATCACGCTCGTCCTGGGCGCGGTGATCGTCGTCGACATCCCCCGGCAGCGCCCATCCGTTGTCACCGGTGTAGCCCTCTGCCCACCAGCCATCGAGCACGCTCAGCTGCAGCCCGCCGTTGACAGCGCTCTTCATCCCGCTGGTCCCGCTGGCCTCGAGCGGTGGCCGGGGGAGGTTGACCCACACGTCGCACCCCTGCACGAGCCGAGCCGCTGTCGCGAGGTCGTAATCGTCGAGAAATACGACCCGTGCCCCGACGACCTGCGCGTACTTCATCGCGAACACCCGCTGAACGACTCGCTTTGCCTCCTCATCGCGCGGGTGGGCTTTGCCCGCGAGCACGACCTGGACCGGGCGGTCTCCGCTCAGTAGCGACAGCGTCCACTCTGGGTTCTCCGTCAGCAGCTCCAGCCGCTTGTAGGTCGCAACTCGCCGGGCAAAGCCGAGCGTCAGTGCGTTCGGATCGAACCCCTTCAAGGCCGCCTCGATGTACTCGCGCGCGTCGCCACGAGCCAGGCGATCGGCGACGCTCCGACGGGAGATGAACTGCACCAGCTCGCCCCGCTGGCGCTCGCGCACAACCCACAGCTCATCGTCCGGAATCTGGTCGACCGGCGACCACGTCTCGGGGTCAGCCGCCCGCGCGAGCCAGTCCTCGCCGAGGTAGCGGTCGAGGAGTTCTCGCATCGGTCCGCCGACCCAAGTCGGGAAGTGGACGCCATTGGTGACGTACCCGATCGGCACGTCCTCGAGCCCACGGTCGGGCCACAGCGCGTGCCACATCTCGCGCGCCACACCGCCGTGGCGGCGGCTGACGGCGTTGGCGGCCCGGCTCAGCCGCAGCGCGGCCTGGGTCACGCCAAATGGCTCCCCCGCGTCATCGGGATGCGTGCGGCCGAGCGCGAGCAGCCGACCCACGTCGGTCCCGAGCTCTCCGGCGAGCCCGCCGAGCGCGTGTGCTGCCTGATCGGGCGGATAGCTGTCATTACCCGCGGGGACTGGGGTATGGGTCGTAAACACCGTCCTGGCCCGGGCGGCGTCGAGGGCCTGGTCGAGGGGCTGTCCGGCGCCGAGCAAGCCCCGCGCGAGCTCGAGTGGCGCGAGCGCCGCGTGGCCCTCGTTCAGGTGGATGACGCCGGGGTCGACACCGAGCGCCCGGAGCGCCCGGACGCCGCCGACGCCGAGGAGCACGTACTGGGCGAGCCGCGTGTGCTCGTCCGCCTCGTACAGACGACCCGTGATCCAGCGCTCGAGCGGGCCGTTCTCTGGCGTGTCGGTGTCGAGGAGGAACAGCGGGAGCCGTCCGACTTCTACGCGCCAGATGCGAGCGATCACGTCCCGCCCGTAGATGGGGACCGTGACGGTGAGTGGGCGGGCGTCGGAGTCGGTTACCAGTGCCGCCGGGACCCGTTGGGGATCGGTGTCGATCCAGTACTCGTGCTGCCAACCACCCGCGTCGATTCTCTGGCGGAAGTACCCCTTCCTGTACATGAGTCCGACCGCGACCATCGGGACGGCGCGGTCCGACGCCTCCTTGAGCAGATCGCCGGCCAGCACACCGAGACCTCCCGAGTAGACCGGCAGCGACACGTGAACGCCGTACTCCGCGCACAGGAACGCCACCGGTCCCGCTGGATCGACGACGCTCGCGTCTGGATCTCGATCGAGGTCGGCTCTCACGAGCGCTTCGAGTGCGGCCGCTCGATCGAGCATGTCGCGGTCAGCAGCGGCTCGGCGAAGCGAGCTTGTCGGTGACTCCTCGAGCACCCGCACGGGGTTCTGGAGCGCCAGCGCGAACCGCTCGGGGTCGACCTGGCGAAACAGCTCGGGGCCGCCTGGCAGCCACGACCAGCGGTAGTTGTAGGCGAGGCGTGCGAGGGGAGCGAGGGCCGCGGGCAGCCG
This sequence comes from uncultured Solirubrobacterales bacterium, assembly GCA_963705775.1. Classification (GTDB taxonomy): domain Bacteria; phylum Actinomycetota; class Thermoleophilia; order Solirubrobacterales; family Solirubrobacteraceae; genus Palsa-465. Next base: position 6,508 of record CAVPKT010000002.1, on the reverse strand, counting down.
CTCGGCGAGCTCGGCGGCCGCACGTGCCACGTCCTCGCGGCCGTCATTGGCTGTCGCGATCCCGTCGGCCAAGGGCGCGATTATGCCTCTTCATGACAGGTCGCGAGGACTGCAGACTCGGCGTGCTCGCCCTCGGGGACTCGATCACGAACGGCGGTGGCGAGCTCCAATGGGGAGTCGCACTTCAGTCATGGGCTCAGTGGGTGGCACGCGCGCTCGGCCTGCCGATCACCAACCTCGCCGCCGACGCCGCTGAGGCTCGAGACGTGGTTGTCCGGCAGATCCCGGGTTTTCAGCGGTCCACGGCCCACCCGGCCGCCCGCTATGAGCTCGGGTGCCTGTACATCGGCGTCAACGACGTGCGCGGAGCCGAGTTCGATGCGGATTCGTTCGAGCGCGACTTCCGCGACGCACTCGAGTTCCTCCGAGCCCGCTGCGACCGGACCATGGCACTCACGATTCCGGTCGATCTCGGGCGGCCACGAGCGGGAGCGAGCGTCGTCGAGGCGAATGCCGTCATCGAGCGGGTCGCAGCGGACCTCGGAGCCTTGGTCGTCGATCTCCGATCCTTCGCCGGACGCAGCCTGCTGATGGCCGATCACGTCCATCCGACCGCGTTCGGCCAGATCGCGATCGCGGAGCGGGCGCTCGCCGTCCTCAAGCCGGCCGGACTACCCGCACGCCTTCAGCCCCGCTCACTGATCAGTTGGCAGACGACCTGGTGGGGGCGACTTCGCTACGACTGCACGTACGTCTACCGGCACGCCAGAGTGAGCTGGGAGGCGCTGACTAAGCGCCCGCGCGGCTCGAACGCCTGAGGTCTGAGAGCCGCGCGATGCCGCTCGCGACGGCGCGCTCGGCGAGCCGCGCCCGCTTCTCGTTCTGGGGCAGCTGGTCGAGGCCGAAGCGCTCGAACAGAACTGTCAGATGGCTCTTGACCGCCGCAACGCTGACGGTCAGTTCTCGCGCGATCTCCTCGTTGGTCGCAGGCGTGGCGCGATTTGGATCCGCGAGCGGACGGCAGAGGGCGTTGAGGATCCGGCGCTGCGCCTGAGACACCTCCGGCGGCGCGACCGAGACCATCGTCACCGTCGCGAGCACCTGCTCAGAACCTGGATCCCGGAAGCCGATCACGGTGTCGCCCACCTGGATCAGATCGCCATCGCGCAATGTGCGCTGGCCGCGGAGCCGCTCGCCCGTGATGAAGGTTCCGTTGCGTGAGAGCCCGTCGTCCTCGATCACCCAGCGCGAGCCGCGCCGTTCCAGCGATGCGTGAACGGCGGACACGCGGGGGTCCCAGGAGACCGCGAGGTCGCTCTGCGCAGAACGTCCTAGGAGCAACCGCTCGGCGTCGAGTCGCACGGTCCGCACCGCTCCGTCCCCGTCGCGCAGAAACACGAACGGCTGCCCGTCGCGCTCGGCGAGAATCAGCTCGCGCAGCTCGGAAGCGCTCACGTCTGGGCCCAGCACAGACCTGGTCTGAGAAAGCACCCGGCCAGCGTACCGGCGACCCCGGAGACGCCCGCACCTTGCGGGCGCGAGCCCGACGGCGACCCCCGCACCTTGCCGGGGTCGAGCCCGAGTCGGGACGCTAGTTACACATCTGCTGCTGGCCCACCCACTGGAACCAGGGGCTCAGCGCGCCGCCCGGCTTCAGTGGCTCCCGTGCCTGCAGCACCATGTATGCGCGTGCGTGTTCGCTCGCGTCCCATGCGATGTTCGAGGCGCGAAGCTGGACGCGATAGAGCCCCGGGTAGTAGCCGCCCGTCTGTTTGGGGATCGAAGTCATCGCCCACCCGGTCGCGGTCGCGCTGCCCCAGTGCTGCCAATGGACCTGCGTGAGGCGCGCGCCCGGATCGATACCGCTCGAAACCAGCCGCGGCGCCACCGATCCCCAACCCTTGGCGCTTGGGATCGCCTTGCCGTTGCCGAGCACGACGTTCTGCGTCGCGGCACCAGCCGTCGCCGGGATCAGGAGGGCGATCAGGCCAATCGTTGCGATGAGGTAGTTGCGAGTTCTCATATCCGGGCCCCTTTATTGACTATCAGCAGCATCGCTCCTGCCGGCCAATCTGGGAATAGACCTAGGTATGAACTCGCCCATCCCTATGGTCGGCAGCCGGACCGACGGCAGCAGGCAACGCGAGGCGTAGCGTGACGCCCTGTCGACGCCCAGACTCGTGATTTTGGTCACGTGGGCCGTGTTCGCGGGGGGCGCGGGCGGGGCCGCGGGGGCTCCGGGCGCCGGGGCCGCGGGGCTCCGGGGCGCCGGGGGCCTCGCCGCCGCTTTCTAGCGACGATTCGATCTGGCCCGGGGCGGCCCTTTTGGGGAGGGTGGAATAACGCCACAAATCCCCCTGGCGCCCCGGCCCCCCGCTGGATCAGGCCACTCGAGTGTCGTTTCTGCCCTATATGGGCAGAAACGACGCTCTCGCCGCCCCCGCGGCGCCCCGCGCCCCCGCCCCCCCCCCGCCCCCGGCGCCCCCCCCCCGGCCCCCATCACCCTCGACCCACCCGCCCGGCCTCCTCGGTCGCCTCCCTCAGCCGTGCCCCCACCGCGGGCGTCAGCGCACCGGGCGGCAGCCGCCAGCGCCAGTTCGCTCGCCGGTGCGGATGCCCTGGGTCGTTCATCCGGGCCTCCGACCCCAGCCCCAGCACATCCTGGGCCTGGATGATCGCCACGTCGGCGGGTGAGGAAAGCGTGAGCCGGATCAGCCCCCACCAAGGCTCGGGCTCTCCGAACCGAGCGACTGCGTCGTCGACCGCGGCACGCGTCGGCCCGTCCAGGCCGGAGTACCACCCCCGCGCGATGTCGTGGTCGTGGGTGCCGGTGCAGATCAGGCGACGGCGCGGATGTCTCCCGGGGCGATGCGGGCTCAACGGCTCGCGTGGGTTGAAGCCCAGCTGAAGCACGAGCATCCCGGGCAGCTTCAGGGAGTCCCGGAGCCGTTTCACCGCCGGCGTGATCACACCGAGGTCCTCGACCACGAACGGCAACCCGCCGAGCTCGCCGTTGACCGCGTCGAACAGGTCCCGCCCGGGCCCCTGCCGCCAGCGTCCCGACAGGGCGGTCCGGGCGCCGGCGGGAACCGCCCAGTAAGCGACGAACCCGCGGAAGTGATCCAGCCGCGCGGTGTCGACAGCTGAGCGTGCGCCGAGCCGCTCGACCCACCACCGATAACCCGATCGTCTCAGAGCGGGCCAGTCATACGGCGGGTTCCCCAGAGCTGTCCCGTCCTCGAGAACGAATCGGGTGGCACGCCCGCGACGAACCCGCGCTGGAACACCTCCGGATGAGCGCGGTGGTCGGCGCTTCGCGGCGCGACGTATATCGCGACGTCGCCGAGCAGCGTGATGCCCCGAGCGCGGGCATACTCGCGCAGTGCGCCCCACTCGCGTTCGAAGCGGACCTGGTCCTCGATCGCACCCGGCCCGGCATATCGCGCCCAGTCGGAGATCCAATAGGCCTGGCGCTCGCAGAACTCTGACACCGCCGCGCGGGTCACGCGAGCGCGAGGCGCCGCCAGCAGCGCCGGTGAAGCGGCGAATGCCGACCGCGCCTTGTAGGGTGAGTGGTAGCGGTCCGGTGGGCCCAGCGGCAACATCTGCCACCAAGACTGGCCCGCCGCCGCCAGCCAGTCGACGAACTCGTACGCCTTTCGGCCAAGGCGGCCGTCTGGCAGCGAGGTTAGGTGGAGCTGAATGCCGCTTGAACGGGAAGCGTGTCCATCAATTCCGGTCTAGTACAGCCGACAAGAGGGCAGAGCTACCTTGAAACAGTGCCCGAGGAGCCGCCCAAGCGCATCGAGATCCAGTATCCGTCCCCCGCGGTCGACTTCGGTCGCTACCCGGCCAAGCGCTGCGTGGGCGACCAAGTCCGTGTTGAAGCGGACATCTTCCGCGACGGCCACGACCTGCTCCGGGCAGTGGTCCTCTATCGCGGCCCCGGCGAGGACGACGAGTGGTCCCATGGCGAGCTCCAGCCGATCGACGCTCACCTCGATGGCGTCCGGTGGGCGGGAACGTTCGACCTCGACCGTTCCGGGACTTGGGAGTACACCGTCCAGGCATGGACGGACGTGTTCGGCACGTGGCGCGACGAGCTGGTACGAAAGGTGGAAGCCGGTCAACACGAGCTCCTTGGCGAGCTGTCGGAGGGCATCGTGCTATTGCGGGACGCCGCCGAGTCCGCCGAGAGCGAGCGCGACCGCGCGCTGATCGCACACGCGCTGCTCGTGCTCGATGACCAGGCGATCCCCGAGACCGCCAAGCACGACGTTGCGCTCGGTCCCGAGCTGGCCGCTGCCGTCGAGCGGGCGCAGCCGCGCCACGGCAGTCTCACCGTAGAGCCGCCCCTGAGGATCGAGGTCGACCGCGTCAGGGCTCGGTTCGGGGCGTGGTATGAGCTCTTCCCGCGCTCGTGGGGAGGGCTGAAGGGAGTTCAGGAGCAACTTCCGCGCCTGAGGGAGCTCGGCTTCGACGTCATATACCTGCCTCCGATCCACCCGATCGGCCAGACGAACCGCAAGGGCCGGAACAACGCGCTGACGGCAAAGCGCAGGGACCCGGGGTCCCCGTGGGCGATCGGGGACGAGACCGGTGGGCACGACGCGATCCACCCTGACCTCGGCACCAAGGAGGACCTCAGGCTCCTGATCAAAGCGGCGCGCGAGCACGAGCTCGACATCGCGCTCGACTTCGCGATCCAGGCCTCGCCCGATCATCCGTGGCTGAAGGAGCACCCGGAGTGGTTCCATCGCCGCCCGGACGGGACGCTCAAGTACGCGGAGAACCCGCCGAAGCGCTACCAGGACATCTACAACTTCAACTGGGAGTCGGAGGATTGGCGGGGGCTGTGGGAGGCGCTCCTCGAGGTCGTGCTCGGGTGGGTCGACTGCGGGGTTAAGGCGTTCCGCGTCGATAACCCGCACACGAAGCCGTTCGCGTTCTGGGCCTGGCTCATCAGAGAAGTACATGCCCGGGACCGAGACGTGATCTTCCTGGCTGAGGCGTTCACGAGACGGGCGGTCATGCGCCACTTGGCCAAGATCGGGTTCACGCAGTCGTACACGTACTTCACCTGGAAGAACTCCCGCCACGAGCTGACCGAGTACGTCTCCGAGCTTGCACACACGGGAGAGCGCGAATACTTCCGCCCCAACTTCTTCGCCAACACGCCGGACATCCTCCACGCGTACCTGCAGCACGGCGGCCGGCCAGCGTTCGAGGCGCGGTTGGTGCTGGCGGCGACGCTCAGCCCGAGTTACGGCATCTACTCGGGTTTCGAGAACTTCGAGGGCGTCCCCGTCCGCGAGGGGTCCGAGGAGTACATGCACTCCGAGAAGTACGAGATCAAGCGCCGCTCGCTCGACGGCCCACTGCTGCCTCTGATCAAACGGATCAATCGCGCGCGCAAGCACAACCCCGCGTTCCACGTGCTCTCGAACGTCACGTTTCTAGAAACCGCGAACGAGGCATTGATCGCGTACGCCAAGCACTCGCCGGCGACGCCGTCGGGTGGACCGAACACCGTGATCACCGTCGTCAACCTCGATCCGCACCAGCGGCAGGAGGGCCTTGCTGTCGTTCCGGCGAGCCTGGGAATCCCGCCGAGCTTCACCGTGCAGGACCTGCTCTCGACCCAGGCCGACCGCTTCCAGTGGCGAATCGGGCCGAACTATGTGGGCCTCGGGCCGGGGAAAGCGCACGTGATGAAGGTCGAGTTGTGAGCGCAGGCCCTCCCACGCTCACGCATTTGATCGCCGCCGAGCGGCGGCCGGTCACCTCGCCCGCTGACGAGGCAGCCGAACGCGAAGCCTCTCAAGCGCAGACCCGCCAGTGGTTCGAAGCCGAGCCACTGTGGTTCAAGCGCGCGGTCTTCTATGAGATCCACGTCCGGGGCTTCTTCGACGGAAACGGTGACGGCTCAGGTGACTTCCGCGGTCTGACCGAGAAGCTCGACTACCTCCAGTGGCTCGGAATCGACTGCATCTGGCTGCTGCCGTTCTACGAGTCGCCGCTCAGGGACGGGGGCTACGACATCTCGGACTTCAGCAAGGTCCACCCCGACTACGGCACGGTCGACGACGTCGCCGAGCTGATCAGCGCAGCCCACGCCAGGCGCATCCGCGTGATCGCAGACCTGGTGATGAACCACACCTCGAGCGACCACGCCTGGTTCCAGGAGTCGCGCTCGAGCCCCACGTCTCCCAAGCGCGATTGGTACGTCTGGTCGGACACTGACGAGCGCTACCAAGACGCGCGGGTCATCTTCATCGACACGGAGTCCTCGAACTGGAGTTGGGATCCGGTCGCGGGCCAGTACTACTGGCACCGCTTCTTCTCCCATCAGCCCGACCTCAACTACGACAACCCCGAGGTCCAGCAGGCCATGATCGACGTCCTGCGCTTCTGGCTCGACATCGGGTTGGACGGCTTTCGCCTCGACGCGGTTCCGTACCTGTACGAGCGCGAGGGCACGAATTGCGAGAACCTCCCCTACAACTCA
>CAVPKT010000001.1:0-29417 GCA_963705775.1 uncultured Solirubrobacterales bacterium | reverse complement strand
CGATGCTACGTTCTGGATCCGTCCGCGCACGTTCCTCGAGGGCAACTTCTTCGTCGACATCTCGCCCGGCAGCCCATCGGCGCCCACCGTCTCGAGCGGGCACACGTTCCCGGTCCAGCAGAGCCGGGCACCGGTGCAGCTCGACCAGGTGCTGAGTCGCTGCAGGCAAACACGCGCGCGAACCTCCAGACGCTGCTCAAGGAGTACGGCTACGCGGTCAAGACCGGCGGCCCGGGGTTCGCCGGCTCGATCAACTACTGGCTCCCCGCCTACAAGTACTCGGCGATCGTTGGTCATGACCTGCTCGGAGTCCAGCCGCACGACCTCTCGAACGGGATCTACGAGCAGGGCACGGTCTCCGGCGCGATCGATGCCCACCCCCAGAACCTCAAGAGCCTGATCACGGACTTCAACACCACTGCCGCGGCGTTCGCACGCCAGAACGTGGCTCTGCAGCAGGCCGTCGCGGAGCTCCCGCACACACTGTCGGCCGCGACGCCCGCGTTCAACGCGCTCAACGCCGCATTCCCGCCGCTCCGCGCGCTCGCCCGGGCGCTGATCCCCGGTGTCAAGTCCGCGGGACCGACGATCGACGTCAGCCTCCCGTTCATCAACCAGCTCCGGCTGCTCGTCCAGCCCTCCGAGCTCCGCGGGCTGACCAATGACCTGAAGTTCACGGTGCCGTCGCTGGCGAAGCTCACTGTCGAGACGATCCCGCTGATGAAGAACCAGGTGCGCCCCGCCTCGAGCTGTGTGAACAAGGTCGTGATCCCGTGGTCGAACCTCCAGATCAACGACCCGAACTTCAACGCCTCGAATGGCTTCCCGCCGCACGCAGCCTATATCGAGGATCTCCAGCTGCTGCCGGGGATCGCCGGCGAGTCACGGACCTTCGACGGTAACGGCCCCATCATCCGGCTGCTGTTCGGCGGCGGGACGTTCACCTACTCGCTGCAGCCCGGCCTGTTCGGCACCCTGCTCGCTCCGCTTGTCGGGGTTCAGCCCGTGCCGCCGCCAAACGACCAGCGCCCGCCGCTCGAGCCGACCGTCCCGTGCGAGACCCAGGCCCCGATCGCGACCCTCGATACGCCGATGGGCGCGCCGCCGGCGCAGATCAACCCGAGCACCGCCAGCGCCGCCACGCAGGCGCTGGAGCAGTCGACCACCAAGGTGCTCGAGGCGCAGGTCAGTCAGGCCGCGAAGGCCGCCGGCCACCCGCTCAAGGTCAGCGGGTCGTGGAGCGCAAATCCGAGCAAGAGCAGCGTCAAGCCATGAGACGGGCGATCAAGAACCATCTCACCGACTTCATCGCGATCCTGGTCCTGCTCGTGCTGGCCATCGTTGTGACCGGCTACATCCTGCACAACGAGGGGCTGCGCTTCCCGTTCATCCAGTCCTCGCCGTTCACGATCAATGCCGAGTTCTCGAGCGCACAGGCAGTTACGCCTGGCCAGGGGCAGACCGTCCGCGTCTCCGGGGTCCAGATCGGCACGCTCAACGGCGTGACGCTCAAGAACGGCTTAGCGATCGTGAAGATGGGGATCGATGAGAAGTACAAGCACCTGATCCACACCAACGCGACCGCATACCTCCGGCCGAAGTCTGGGCTCCAGGACATGTTCGTGGAGCTGAATCCAGGAACGGGCGGCGCGCCTCTCGCAAAGCCGGGATACACCCTTCCGGCCTCGCAGACCAACCCGGAGGTCAACGTCGACGAGGTCCTGTCCTCGGTCGACGCCGACACGCGCCAGTACCTCGACCTGCTCGTGAACGGCGCCGGCCCGGGGCTCAAGGGTCAGGGCAACAACCTCGCCGGAGTCCTCGAGCGGTTCCAGCCCACCCACCGGGATCTCGCGCGACTCAATTCGGCGGTCGCCGTGCGCGGCCGCGACCTGCAGCAGCTCGTAAATTCGCTGAGGCGGCTGAACGACGCGCTGGTCACTAAGCAGGGTCAGATCACCCAGCTCGTCGATTCGAGCTCGAGCGTGTTCGGCGCCCTCGCCTCCGAGGACGCCAACATCAGCCGTGCCGTCGCGGATCTGCCCGGGACCCTCAAGCAGACGACCGCGACGCTCGCCAAGGTGGCGACGTTCGCCGGGCAGCTGGGTCCGACCGCGACCAAGCTGCTGCCGGCGGCCCAGGCGCTGCCGGCAGCCAACCAGGCGCTGTCTGCGCTGGCGAAGCCGAGCGCGCCGATCATCCAGAACCAGATCCGCCCGTTTGTCGTCGCGGCGCGTCCGGTCGTGCGCAACCTGCGTCCTGCGTCCGCCAACCTGGCCAAGGCCACGCCGAACCTGAGCAAGTCGTTCACGGTCGTCAACCACTTCCTGAACCTCGTCGGGTACAACCCGGGCGGCAATCAGCACGGGTATCTGTGGTGGCTCGCTTGGATCGGGCACATCGCGCGCACCGTCTTCTCCGTCCAGGACGGCAACGGTGACATGCGACAGGCGTTCCTGCAGGTCAACTGCTCGACGATTGCTCAGATCCTCGACTCGTTCGGTCCGGGTCTGCTGCAGCTGTACAACCTGGTCCCGATCCTGTCCAACCTGAGCCTCTGCCCGGCGCAGGCGAGCGCGATCAGCCATGCCTACCACAAGTACCAGTCCGGCGGCTCGGCGGCGCACGCCGTGACTAACAACTCGCTCGTCAAGAACCTGGCCGGCACGACGCAGGGCCTAACGAACTTGTTCCTTCCGCACGTCCCCACTCACTAATGGAAACCAGCGCACCCTCACTCGGAAAAATCGCCTCGATGGTCCTGTTCTCGCTGTCGTGCATCGGCCTGCTGTTGTTCCTGTGGGTCGAGTTCGGCGGCGGGATCCCATTCAACCCCCAGGGCTATCGGTTCGAGGTGAACCTGCCGTACGCCCAGGAGCTGGCCACCCCGGCAGACGTGCGGATCGCCGGGGTATCGGTGGGGAAGGTCGTCTCGACCGCGATCGGGCCGCACAACACGACGCAGGCCACGATCCAGATGAACAAGCAGTACGCGCCGGTTCGCCGCGACACGAAGGCGATCCTGCGGACGAAGACGATCCTCGGCGAGACCTACGTCGAGCTCACGCCCGGAACTCCAGGCAGCCGACCGCTACCGGACGGCGCAGTGCTGCAAAGGACGGGGGTGACACAGGCGGTTCAGCTGGACGACATCTTCAGCGCGCTCGACCCGACCACGCGCCAGGCATTCCGCGTCTGGCAGCAGCAGCTCGGGCAGGCGATCCAGGGCAACGACCAGAACCTCAACAGCGTGTTCGGCAACCTGCCGACGTTCGCGGCAGACGCCAGCGACATCCTCCAGGTGCTCGACATCCAGCACGCCGCCGTCGTGAACCTCGTCCGCCAGGGCGGGACCGTGTTCGGCGCGCTCAGCCAGAACCAGGCCGCGCTGCGCAACCTGATCACCACCGGCGAGACGACGTTCCACACCACGGCCGCCAACAACGCGGCGCTGGCGGCGACCTTCCAGGTGTTCCCCACGTTCCTGAACGAGACCAAGCTGACGATGGCGCGGCTGAAGTCCTTCGCGACTGACACCGATCCGCTGATCAGGGCGCTCAACCCCGCGCTCCAGCAGGCCGTCCCGACGCTGGCCTCCGTCAGGGAGTTGTCCCCGCCGTTGAAGAACCTGTTCGTCAACCTGCGGCCGCTGATCAACGCATCGAAGGCCGGATTGCCGGCGATCTCGAGTGTCCTCCGCGGCATCTCGCCGGTGCTCGACCAACTCGGTCCGTTCCTCGAGCAGCTGAACCCGATCGTCAACTGGCTGGGGCTGCACCAGCAGCTCGTGTCGGACTTCATCTCGACGCCCGGGTACGCGCTTGCAGCCACGACAACGGGCACCGGCGGTACCGGCCACTACCTGCGCACGATGTCGCCACTCGGTGCCGACTTCCTGTCGCTCGGCGGGAACAGGACCCCCGACAACCGCGGCAACACATACCAGCCGCCGTTGTGGACACCGTCGGGCAACCCGCAGGCCCTACAGAACGGCGCGCTGCCGTCCTGGGATTGCGGCAACACCGGCGGCCCGACGACCCAGGACGTCGGCGGCGGGCCGCCATGCTGGGTCGCGACGCCGCCAAGCTCGTTGCTCGGGCAGTCGCAGCCGTTCCCGCATGTCACGGCCGCTCAGTATTCGAGCAAGTAGGTAGCGCCCGGACGGCGCTGTTCGGCGGGGGGTCTACGCGGCCTGGGTGCCCGTGGCGTGCATCGCGCGCCGGGCGCTCAGGGCGAGGCCGTCGAGCAAATGCGTCGCGAGCTGGTCTTTGCCCTCGATCTTCAAGGCGCTCAGATCGCCGCCGGGCGAGAATGCGATCACCCATTCCTCCGTCGATCCGGTCACGCGCGCGTCGGCGGCTTCGGCCGGACGCTGCTCGACCGTGACGCGCCCACCGGATGCAGTCAGCACCCAGGAGACGGGATCGCCCTCGGCACCATCCTCGATCGTCAGCTCGACAGTGCCGCGTTCCTTGCTCGGGCCACGCAATAGGCCCGGCGCGAGCCTGAAGATCGCTCCGAGATCAACGCGCTCGCCGGTGCGGGGCACGCTCCACGCCCAGTCGTATCCCCATCGCGCGAGCTCGCCGAGAATCGGCATCAGGTCGCGCGCGCGCTCGGTCAGGTCGTACTCGACGCGCGGTGGCACCTCGCGGTACCGCTGACGGGTCAGCATCCCGTCGGCGACCATCCGGTTGAGCCTCGAGCGCAGCTGCTCAGTCGAGATGCCCGGGAGAACCCGCTGCAGCTCGACGAATCGCCGGGCCCCCGCGGCCAGGTCGCGGACGATCAACAGTGTCCACTTGTCGCCGACAAGGTCGAGCGCCCGTGCATCCGGGGACCACTGGTCGTATGGATGGCGCTTGGGGGGCGGTACGTGTGGGATGGGACACCTCCGTGGACGGAATCTTCAACTTTTCAGCATATCGGACGTTCCAACCGGTCCGGGGGCCAGCTGGACGAATTTCCAGGTTTTGCGTCAGTTTTGGTGCCGGCGGTCGTTTCTGCTCTCAAATGGGTGAGCTGATCGACCTAGCTGAGCGGCGGGCAGACCGGTCCCGGCCCCGCGAAGACGCGCGACTGGCGTTCTTCTTCAATCTGGCGTGTCCGTTCTCGTACCTGGCCGCCGAGCGGGTCGAGCGGCTTCTGGGCGAGGTCGATTGGGTTCCGGTACGTGGGATTGGAGCCCATCCGCCACAGGAGGCCAACGAGCTCCGTGCCCGGGCTGAGCGGCGTGCCGCAGAGCTAAGGCTGCCGCTCGTGTGGCCCGACGGCTTCCCAGCTGAAACACCAAGTGCGTTGCGCGCTGCTGTGCGCACGACGCACAGCGCTTCCGATCCAGGTTCGCTCTCGCTGCCGCGCGGCTCGCTTTCTGCGGAGGCTTCGATCTAGAAGATCCCGAAGTCCTCGCGGAGGCGGCCGCGGCGGCCGGGGTGGGGTTCGAGGAGTGCCTCGCTGCAGCGGGGGACGTCCAGCTTGACGCACAGCTCGAGGCGACCGCGCGCGGGCTCGCCGCACAGGGCGTAAACGAGCTTCCCGCGGTGCGCGTGGGTCGTCGGTTCTATGACGGCGAGCAACGACTTTCGGAAGTGGCTGCACTACTGCGTGCACCGGCCGTGCCGGATGTGGCGCGTCCGAGGGCACGCGCGGTGCACAGAACTGCGAGGGCGGCGAGCGCCATGGCTATCGCGTCGGCGCCCATGCAGGGTCCTTTGGCTCCGGCGAGCTGAGGGGTACGCAGCACAAGAAGGGGGGACGAGCGCGGCGGGTCGGACGGGGCCCGCCGCGTTCCGATTAACGGGCCCTTGGCTCTGGCTAATGACACACTGGTCGCATGCGAGACCCCGTCGATCGAGCGATCCGGGCCGTCGCCGGCTGGAACTCGTATGCGCTTGTGTGGCTTCAGTTCGGGATCGCGCACGTCGTGTTTTTGGGCGGCGTCGGTCTGCTCGCGCTCTACCAGCACATGACCCTCGGGAACTTCCTGCTGCTCGCGGCGATCTCGCAGGTGCTGGTCTCACTCGACAACGTTCTGTCGATCAAGCTGACCAAGCGGATCTGGCGCCCGGTGCGCGCTTGGGAGCACGGGGCGCGCGACGAGGCTTCCACGGTCGAGGCCTGGCGTGCGCTCGCGACGCTGCCGCGCGAGTACACCCGGCGAACCCTGCGCAGGCTCCCGTTCGTCTACGGCTACCTGCCGTTCATCGCATTCACAACCTGGAAGCTCGATCTGCCCTGGTACTCGTTCTTCATCCTCGCGGCGGTGGGCACGGTGGTGCTGCTCTACAGCCAGATCCTGCGCTACTTCACGATGGAGGTGGTCTCGCGGCCTGTGCTCGAGAAGATCGCCGCCGGCCTGCCCGCCGATTTCCAAATCGATGCTCCGGGACTGCCGCTGCGTTGGCGACTGCTCGCGATCGGCCCGGCGATCAACGTGATCACGGGTGTGGTTGTCGCCGGCATCGCCGCCGACGGCCGCGGCGGCATCAAGAATCTCGGGCTCTCGTGGCTGATCGCAATCGGCGTCTCGTTCACGATTTCTTTCGAGCTGGTCGTGCTCGTCGTCCGCTCGCTGGCGAGCTCGCTCCGTGACCTGCAGGGAGCGACCGAGCTCGTCCGCGCCGGTGACTTCGCGGCCCGGGTTCCGGTCGTCGCCGCAGACGAGACCGGGGTGCTGAGCCAGTCGTTCAACACGATGGTCGAGGGGCTGGACGAGCGGGAGCGGTTGAGGGAGGCGTTCGGCGCATACGTCGACCCCGGGCTGGCCGAACGGGTGCTGCGTGAGGGCTCCGACCTCGCCGGCGAAGAGATCTTGGTCACCGTGCTGTTCCTCGACGTGCGCGACTTCACGGCGTTCGCCGAGCGCGCCAAGCCGCACGAGGTCGTCGCCTTTCTGAACAGCTTCTGGGAGCTGGTCGTGCCGGTACTGCTCGAGCACGGCGGGCACGCGAACAAGTTCATCGGCGATGGGTTGCTGGGGGTGTTCGGTGCGCCCGAGCGTCTGGCCGATCACGCCGACCGCGCGGTGCGCGCGGCGCACGAGATCGCGCACCGCGTTCAACAGCGCTATCAGGACGACGTGGGGGTGGGCATCGGTGTCAACACCGGCCGGGTCGTCGCGGGGACGGTTGGCGGTGGTGGACGCGTCGAGTTCACCGTGATCGGCGACGCCGTTAACACGGCCTCCCGCGTCGAGGCCGCGACGCGCGAAACGGGGACGCCGCGCTGATCACGGAATCAACACGGGCGCTGCTCCAGGGTGATGATTTCGCGTTTCGAGGAACGGGCCAGCGGTTCAGCTTGAAGGGCAAGCGCGACACCGTGCGGCTCTGGGCGCTCACCGACGCACCCCGCGCGCCGGGCCGACCGACCCGCTGTCGCCGCCGGCTCAGTAGGGACTGACGAGTCCCGCGAGGATCAGCCCGTCTAGCGACAGGTCTTCCTCTTCGGGCGACCTCGGCTCGAGGGCTTCCTCGGGCGACTCGGCCACACCGAGGGCAGCGGCTCGAAATCGGCAACGCTCGAGCAGATCTCGTCGAATCGCTTATGCTCAACCAGAGGCATCTGGATCGTGCTCATCTCTTAGAGATCGTACGCCTGGGGTCAAGGAAGTTGTGTAGGTTCGTTCCCTTGGCGACCGAGACGAGCACCGAGGTTCACGGCGGGCGGCTGATCGCCGGCCGGCTGCGCGCGCACGGGGTCAGCCAGCTGTTCACGCTTTCCGGGCGGCATCTGTTCTCGCTCTACGACGGGTGCAAGGAAGAGGGAATCGAGCTCATCGATGTGCGCCACGAGCAGACGGCGGCCTTCGCCGCCGAGGGATGGGCGAAGGTCACGCGGACGCCGGGCGTGTGCGCTCTGACCGCGGGTCCGGGTGTGACCAACGGGATGAGCGCCATCGCCTCCGCGGGCCAGAACCACTCGCCGCTGCTTGTGCTCGGCGGCCGGGCGCCGCAGATGCGCTGGGGCCAGGGGTCTCTTCAGGAGATCGACCACGTGCCGTTCGTCCGCCCGCTGGTGAAGCTCGCCGCCACGCCGGCGGAGACCGGCGAGATCCCGACTTTGGTGGATGACGCGCTCCGGGCCGCGGTCACTCCGCATAGCGGGCCGGCATTCGTCGACTTCCCGCTCGACTACGTGTTCGGCACGGCCGCGCCTTCGTCCGATGGCCCGGCTCCGCTTCCGGAAGCGTGGCGGGACCCGGTGGCGGCTTCCTCGCTCGCGATCGATCGGGCGGTCGAGCTCCTGCGAGGGGCCGAGCGTCCAGTGATCATGGCCGGGACCGATCTGTACTGGGGTCACGGTGAGAGCGCCCTGCGCGCGCTCGCCGAGGAGCTTTCGATCCCGGTGTTTCTCAACGGCCTCGCGAGGGGCTGCCTGCCGGCCGACCACCAGCTGTTCTTCTCGCGCGCGCGTTCTGCGGGCCTCGCGGGGCGGACGTCGCGCTCGTGATCGGGGTGCCGCTCGATTTCCGGCTGGGCTTCGGCGCGTCGTTTGCGCCCGACGCCGAAATCGTGGTGATCGACGTCGCCGAGCCGACACGCGACCACCCTCGGCCGATCGCCGCCGAGCTGTACGGGCCGCTGCCGGCGACGCTCGAGGCGTTGCGGGCGGGCGCTACGCCTTTGGCGTCGTCCTCGTCTGCGTCCTCGGAACGTTCGGAGTGGGTCACCTCCTTGCGCGGGATCGAAAACTCGCAGCGCGGGGACGAGGCCGAGAGCTTGTCTGACCCGCGCGCACCGCTTCACCCGATGCGGATCTACGGCGAGCTCTCGAAGGTGCTCGACCGCGACGCGATCGTGATCGGCGACGGCGGCGACTTCGTCTCGTTCGCGGGCCGGCTCATCGACTCCTACGAACCTGGCTGCTGGCTCGACCCCGGACCGTTCGGCTGTCTGGGTTCGGGACCCGGCTATGCGCTCGCGGCCAAGCTCGCACACCCGAACGGCAGGTTGTGCTGCTGCTCGGGGACGGGGCGTTCGGCTTCTCGGGCATGGAGTGGGACACGCTCGCTCGTCACGGCGTGGCCGTCGTGGGCGTGATCGGCAACAACGGCATCTGGGCGCTCGAGAAGCACCCGATGGAGTTCCTCTACGGGTACTCGGTCGTTGCCGACCTGCGTCCCGGGACGCGGTACGACGAGGTGGCGGAAGCGCTTGGTTGCCGCGGCGAGCTCGTTTCGACTCCGGACGAGTTGCGGCCGGCGTTGGAGCGAGCGCTTTCGTCCGGGGAGCCGACGCTGGTGAATGTGCTGACGGATCCGAGCGTCGCGTATCCAAGGAAGTCGAATTTGGCTTAGGGGGGGGGGCGGGGGCGCGGGCGGCGCCGGCGTGGCGGACCGGGCGGCCTCCGGGGCCCAGGCCCGCGCGGCGTCCAAGTCCCGGCGCCTAAGCAGGAGATAAACGCGCGACTGGACGGATGTCCGATTGCTCTTTAGGTGTCCAGGCGGCATGATGCTCGCGGGGACCGGATCGCAGTGCGAAACGGAAACCACACATAGGCTCGGGTGATAGCCGCAGACATCGGCGCCTCCCGCCGCCCGAGCCAACTCACAAAGGCCCTTTCTGGCACGTACCCCTGCCCGTCCCGATTGGGCCTCACCTGGATCGGAAGCCGCCCGCAAAACGCGGGCGGTTTTCGTTAACCGCCGGGCCGGCCCGGAGCGCGAGCGCCGGGGCGAATCGCACCAACTCAATCAACTTACTCCCACCAACCCCCCGATCGGCTAACCTGCGATGGAGTGCAGGGACTCTTTTCATTCCCTAATCCGGTGAACGAGAAGGCCGCGCGGGTCGTCGCCGGCGTCGTGCTGATCGAGGTGATCGTGACGCTCGCGACCGGCTTCTACTGGCTGCTGATCCCGCTCGCTTACGGCTTCTGGGCGCGGGTGCTCACCGGACCTACCCTCAGTCCGCTCGGATGGATCGCGCAGAAGGTGATCGCGCCGCGGCTCGGGGAGAAGAAGCCGACGCCCGGTCCACCGAAGCGCTTCGCCCAGGGGATCGGCGCAGTGATGTCCACAACAGCGCTCGTGCTGGGCTTCGCCGCGTCGCACACGGCCGCCGACGTCGTGCTGATCCTGTTCCTCCCGGCGGCCGCCCTCGAGTCGATCGTCGGCTACTGCGTCGGCTGTCGGATCTTCGGATCGCTGATGCGGTTCGGTGTGATCCCTCGTCAGGTGTGCGAGGAGTGCGCCGACATCAGCTGGCGGTTGCGGGCGAGCGCGACGTCGTAGGGCTGACGCCGATTCCTCAGAACGCCCGGTACTTCCGGTTCCCGATCGTGAACCCGTGGGAAGACGTGTTCGTGCACGTCACCGCCTTGCCGGCGACCGTGCAGATGACGCCGGTTCGCTGCCAGCTCGATCCGGTTCCGAGCGTGACCGCAGTCTTGGTCTGATACTCGTTCTGACTGACGAGCACGAGATGCGGCTTGCCGGTGCGGGCGATCTGAACGAACGGATCGCCGACGCCCGTCTTGGCGCGGGGGATCCCGGTTGCGCTGCACAGGACCTGATGCGGCTTATGCGGAAGGGCGATCTCGAGACCGCAGGTGACCGTGGCCGCCTTGTTGCTGAACAGCTTCGAGTGATTCGGGGGCCCCGGTGCGGCCATCGCCGCGGGGGCGGCGGTTAGCGCCAGCGCCGCAAGACCGGTTGCGACGTGGCCATGGGACATGCCTTGATTATCCCGCCAGCGCCAAAGCCGCGCCGCGCAGGATGTCGTGCTCGGAGACCTCGACCGCCTGAAGCCCGAACAACCCGAGCACCTCGACCAGGATCACGACGCCCGCGACGATCGTCGGAGCGCGCGCCGGGTCGAGCCCGGGCGTTTCGCGACGCTGCCTGAGCGGCACCGCCGCCAGCCGGCCCAAAAGCTCCCGCACCTCGTCGAGCTCCAGTACGTAGCCGTGCACCTTCTCGGCGTCGTACGGCTCGAGCCGCTGCGCGATCGCCGCGAGCTGCGTTGCGGTGCCCGCGACCGCGATGCCACGCTCGATCGCCGCCCGCTCCCCAGTCGGCACCGCTTCCGAGATGATCTCCCGGATCGCCGAGGCGAGCTCGTCCAGTTCCTCTTGCGACGGCGGGTCGCTGTGTAGGTGGCGCTCGGTCTGGCGCACGACGCCGGCCTGGGTGGAGACGTGGAAGTCGGCCGTCCGGCCCGACCCGATCACAAGCTCGGTCGACCCGCCCCCGATGTCGATGACCAGCGTCCTCGCCCGATCGTCAGGGTCGCGTTCGCTCGTCGCCCCGAGAAACGTAAGCGACGCCTCCTCATCCCCCGTGAGCACGTGGGGTTCGAGCCCGTAGCGATCGCGGAACGTGTCGGCAAACTCCTTGCCGTTGGCCGCGTCGCGTACCGCGCTCGTCAGCACCGCGATCCGCTTCTCGGCCTCGCGCCGCTCGATGAGCTCGCGGTACTCGTCGAGCGTCGCGTACACCCGCTTGATCCCGTCCTCGCTCAGTCGCCCGTCCGAGTCGACGCCCGCACCGAGCCGCGTCACCGTCGAGCGATGCTCGAGCTCGGCGACCACGCGGCCATCCTCCACGTCGGCGATCAGCAACCGGGTCGAGTTGCTGCCGATATCAGCGACGGCCACGCGCACCGCTCGGACACTAGTTGGCCCGGTGCGGCATCGTCCTGCCGGCCAGCCCCGCCAGCAGGTTCTGCACCGCAATATCGGCCATCCGCTCCCTCGAAGCACGCGTGGCCGAGCCGATGTGCGGCGTGATGATCAGGTTCGGTGCGCTGAGGAGCGGGTCGTCGGGCGGCAGGGGCTCAGGGTCGGTGACATCGATCGCCGCGCCCGCGATCACGCCGTGCTCGAGTGCCCCCGAAGCGCCGACTGATCCACGATCCCGCCTCGGGCCGTATTGATCAGGATCGCCGTGGAGCGCATCAGGTCGAGCGCGTCACGGTCGATCAGGTGCCGGGTTTCCGGCGTCAGCGGACAGTGGAGCGAGACGAAATCAGACCGCGACAGCAGCGACCCGACGTCACGAGGCGACCGCGCGGTCGCGTGGACCACCGTCATCTCGAAACCCTCCGCCCGTCTCGCGACGGCTCGGCCGACTCTCCCGAAGCCGATGATCCCGAGGGTCGCGCCGTGAACGCCCTGTCCGAGGTGCATCGCGGGCTCCCACGTGATCCAGTCGCCTTCCCTGACGGACGCGATCGCGTCCGGGACCTTTCGCGCCGCCGCCAGCAGCAGCGCGAACGTGAGGTCGGCGGTGGCGTCCGTGAGGACGTCGGGCGTGTTGCCGACCGGGATCCCGCGGCGTGACGCGGCGTCGAGGTCGATGTTGTCGACACCGACGGCGTAGTTGGAGATGACTCTGAGGTCGGGACACGCGTCGATCAGCGCGGCGTCGACCCGGTCCGTAAGGAGGGACAAGAGACCCTCGGCATCGCGTGCGTTCTCGGCGAGCTCGGCGGGCGTGGGGGGAAGGCGGCCCGGCCACACCTCGACCTGGTGGGTCGCCCTCAACAACTCGAGCGCCGGCCCGGGGAGCTGACGCGTGACGAAGCAGCGGGCCACTGAGGCCGGAACCCTACCCAGGGCGTCGCGGCCAACTGCGACACGCCAGAACCAAACCTGATTTAGTTTTAGGTCTGATGAGGAGAGCTTGCGCGTTCTGCGCCTCGGCAGTCGTGCTCGCGCTGATGCTGGGCTACGGAGCGGCGCCCGCCGGTGCTCAGACGTTCAGCGCGAACGGCAGCGCCCAGCAGGTCTACGTGACCGGTCTCTCGCCGTACGCACGGATGTCCCTGTTGAACGCGCGCGGGCGAAAGATCGCCACCAAGGTCGCTGACTCGCTCGGCGGCCTCGTGTTCCGGGCTGTCGCGCCGGGCAGCGGTTACCGGGTTCGCCTTGCAGCGGGCGGCACCGAGTCGGGGCCGTTGACCGTGTACTCGAATGCGTCTGCCCCGTGGGACCCGAGCATCTACAACCAGACCCTGCCAGCGGACGGCTACGGCTACTTGACGACGCGCGACGGAACCAAGCTCGCGATCGCTGTGCGCCTCCCGACCAACATCCCGAGCCAGCTTGGGCTTCCGATCCCGGCGCCACCACTCGGAGGGCAATACCCCACTCTGATCGAGTACTCGGGCTACGGCTACGCAGACCCGAAAAGCCCACAGGCCGGGATCGCGATCCTGGCCAACCTGATGGGGTTCGCGGTCGTCGATGTCAACATGCGCGGCACGGGCTGCTCGGGCGGCTCCTATGACTTCTTCGAGCCGCTCCAGAACCTCGACGGCTACGACGTGGTCGAGACCGTCGCGCACCAGCCCTGGGTTCTGCACCACAAGGTGGGAATGGAGGGAATCTCGTTCGGGGGCATCAGCCAGCTCTTCACGGCACAGACGGAGCCGCCCGACCTCGCCGCGATTTCCCCGCTGTCGGTGATCGACCAGACGCAGACGACGCTCTACCCAGGCGGGATCCTCAACACCGGTTTCGCGCTCGCCTGGGCCCAAGAGCGGGTTCACGACGGGCTCCCCGCCTCTCCGACGGGCGGTCAGGCTTGGGCCTACAAGCAGATCCAGAACGGCGATCAGACCTGCAAGGACAACCAGGTCCTCCACGGCGAAGCGGTCAACCTGCTCGCGAAGGTCCGCGCCAACAACCACTACGTCCCCTCGGTCGCCGACCCGCTCGCGCCGATCACGTTCGTCAACAAGATCAACGTGCCCGTCTTCATGGCCTGTCAGTGGACCGACGAGCAGACGGGGGGGCACTGCCCGACGCTGGCCGAGCACTTCACCGGCACGAGCAAGAAGTGGTTCACGTTCACCAACGGCGACCACATCGACTCGCTCGACCCCGCGACGTTCAACCGATGGTGCGACTTCCTGGAGCTATACGTTGCGCAGGCGCTGCCGGCCACCGGCTGCGCGCTGACGCACGTCGCGTCGTCGCTCATCTACCAGACAGCGATGGGCGTTGACGGGGTCTCGCTGCCGAGCGATCCGGTCCAGCAGCAGCTGACGTATTCCGGCGCGCTACAGGCATTCGACTCGCAGCAGCCGATCCGCGTCATGTTCGACAACGGCGCCGGCTCCTCGACGCCGGGTCAGCCGTACTCGGCGTTCGAAGACACGTTCTCGAGCTTCCCGATCCCTGGCACGATTGCGCAGCGGTGGTACCTCGGACCGAACGGGACCCTTGGTGCCGCGCCGCCGCGTCGCAAGGCCGCCAACCGCTTCACGTGGAGCGCCCACGCGCTCTCGCCGAACAACTTGTCGGGACCGGTCGAGACCGGCTCCGGCGGCCTCTGGACCGCCTCGCCGAATTGGAGCTGGAATCCGAATCCCGGCGGCACGTCGGTCTCCTACATGACCGCCCCACTGGCGGCCAACACGGTCGTGATCGGCGCCGGCGCCCTCCACGTCTGGGTCCGATCTTCGAAGCCCAGCGTCGACCTGCAGGCCACGGTCACCGAGGTCGCGCCGAACGGCAAGGAGACGTTCGTCCAGAACGGGTGGGTGCGTGGGAACGAGCGCAAGCTCGCCGCGGGCAAGAGCACGCTGCTCGAGCCGGTCCTCAGCCTCCGCGCCAAGGCCGTCAAGCCGCTCCCCCGCGGGCGCTTCGTCGAGGCGACGATCCCGCTCTACTACGAGGGCCACGCCTACCGCGCCGGCTCGCGAATCAAGGTCACCATCGCTGCGCCGAACGGCGAAGACCCCGTGTGGTCGTTCGCACAGACGAACCCCAAGCGGACGGCGAAAGTGGCAATCGCGTTCTCGAAGAAGATGCCCTCGGCGCTGATCCTGCCGGTCGTCCCAGGCGTGAATGTGCCGACCGGCCTGCCCGCGTGCGGAAGCCTGCGCGGCGAGCCGTGCCGGACGTTCACGCCGTTTGTGGACTTGAAGGCGAAGCTCTAGCCCGACGCCGGCTCGACCGAAGCCTGCCCCTGGAGAACGACGTCGGCATCGTTCCCCCTTGGTACGATCGTTATCGAACTTATCATTTGTTCGATGGACGTCGAACAATGTCTTCTCCCGCCTCAACAGACGAACAATCAACCCCTCAGGGGACAGGAGCCCGATCGGACCAGCCCGGCCCGGGCCTCCCGCACCCCGAGCCCGAGCAGATCGAGCTCGCCGCGGTCTTGCACGCGCTTTCCGACCCGGTCCGCCTGCAGATCGTCGCGACGCTCGCCGACGGCCGCGAGTGGACCTGTGGCGGTCTCGGCCTACCGGTCTCGAAGTCGACCTGCACCCATCACCTCGCGGTGCTCCGCGAGGCGGGCGTGATCCGTCAGCAGGTCGAGGGAACGAAGAAGCTCAACTCGCTCAGGCGCGACGATCTCGATCTCCGCTTCCCGGGATTGATCAACGCGGTCGTGGTCGGGACGCACCCGATCACGCGGGTCGCCCGCCGCTAGACGGACGCGCGGGTCCGATACTTCGCGAAGTCCGGATCGCGCTTCTCGTTGAACGCCTTCACGCCCTCGTCCGCTTCGTCGGTGTCGAGGAACAGCCCGAGCCCCGAGAACGCGAGCTGCTCGAACCCAACGATGTGCTCGGTATCGGCATTGAACGATTGCTTGAGGAATCGCAGCGCGGTCGGCGATAGCGAGAGCATGTCGTCGGCCCAGAGCCTCACCTCGGCCTCGAGCGCCTCCGGCGGGACGACCTGGTTTACGAGCCCCCAGCGCTCGGCCGTCTTCGCGTCGTAGCGCCGGCAGCGGAACCAGATCTCCCGTGCTCGCTTCTCGCCCACCACCCGGGCGAGATAGGCGGTGCCGAAGCCCCCGTCGAATGAACCGACGCGAGGCCCCACTTGTCCGAACAGGGCTCCCTCGGCGGCGATCGTCACGTCGCAGATGACGTGCAGGACGTGGCCACCGCCGATCGCGTAGCCGTTGACCCCCGCGATCACCGGCTTTGGAACTTGGCGGATGAGGCGATGCAAGCGCTCGATCTCGAACAGACCCGACGCGCTCGGACCGTAGTCACCTGTCTCCCCGCGCTGCTTCTGGTCGCCGCCGGTACAGAACGCGCGGTCGCCCGCTCCGGTCAGGCAGATGACGCCGACGTCCTTGCTCGACCATGCGCGCGTGAACGAGTGGATCAGCTCATCGACGGTCTTGGCGCGGAATGCGTTCATGCGCTCGGGGCGGTTGATCGTGATCCAGGCGAGGCCGCGATCGACCTCGTACAGGGTGTCGGTCAGCTCCATCGGTTTCTCCTCCTTCGTGATCGGACCCCCCATGCAGCGAAGTATTTCCTTCTGGGCAGATCTGGGTAGCCCCCATATCGGACCGAAGGGAGGATTCGATGTATCACCAGGTTCTGGACCCGGTGTCCCACTCGCTTGGGCTCACCTCAATCTTTGCCGTCCTGCCGCTGCTTGTGCTGTTCGTGCTTTTGGGGATCGTGCGGATGAAGGCACAGTGGGCGTCGCTGATCACCCTCGGGGTGGCGATCGTGATCGCGATCGCCGTGTACTCGATGCCGGCCGGTCAGGCGTTCGACGCCGGTGCCGAGGGTGCGGCGTTCGGCTTCTGGCCGATCATGTGGATCGTCATCAACGCCCTGTGGATCTACAACATGTCGGAGCGCACAGGGCATTTCGCTGTGCTGAAGCGCGCCTTCAGTCAGATCTCGGACGACGTCAGGGTGCAGGTGGTTGTGATCGCGTTCTGCTTCGGCGCGCTGCTCGAGGCGCTCGCCGGGTTCGGGACGCCCGTGGCGATCTGCGGCGTGATGATGGTCGGACTCGGGATCAGCCCCGTGCGGGCGGCCGCGATTGCGCTCGTAGCGGACACGGCTCCGGTCGCGTTCGGAGCGATCGCGATCCCGATCACGACCTTGTCTCAGGTGAGCGGCTTGCCTGCCCATCACCTGGGGATGATGGTCGGGCGCCAGACGCCGTTCCTCGCGCTGATCGTGCCGTTTGTGCTCGTGTTCCTGGTCGGTGGCCGCAAGGGGCTGCGCGAGGCATGGCCTGCCGCGGCGGCCGCGGCGATCGTTTTTGCGGTTGTTCAGTTTGCGGTATCGAATTACGTCTCCTACCAGCTGACGGACATCCTTGCCTCGCTGGCCTCCGCGGGCGCGGTCCTGGCCCTGGTGCAGGTCTGGTCGCCGCACGCGCCCGGTGCTCCGGCGACGGCCGGCGTCGGCCGCCACGGGCCGCTGATCGCGGGAGGGTCGGTGGGCGATGTCGCCCTCGAGCGGCGTAAGCGCGCCGAGTCAGGACCGCCACCGAACTGGCGCGAGTACCTGCTGGCGTTCGCGCCTTACATCATCATCGTGATCGTCCTCGGGGTCACGGCGCTGACCGTCGTGACCAAGGAGCTCGACAAGGTGACGACGGCCTTCGGCTGGCCGGGCCTGCACGTGTTGAACTCAAAGGGCAAGGCGCCCACGAGCGAGATCTTCAAGCTCAACTGGGCGACCGCCGCGGGCACCTGGCTGTTCGTCTCCGGCATCCTGACCGCGCTCGTGCTGCGGGTGAGGCCAGGCGCGGCACTTCGGACGTATCTAGCCACGCTCGCCCAGCTCAAGTGGGCGATCTTGACCGTGATGGCCGTGCTCGGGCTGGCCTACGTGATGAACATGTCAGGCCAGACGGCGACGCTCGGCAGTTGGGCTGCCGGCGCTGGTGGCGCATTCGCGTTTATCTCCCCGTTGATCGGATGGTTCGGCACCGCCGTCACCGGCTCGGACACGTCGACCAACTCGCTGTTCGGGGCTCTGCAGGTCGCGGCGGCACACAAGGCGAACCTGTCGCCGGTTCTGCTCGCCGGCGCCAACAGTTCGGGCGGCGTGCTGGCGAAGATGGTCTCGCCCCAGAACCTGGCGATCGGTGCTGCGGCCGTCGGGCTCGGCGGACGCGAGGGCGACATCTTCAGGCACGTGATCGGGTGGAGCGTCGCACTCGTGTTGCTGCTCGGCGTGTTCGTGCTGCTGCAGTCCGGACCTCTGTCCGGGATGGTGCCGTAGCGGTCCTGGGCTCGCGGGCGGCCGGGGGACCCGGCCGCCCCAGCCCGCCCCTTGCGGGCGGCCCCGCCTTCCGCGCACGGGGCACGTGGCCTGACCCGCTACGGAGCGGCGCACGCTGCGGACAAAGCTTGTCCGCGGCGACTGCGGGCACCATTTCGGTTGTCGCTACTGTGAGCGACATGGCTGATGTCGGGGCCGGGGCGGGGACCTCGGCGCAATCCACCGCGGCCTCGGGCGCCGCGATCACGGTCAGGGGACTCGAGAAGTCTTACGGCGCGGTGCGCGCACTCTGCGGCGTCGATCTTGACGCCGAGCGCGGGACGGTGCTCGGGCTGCTCGGCCCGAACGGGGCGGGTAAGACGACGGTCGTGCGCGTGCTGACGACGCTGCTGCAACCCGACGGCGGCAGCGCCGTCGTCGACGGCCTTGACGTCGTCGCCGACGCCGCCCGTCTGCGGCAGCGGATCGGTCTCGCGGGTCAGTACGCCGCGGTCGACGAGAACCTCACGGGTCTCGAGAACCTGACGATGTTCGGGCGGCTCTACGGGATGCCTCGACGTGCCGCAAAGGCGCGCGGTAGAGAGCTCCTTTCCCGGTTCGATCTGGTCGAGGCGGGCTCACGGCCGGTCAAGACGTACTCGGGCGGGATGCGCCGCCGACTCGACCTCGCCGGAGCGCTCGTCGCCAAGCCGCCGGTGCTGTTCCTCGATGAGCCGACGACGGGTCTCGACCCGGTGGCGCGCCTGAGTCTGTGGGAAGTCATCGAGGGGCTGGTCGCGGAGGGGGCGACGGTGTTGCTGACCACCCAGTACCTCGATGAGGCCGATCGGCTGGCCGACAAGATCGCCGTGATCGATCACGGCAAAGTGATCGCCGAGGGAACCTCTGATGAGTTGAAGTCACAGGTCGGTGGCGACCGGCTCGACGTGCGGCTCGAGCCCGACGCCGATCCGCCCGTAGCGGTTGAGGCTCTGAGAGCGATGACCGATGACGAGCCGCAAGCCCTGGACCACGTTGTCCGGCTGAGCATCCGCAAGCGCACCGGCGCGATCGCCGAGGCCGTTCAGCGCTTGAGCGAAGCCGGCGTGGGGGTGGACGACATCGTGATTCGCCGCCCGACACTGGACGACGTGTTCCTGACTCTCACCGGACACAGGGCCGAGGAAAACGGCGGCGCCGCGCACGATGGCAATGCGGACCTCGGCGAGCCCGATCCTCGGGCCGAGGAGCCGGCCGCATGAAGCGCCTCGCGACCGACACGCTGATCATCGCCGAGCGGAACCTGATGCGCCTTCCGCGTTCGCCGGACCTCCTGCTCGCGTTCACCGTCCAGCCGATCATGTTCGTGCTGCTGTTTCGCTACGTGTTCGGGGGCGCGATCAACACCGGCGGGATCCCGTACGCCGAGTTCCTGATCCCGGGCATCATCGTCCAGAACATCGCCTTCGGCGGCTTCGTCACCGCCCTCGGTCTGAACGAGGACCTCCACAAGGGCCTGATTGACCGCTTCCGCTCGCTGCCGATGGCCCGCGCCGCGGTGCTCGCCGGCCGGACGATCTCGGACATCTTCACGAACGCGCTCTCGATGGCGATCCTGCTCGTGACCGGTCTGATCATCGGGTTCTCGTTTCACACCTCCTTCCTGCACGTGGTCGCCGGCATCGGCCTGCTGCTCGTGTTCGGCTATGCGTTCTCATGGTTCTTCGCGCTCGTCGGGATGCTCGTCTCGTCGCCGGAAGCGGCGAACTCGGCGGGGTTCATCGCGGTGTTCCCGCTGACGTTCATCTCCTCAGCGTTCGTACCGGTCCACTCGATGCCGTCGGTCCTCCGCGCCTTCGCCAACGTCAATCCGTTCACGATCATCGTCGACGCGCTGCGGTGGCTCTGGATCGGGACGCCCGCGCCCGGAAATAACGTCTGGGGTGCGGTCGTCTGGTCCGTCGTGATCGTCGCGATCTTCGCCCCGCTCGCGGTCGGGCGATATCGGCGGGTGGCGGCGTCGTAGCCGACCACTAGCTCGCCACCCGCCGCTGGACCTGTACCTCCCCGTCCAGGGTCCCAGCTTTCGAGCTATCAGTTCAGTTCTGCCTCCGCGCTCGCCTCCTCGATCTCGGCGCTGCCCTCGCCGTAGCCGTTCTCCGGGTCGTCGATGTCGATGACGAGACAGATCCTGGGCTCGTCGAAGAACAAGCGGATGCATCCGAAGCCGTACTCGACGCCGTCTGGCTCGGGCAGCCCCTGGTCTTCTAGAAGCTGCCGCATCGTGAGCTCGACCTGGATCTTCCTGCTGAGCGTTGCCATGTCCACAGGATGCGGCAGGTCGCTGTAACGGATCAAGACATAAACGTCAAAAGTGCGCGGCGGTGGTGCAACAAATGTGTGGCAGAGAGGGGTTGTGGGCGGTGGCGGGGTGAAGATTGGCGAGTGGGTTGGCGAAGACTCCCACTGGCTATTGCGGTGCTGGCAGTCACTGGCTGCGCCGTGCCGGTTGGTTCAGGGTCGCCCGGGCCGTTCGCCGGCGCCAACCCACATCTCTACGCACGTACGGCGGGCCTCGCGTACAGCGACTCATCCCGCGATCGCCTACAGCCACAACCTCCTGCGGGATCGTGCCGGCACCGCGGCCGGGGGCTGTTCGTCGAGCCCGACCGCGCTTGTACGCCGGGCGCCCTCAATCCGGCTGTGACTCAGGCGAACGTCCCGGAGACGATCTGCCGGCCGGGTGGCTACACCGGCCGCGTGCGTCCGCCCGAGAGCGTGACCGAGCCCGAGAAAGAGGCCTCGATGTCGGCGTACGGGGACACCGCCAACCCGGGCACGGTCGAGTACGACCATCTGGTGCCGCTCGAACTCGGCGGCGCGGCAAACGATCCGCGCAACCTCTGGCCAGAGCCCAATTACGCGAATGTCTCGCCGGGCAGCTATGTCCTGAACCCGAAGGACGAGCTCGAGGGAAGGCTGCATGACCTCGTCTGTTCAGGTGAGCTGCAGCTCGCACGTGCCCGACTTCTGATCGCGCGGGACTGGGTCGCGGCATATCGGCGCTATGGGCGATGATCGTTTTGGCTATTCGCCTTGTATAGACCAGGCCAACTAACTCGTCGAGTTTTTCTCAACGCGAGGCAACTTTGGGTCGTCGCAGGAGCTCCGTCCCGAGCTCACAGCTCATGACACGAAAGCTGAAGATGGCCGGCCCGCGCGAATCCCACGCGCGGACCGCTCCTACCATTGTGGGTATGCCCGCGCCCACACCCGGCGATATCGCGCGCGCCCTGCGGCTGGGGCCCGCGACACCGGACGCGCTCGCCATGCGTCTCGGCGACGTCGACCGCGACGCGATGTGGTGGGCGGTCGACGAGGCTGTGCGGCTGGGGCTGGTCTCGTCGACCGCCGAGATTGAGTGCGGTCCGGATGGGCTATGCGGCACCTCGGTCCCGACGGTGTTCTCGCTGCTGCGTCAGTAGATCCGGAACCCGCACATCACGTTCGGCTTTCGAGGTCATGATTCGTCCGCTCGGCCTTGTTCTCCCTCGGGTCCGCCATCCTGTAACAGGTCAGAGTCGGCGAGAAACGCGTTCTCGGAAATCGCCTGAGTCGCTTCAGCGACGATCGACACAGCGACCTTCAGGTCTCGTCGCGAGTATCTGAGCTGCACGCCCTTGAGCGCTTCCGCCACCGTGCTTCGGGCGAGGTCTGGGATTGACGCTCTATCCGGACTGGGGTGGCCACCGCCTTCCGCTCGAATCATCCGTGCGACGATCCGATTGAGCACGCCGAAAACTTCGAGAAGCTCGTCGGCGAAGTCCTCTAGTGCTGGGTCTTGGGCATACAAGCGGATGTGAGTGTGTTTGGTCATATGACTAAGAGCCGCCAGCCGTACGATGTTCGCCCCCTGCGGCCCGAAACCAGCTGGAGGCACCGCTGGAATTGTCCGTCCGACCGACTTGAGACAAGGACGGTTTGTCTGCTATCAATATCTGTTCCGCCGCGGGGTGGAGCAGTCTGGTAGCTCGTCGGGCTCATAACCCGAAGGTCGCGGGTTCGAATCCCGCCCCCGCTATAGAAAAGCCCCAGCTAATGGGGCTTTTTCTTTGCCTGAGTTTGGTTGAGAGCGCAAACGTGTCCCAACCGTGTCACGAACATCCTGTACGATTTGTGCGTCATGAGGTGGGGTTCGGGAACCGTCGTCCTCTGAAGCGAGCGGGGCCCGGTCTGGTACGCGACGTTCATTGCCATCAGGCCGCCAGGCCCAGAAGATGCTTGGACCGGCTTGGAGCGGCTCCGGCCGCCCGCCCGCCGGCTACTTCACGAAGCGAACAGCCGAAGCCTGGTTGCGAAACAAGCTGGTCGAGGCGCAGCGCGCGGGAGAGTCGGCCGCACTCATGATCGGTGCAACGTTCGCAGATGCCGCGAGCGAGTATCTGCGCTACGCCGAGGAGGACCGCGGTTGCAAGCCGTCGACGATCCGGGACTACCGGTCGATGCTCAACGCCCATCTCCTACCTACGTTGGGCACGATGCGGATCGAGGACATCGGCGAAGGTGAAATCGCAGCGCTGGCGCGCCGACACCCCCGGTTGTTGAAAGGGTCGAGAGAAGCTGTCGAACAAGACGAAGAATCATCAGCTCGTGCTCCTGCACGCGATCTTTCGTCGGGCGGTCAAGATCTACGGCCTTCCGCGGAACCCGGTTGCGAACGTCGATCGCTTCCGGCTTCCGCGCAGCGGGGAAATCGAGGTCTTCTCGCCTGAGGAGGTGATGGCGCTCGTGCGGGCCGCGTCGTCCGAGCACGACGCGGCGATCTTCCTCACCGCAGCGTTCACGGGCTGCGTCGGAGCGAGCTCCTGGCGCTGCGGTGGCGTGATGTCGACTTCGACACGTCGACGATCCGGGTGAGGGCAAGCTACGCCGCCGTGCAGCTGACCACACCGAAGTCCGGAAAGGTACGGGCCGTGCCGATGGCCCCAGACGTAGCAGAGGCACTCGCGCGGCTCGGACAGCGCGAGCAGTTCGTCGGCGACGATGACTTCGTGTTCGCCGGCGACTCAGGGCTGCCGCTGAATGGCGATGCTCTCAGCGCTCGCTACGAACAGCGCTGCGCCGCGCGGAGCTGCGCCCGCTGCGGTTCCACGACCTACGGCACACCTTTGGAACGCGGATCATCCGCGAGGCGGACATCAGGGCGTGCAGGAATGGATGGGTCATGCCGACATCCAGACGACCATGAAGTACCTCCACTACCAGCCGCGTAAGGAGGACGCCGAGCTTGTAGCGCGAGCCTTTCAGACAGACCTGCTTCAAGGCTCAAACAAGGCTGGCACGATTTTGAGAGCAATGCGCCCGGTGCACCGCAAAAGAACTTAGCTGTCTAGTTGGGCGTCCGGCCGGTCAGATGACTGAGGGCTTGATGCAGACTGCGCCCTCAGGCTCCTGGGGCCGCAAGCACCTCGCATCTTTTCTGTTGACAGACGCACGATGGACTGGATGGGCGCCATTCGGCCGTCGAGTGGCGGGTTCTTGGCGAAGGGCATCGAATTGGATGAAAGTTTCGGCCGGGCGCGACGCCAAGCCAAGTTCCGATAAGCCGCCCAACGACGAGCTCCGCGGCTAGTTGTGAAACAAAGGGGACCGATGGCTGGTAGTCGTCACTGGGAAGGGCTGTTAGGCCCATGGCGGCAGCCAGGCCGCAGATTGGCTCCCCGATGTGACTCTCGAGGTTGTCGCGCATATTTCGTGCCGCGAGTGCGATGGTGACGTGTAAGTGGCTGATCTCCGTAGCGCAAAATCTCGACGGGTAACGTCGTCGCCGCGGCTAACCGCTCCGTTGCAGAAGCACCATCGGTCCGGACGGGGAACAAGCACATCAAACAAGCGGTGGTTCGGAACGAGACATGATGCAACCCACAGACTGTGTCGCCCGTAGCGCCATCGCAGAGGAGGTCGGGCCACAGTCGCTGGGCCTCTCGTCTCGCATGCGCCGAGTCGAGGCCGCTCGAGCACAACCCTGGGCCAGCGAAGCTTCCCGGCATCAATTTCGCGGATTGCTTTTTTCGACCGGCACGGGAAGCGTCACCGCTTGCATGGTGCTGAAAAGGCCGGCCGCGAGGTCGACTTTCCATACGCCGTTGGCTGCGTCGGACGCTGTGCCGACCGAATACGTTCCAGGTTCTCGAACGTGAATCGTTCAGGGTCGATCAGAATCAGTCGCCCCGGTAACCCGAACATTGAGAAATCCGGCTCATAGCCGAGCCCACGGCACCGATACCCACAATCGCTAGGTCGGCTTTGCCGCCCGGTGGCACGACGCGGACGGGGATGTTTTCCGGGGAGTCGCTAAGAGTGACCGGACACCAGCTTAGGTAGTCGTGCCGGACGGCTCGTTCGGGCAGCACTTGCGCGAGGTCCTTGAAAATCTCGGCCGCCAGCAGCGATGCGCACGTCATGGCGCCGAGCCCGCTGGCCTCGCCGCCGTCGCCCAGGTCGATGCCGCGGCCGATCCGCGCCCCATGACCGACTGGCACGCCGCTGATGGCGGCATTCGACCGTGCGCTCCGACATGCACGTGCAGCCCGTACCGCACAGTCTGAT
Source organism: uncultured Solirubrobacterales bacterium (assembly GCA_963705775.1). Taxonomy (GTDB): domain Bacteria; phylum Actinomycetota; class Thermoleophilia; order Solirubrobacterales; family Solirubrobacteraceae; genus Palsa-465. The sequence continues at coordinate 4,875 of CAVPKT010000001.1, read as the reverse complement.
TCGACCTTCAGAGGCCGGTTCGGCGCGATCGCCCCGACGATTGACTCGGTTCGTCGGATTGCGTCCGTCGGTAGGTCTGTCGGGTCGAGCGATAAGCGACAGGGTAATCGGCGCAGAGTGCTCAACAGGAGTTCGGCTGCCACCGCGTCACCGGGATGCCCCGCGTCCACCGTAAGGTGGACATGGCTCCGCTCCAACTCGGCGAGGAGCTCGGACTCGGGTCGCCGCGTAACGCCTTCTGCGAGCCGAAGTGAGCGCGAGTACTCAGGAAACACGGACTTGTTGATCATCGAAAAAAAGTGTCTGTGCTGGCCCGGCGATGATCGACGGGCCTGCGATGGTTGCCCATTGGCCCGTGAAAAGATCCACCATCCCCACTCATCGGGATCTTCTGGTGGGGAGGCAAATCTCGGTACCACGCTCGTGATGAACCCTTCCACGCTGAACCCGTGTCGGACGTCTGTTCGGGACAGGAATGCGTCGCAGCTATGGCTATGAACTTGCGCCCGGACGCGTACCTTGTGTTCAGCGGCCCAGGTGAAGAGTCGATCTATCGTCGACCGCATACACCGAATTGATCGTTCGCACGACATGACGCCGGACGATTCCGGAATGGCAACGCCCGTGACATGATCAACCTGGTCTAGAGCGGCGAGCAGGAAGGCGCCTGTCTCGCGACTGGACTCCCCAGGTCCTAACCTGTGCGAGCACGGTCTCGATCGCATCATCTGTGATCACGAGAGGGTTCATCCCGATCGTCCCTGATAGCGGTCAGTCATGTCGTGGAGGAGGGTGCTGACCACCCAGAGAAATGGATTGCCGCTGCTGCGCCAGGCCTCCGGCCCGGAAACCCAGTCAGGGTGTGCCACGAAACCTTCGGCCGTGAAGGGTTGGCAAATATCGAACGCGCCGGCGCGGTATCCGGGGATGATCGGCCAGTGCGGACGCCGTGAGATCCAGCCGACCACCGACGCCGTCCCGGAAACTTGACCGATGGCGGGTCGTACGGGTAGCGACTCCAAGAGATGCGAGCCACGAACGTCTCGATCTGGTGCGGCCTTGGGACCATCCTCAACCAATAGACGCCGCTGTCAGCCGGATCTCGAACCAACTCGGCACCAAACTCCCGGACGAGTTCGCGGACCGCAGCATCGTCCTGATCTAGGGTCAGACGGCTTTCCAGGTCGAGCCCCGTCACCCTTGAATGAGCTCCTTTACGAGCGTGAACTGAACGGCGTTCGCATGTTCCGCAACGTCCCCCACTGGGGTTCCGTCCGCGATGCGCATCCCCTTGTGCGTGAAGTAATACGTGTGCTCAGCGTCGGCCGCAACGTGGAAGTGCTGCATCGCGGCCTGGAGCAGGTCGCTCACGGGCGTGCTGCGCTGCTCGTCGGCGTGGAACGGCGGCTCGCTAGAGATCGGAAAGACGACGGTCGCCTTGATCGTGTCCGGGTCGGCGTTCGTGTCTAGCGTCGGTTCCTGCGTGGTCATGTCGATCCTCCGATGGCTGTCAACTAGAGTGTACGAGCGAAACCATAGCGAACGAGCGAAGGGCTGTCAACTATGGTGTACAATGTTTCCGACCTACAACAGCCGGAAGGGAGAGGCATGTCCGCCATAGAGCTAGGAGAGAGGCTCCGCGATGTACGCGAGATGCGTGGCCGTAGTCTGCGAGACGTAGCCGAGGCCGGAGTATCAGCTGCATACCTACAAAAGATCGAACGAGGGCACGTGAAGGCTCCGTCGCCCAACGTTCTGCACGCTCTGCAGCTGAACGTGCCCTATTCCGACCTGATGAGCTGCTGGCTACGTCGTGCCGAGAGGATCGCATGACCGCACGTCAGTCGGCGACAGCATGTTGGCAAACGCGCTCTCAGCGAGGACCTCACAGAGGACGAGGCTTTGGAGCTCGCGAAGTATCTGAGCTGGTACCGGAGTCAGCATCGAACTCCCGCCACCTGATCTCCGTCCACATGCTCCACGATCTTGTCCACGCCGAAGAGATTGTTCAAGCGACCGAGCATCTCCTCCAACGTGCGGACGCGGCAGGCTGTTGGCCAACTCCGGTGGATGCTCTGGTCCGGACCGCGGAGCTGGAAGAACAGCAACAGGGGCCCCTGTCTGAGTCCTGGCTCCGTCGAGCGCCTAAGCACTTGCAGGCGGCGGTCGAGATCATTCGGCTAAGAAAGGTGCGAGCGGTGCTCGATCGTCGTGAGCACATCGTCCACCTCGATCCCTCCATCGATCACGAGGGGCAGACGCTGGTTCATCCGCCTGCACGAAGCCTGTCACCACATCTTCGACTGGCAGCAGGATCTGGCATTCGCCGACGACGACCTGACGCTCTCAGCTGGTACGCGTCGTATCTTCGAACGCGAAGCCAACCAGGTGCGGCCGAATTGCTCTTCCAGGGCACTCGCTTTGGCAAGATGGCCGCCGAGTACCGGATCGGTATGGGTGCAGTGAGCGAACTCGCCGACATTGTTGGAGCATCACTCCAGGCAACACTGCGGCAGTACGTCGAGACTCATCGAGGCTCCGTGTGCGGCCTTGTCCTCGATCCTTCACCCGCGCAAGCGCCCCTCACCTACCGCCGTCGCGAGGTAACTCAATCCGCAGCCTGGACGAAGCGGTTTGGCGTTGGATGGCCCTCGACGCTCAGCGCAGACGTGTTTCCATTTCTGATGGCCATTGACGGGCGCGGAAGCGAGCCAACGTACACCTGGCCCGACGTGGATAACGAGCAGGTCGCGATCAAGGCGGAGGCACTTTGCAACCGGTACGCGATACTGATCCTCCTGTGGTCTCCACAACGGGAGATTCAGCCTGAACGGACGCTGCTCAGGGCAGCATGACCGAACCCGACGAGAGCGCCGGTCCGGAACAACTGATCTTCCGGCGGATCGATGGTCTACCGATCGTGCCGTTCACCTGGATCTTTCCGGCAACACGCAGATCGTTCCCGCCCTTTTGCGGCCGGACGTTTCTGTCACGCGACTAGCGGCGATTTGGGCATCGGGACTCGAGCTCTCTGAGGGTGGCGCCGTATTGGCACAGCTGGCCACCGGCTATGACGACGCGGCCGAGCTCTGGGGCCCGCGGCGAAATGATCACGCCGGTTGTCGACCCCGCACTGGACGAGGCTCTCGATGCTTCGCCGCGGGCTGGCGTCTGGCTCGGGCAGGACCTTCTACAGGTGCTCTGGGTCACGCAATCCTGGCCCTGCGGACCTGGTGCTCATCATGCACCCCCACCGATTAACGGCCTTACTCGAGCCCTTTCGACGGCCCTGCGCCGGGAGTGTCTGTCGGGCGACCGCGCATTAGAGCGGCCGAGAATCGGTGCTGAACAATGTCGGCGTGCGACTAGATGCCCAAGGCCTCAAAGGCGAACGCGCCCTAGCATGCGGACGTGGCAAAGCGGCGCGTCGGGAACTTGCTTTGGGCCCTACCCGTCTCTCTGGCAGGGCTCGTTGTTCCGCTCGTCTGGCCCTATGTGTTGGTGGACTGGTTCCGTCGAACGACCGCCGCTCGCCATTTGGTTCGTGCAGTACGGAGCGCTCGCGACATCCGTGCTGTCGCTGGTACAAGCCATAGAGTCTCGACACGTGCGAAGAATCTTGTTTGCCATCGCTTTCATTGCGATCAGCTTCGGATGGGTCTACTCGCACATCGCGCCTGAACACTTCGGGTCGTGCCACGATATAGCCCTCTACAATGGAACTAAGCCGACAGCTCGTGATTGCGAGCCCCTCGCCGCATCTGATTTTGCTCTGCTCATCGGCGTCGTGTTCGCTTTCCTCATCCTCACGGGGAAGGCGTCGTCCGCTTTACAATTCCAGGAGTGGGAACGTTTGAGCGGACGCTTGAGGCTAGGGCGGCAGTTAGGCACCTAGAGAGAGACGCCGATCTCGATGACCGTCTCCAGGGGTTTGCCCAGTACGCCCGCGACCTCTTCGAAGCTAGAGATGCCGACAGTTAATCGCAGGGCTCAGCGCGCCCGCCGGCCATTTGGTCCCTCCGGGTGCCGAAACTAGACGAAAGGTCGGTCGCGCGGGCTGCGCTCGACTCCGTTTGGGGTCAGCTTGCGCCCTTCGTTGACGCGGCTCAACGGCTACAGGCCGAAGAGCGGCGCGATGGCGAGACCGTTCGTGATCCCCGACTAAAAGCGCTGGACCGGTGGTTCTTTCTTTTCAAGGATGAATTGGGCGCGGTGAAGACAGTCCACGATGCCGTGGAGGCAGGATCGAACCTGTCGCCCGAGGAGATGCGGATCGCCAAAGATGCGGCCCAACGAATTCTTGACGTCATCTCTCGCTCACAGGCCGTCGGATGGCCAGCCGCGGGCGGGCCTGCCACACCTGATGAGCCTGCGCGCGGATGAAGGGATAACCGCAGACCGGTAGGTGCGCAGGCCGGCGCAGCTTCCTACTTAGCGATCCGCGTCGCTTTCTTCGCGGCAGCTCTCGTCGGCGTTCGGATGGATGCTCACCCTGACGCAGCCCGGTCGGCCGGTCACCTAGGGTTTGGGTCTGGAGGATCGGACCGATGTAGTCGCGCGCGAAGACGATGCCGAGCTTCCGCGCTCGGCCGTGAGACCGCGCGCTCGACGCCAGTCCCTCTCGGCCAAAGCCTTGGGTGCTCGTAGCTGGGTGGGGCTGCAGGTCTCATTGGCTGTCGTCGCGCCAGCGGCAAATCTGCCGGGTCGTCGTACATGCTCTCGCAAATGAGCAAGTCAACGTCGCGTGCAAGCATATGCAGTGCGGGAGTTGGGCGCGTGTCCGTGATATAGGCAAGGGAGATACCACGGCGTGGTGGGCCAAGCACCTGTTCCGGCGTAATGGTCTCTCCGTTGTATACGAGCGTTTTCCCGTGT